>JAKPGL010000042.1 GCA_029550925.1 Planctomycetota bacterium
ACTCCACCACCGATGGTCCATTTTTTTATTGCCCCACCCCCCTAGAGGGTGAAAATGACAAAGTGGCATAAGTCCTCGAAAAATAAGAAGTTAGAACTATTTTCCTTGGACAAACCGACTTGGAACTACTGGGGAATGACATCCTTGGCTTGCGCGGGAATGACATCCTTGGCTTGTGCGGGAATGACACTATTGGCTCCACCCAGGAGAAGCAAGCATATTTTTTTCCATCGGCTAATGCGTTACGAGTAATGGCAATTCATGGAGGAAAGTGGAGAGGGCAATTCCCCTGGCATGATGGGACCCACACCGACTGTTCCTTTTAGAGATGCCCGGACTTTTGAAAGGCCTCGCTGGAAGGTAAAATAGGTTCTTTGGGAAAATTCTCCCCCTCTTGAAAGGGGAGAAAGACGTGGTTTTTAGAACGTATTGCTCACCCTTTTAAAAAGGACATAGCGAACCGTGGCAGCGAAAGAAGTAAAAAATCCCTTGCGAGTGGCGGTCATTGGGGGGGATGGAACCGGCCCGGAAGTAGTAGCCGAGGCAGTGAAAGTACTGAAAGCGGTGTCGGCTCTGGAAGGGTTTTCGATCGAGTTTACCGAAGTGGATCTAGGCGGGGAGCGGTATTTGCGGACTGGGGACATTCTGCCCGACGAGGAGCTGGCCCGTTTGAAAACGTTTCATGCCATCTTATTGGGGGCGGTGGGGCATCCCCAGGTCCCGCCCGGGGTATTGGAGCGGGGTCTGCTGTTGCGGCTTCGGTTTGAACTGGATCAGTACATCAACCTTCGTCCGGTGAAACTATATCCAGGCGTTCAGACTCCCTTGGCCGACAAACGGCCGGAGGACATCGACTTCGTGGTCGTGCGAGAAAATACAGAAGATTTGTACGCCGGTATGGGTGGTCATTTGAAGAAAGGCACTCCGGACGAAGTGGCCATCCAGACGGCCATCTACACGCGCAAAGGCTGCGAACGCTGCATCCGATGGGCGTTTGAATACACGCGGAAACGGAACAAAAAGAACTTTTTGGTCCTGGTGGCCAAGACGAATGTCCTTACCTATGGGCACGATTTGTGGATACGCACCTTCCATGAGGTGGCCAAGGAGTATCCGGACATCCGCACCGACTACAATCACGTCGATGCCTGCTGCATGTGGATGGTGAAAAACCCGGAGTATTACGACGTGATTGTAACGACGAACATGTTTGGCGACATCATCACCGATTTGGGCGGGATCATTCAGGGCGGCATGGGCGTGGCGGCCGGGGCCAATCTGAATCCCGATCCGGGCGGGGTCAGCATGTTTGAGCCGATGGGCGGCAGCGCCCCGAAATACACGGGCACCGGAAAGATCAATCCGATCGCCGCCATCAGTGCAGGGGCGATGCTTTTGGAGTTCAACGGTTATGAGAAGGCGGCCCAACGGGTCATCCAGGCCATCCAGACGGTAACCGGTACGAAGATGAAAAGCCAGGCGGCCGGCAAAATGGGTTATACGACCCAGGAGGTGGGCGATCTGGTGTGCGACGCCCTCCGGTAGCGGCGCCTCCATATCCGCCTGCCGGTTGACGCAGCATCGCCGGGTTTCTTCACAGGGCGGAAAGGGCCTCGCTCTTTGCCCCCACCAATGCCGGAACTGCTAAGGAACCCTTCCCGGGGGCAAATGTTTTTGGAACCACTCACGGATTTCCTTCCACATGGCCTCCGACAGCACATGCCCCACACCCGGCTCAATAAAGGAGCGGAAATTTTCCGGGGCGCCGGCGGCCTGGTAGGCCTGGGCAATCCGCTTGATTCCTTCCCGAACCTCTTGGATCGGGCTGCCGCCGTCTAGTTCGCCGAAGGTCATTAGCAACGGCTTGGGAGCGATCAGGGCGGCGATGTCCGGCGTATCGCCGTACCGGAACCAGCCGGGAATAAAGTTCGGAAAACAGTGCAGGATTTTCGTCCGGTGAATGGCCGCATAGGTGGGCAGACAGCAGTTGGCCGCCAAACAGCGAAGCCGATCGTCCCACGGCCCCACCAGCCAGGTGTGCGTGGCCCCCATCGAATGGCCGTAGCAGCCGATCCGGCCCTTTTGCACTTCGGGACGGTTTTCTAAGTAGTCGATGGCCCGGCGCATGTCGAGGATGTTTTTCCAGGCCATGCACTTGCCCGAGACCACATATCGGAGGAACTCAAACCGTTCGTAGTCGCCGCCGCGGAGCACGGGGTCCTGACGCTCTTCGAAACAGAGGGCGTCTGGGCAGAGCACCACATAGCCCATCTTTGCAAAGGCCACTCCGGTATGGTGCATGGGATTCCCGGCCAGTCCGGCTGGTTCCGACTTGCCCAGATGCCACTCGCCGTTGTGCTGGTGCCAGACGGCCACGGCCGGGGCCTGGTGCTCGCCGTCCACGCCGTCTGGTACCAGGAGCAGGGCGGGTACTCGGTCGCCCGGCTCGACCTCGTAGCTTACCCACTCGATCCGATAGCCCTGTTTCTGTTCCGTCCGATGCAACTTCGGTTGGAGCGGCCCCGGCTTTGGCCACGGTCCGCCCAAACACTCTAGCAACTTCGCCCGCATTTCTGTCGGTCCCATGGGGTAATTCTCCTTTGGGATTTTTTCTTATCTTGTAACATTTCAGCCGAATGCAGAGGATGCTGATTGTATGACGGAAATTGCCCGGAATTGTCACTGCCGCGAAAGCTCTCAATCCAGGGTCCTGTGAGGCGGCTCCGTTGTTATTCCTCCCAACTAGCGGTGCAAGAAGTCTAGATTGGGCGTTTGCGCGGCAGTAACAAGGTACTGCATTCGGCTAAAATGTTACCAGTTTTTTACTTCAGTCATGGGGGACAACCACGAGGGGTGTCCTCCGTCCGTGGCCCTAGTGGGTGCGACTTGTTTGTTTTCGTCCTCTGGGTTACCGAGACGGCGGCGCCTTCGGACCAGGGGTTTCATGGGGACGGGGGCGGGGGAGCGACCAGGGACCGCCCGGCATCCAGGGCATTCGGCCGCCGGGGGCGTCTTTGGGCCGAAGTTGTTCGGCTTTTTGGCGGGCCTGACTGGCTAGTTCGGGCTGGCCGAGCTGTTGGAGCAGTTCGGCATGGGCGGCATAGGCCCAACCGAGAAACCCCCGAGCGAGCATGGCCCGATCCGGGCGCTGGAGCATTTTTTCGGCCCGCTGGATCGCCTCTTCGAGGAGTTTGCGGTGTTCTTCTTTTTTGCCCTGGGACTGGAGCACCCCGCTTAAGAGGACCCATTGTCGGCCCAATTCCATCTGATACGGTAGCAGATCGGGAAACCGATCTGCCAGGGATTGCTGGATAGTAACCGCTTGGCGAAGATGCTGTTCGGCCTCGGCCCATTGGCCTCCAGCGGCCGACAACCGGGCCAGTTCCGAATGCAATCGGGCCAGGGCGGCCTGGTAGTCCGGCACATGGGGATACTGCCTGACTAACTCTGTTTCGATCCGAAGGGCCTCTTGGAGCCGACGGCGGTCTTCCTCCGAAACCGACTGCCGACCACCTGCCCGGGCAATGGCCGCATAGGTCTCGGCCAGTTCAAACCGGTAGTCGGGATTGGCGGGGAAATCGGCGGCCAGTTTTTCTACTAGTTCTAGCGACTTTTGCCGGGCCGCTGCAATCTGGTCCGGCGGGAGCCGACGACCAACAAAAGAGGCCAATTCCCGATAGGTGCGGGCCAAGGTCAAGCGATATTCTGGATGCTGCGGCGATTGTTCGACCAGTTGTTGGAGCAGTTGAATGGCTTGGCGGTAACAGGCCTCGGGATCGGGCAGTTCCTCTTGAGGCGGCGCCGCCTGGGAAGAGGCCCCCGGAGGGGCGCCGGGGGGCGCTGGTTTTCGGCCGCTTCGTCGTCCCATCCACCGCCAGCTTAGCGTCCGACCCAAAGCGGCATAGGTGCGGGCCAGTTCTAATCGGCAGGCATGTGTCTGAGCGATCTCGGCCGGCGTTTGGCTCAGCATTTGCCGGGCGGTCTGATAGCATTGGAGGGCCTGGGGCCATCGACCGGTCAGCCAATAAACGTTCCCAAGCCGATTTTCCACCATCGCCCATTCCACCGTCAGCAGTCCGGCGTCTTTAGCATCCGGCGAGATTCGGCCGTAAACCTCACGGGCCTTCACCAGGGCCTTTTCCGCTTCGTCGTAGTCGCCCAGTCGAAGATGGATTTCGCCCATCCGTCGGTAGGCCTGGCCGGTTTCTTTTTGCAGGGTGCGGTTCTCGGCGTTTTGTTGGGCAAAGCGGTCGTAGAAGGCCAACATGGTTTGCACCACGGCGGCGTCTTTTTCTGTCAGCGCACTTGTCCAACTGTACACTTCCCAAGGCTCTTCCCCCGCCGTGGATTCTTCGCCGTCGGCCTCTTCACGGGCGGGAAGCCGAGGCTGGAAGACCGGCTCGGCAGCGATCCGATGGAAAATGTCTTCAAATGCCTGGATCGCCAGCCGAAGATTGGCCTCGGCCCGGGCGTATTGGGTCTCGGCTTTTTGACGTTCCTGCTCGGCCCGGTTGCGTTCGGCGTCGGCCAATTTTCGGGCCGTTTCGGCTTGAGCGCGCTCATACGATTCCTGGCGCAGGGCCGCCGAGGTCCGCACATAACCCACCGAAGCCACGATCGCTACGACCGCCAAAAGCCCCACCACCGCCACAGAAAGGGCGGCCACCAGTTTATTCCGCCGGCACCACCGCCACAGCCGTTCTACCGCCGACGCCCGCCGGGCGCGAACCGGACGATCCTCCAGGAATCGCCCTAAATCCTCGGCCAATTCGGCGGCCGTCTGATACCGGTCCGCCGGTTGCCGGGCAACGGCCTTCAGCACGATGGTTTCCAAATCTCGCGGCACAGACGGCTGGAGTTTCCGGGGCGGCGTCGGCTCCTCGTCCATCACCTGGCGGATTAGCCGCGCGCGGTCCGTCTCGTCGAAGGCAGGCCGGAGAGTAAGCATCTCATAGAGCGTCAGGCCCAGACCATAGACATCGGTGCGCGGATCTGCCCGGCCTTCCCATTGTTCCGGCGCCATATATCGGAGCGTACCCACCACATCGCCCGAACGGGTCGTCTCTTCCTGATCCAGCAGCTTGGCCAGCCCGAAGTCGGCCACCCAGACCCGGCCTTCCCTGTCCAGGATGAGATTGCCCGGCTTGATGTCCCGATGCAAGGCCCCTTGCTCATGGGCATAGTGCAAGGCGTTGGCTGCTTGCAAGCCGATCCCCGCGACCGATCGCCAATAGCCGACTCCTAGAGGACACGGCTTGGCAACAGCGGCGGCCGATTCGGCAAGTTCCGACGGGCCTGCCTGAAGGCCAGACGCCGAGGGACTAGATTTCGGAGGCCCGGCGTCCGAAGAGCCGGATTCCAGGGGGCTAGAGCCCAAAGGGCCGGATTCTGGCGGCCCCGAGCCCGAGACGGCCTGAACGATCGGCTGACTACCGCTACTGTCCGCAGCGGTTTGTCCCTTCAACGCCAGCCCCGTAGAACCAGCAAAACCGCCGGCCAGCAGCAGTTGGGCCAGTTGCCAGACCTCTTCTCGACCCGTTCTGTTTTCTACAACAATCTCCTTCTGGGCGCCTTCCGATGGAGAAGGAATCGGCTCTGCGGACTGCGCCTTGGCGGAAAGGTCCTCCGTCGAAAGCGTCGAGGCCGAGGGTTGGGAACCCAAATAGTGCCGACTGAGTTCCTCAAGCACCTCGTCTAAGGACAAGCCGCGGATATATTGCATCACATAGTAATGGACGCCGTCCTGCTCGCCTACGCCGAAGACGGGGATGATATTGGTGTGGTGGAGCCGGGCCGCTGCTTTGGCTTCCCGACGGAACCGCCGTACCGCACTGGGCGAGGATAAATGGATGCTGGGCAGCACTTTCACGGCCACCCGACGGCCCAACGACTCCTGCTCGGCCTCGTACACCACGCCCATGCCGCCCCGGCCAATTTCGCGGATAATCCGGAAATCGCCCAGGCGTCTGAGGGGCGTCGGGTGGGACGCTGGAGCGGTTTGCCCTGCCGTCGGCGGGAGAGGTCTTTCTAACCTGGCCCCTGCCTGCCGAAACTCTTCCAGCCATAACGCCGTGCTGAAGACCTCCCGAATGCGGTCGGCCAACTGAGGATGCCGCTCGGCATATTCTTCAATAGACGCCGGTTCGCCGCGCCGACGGCGTTGGAGAAACTCCTCGGCCAAGACTTCCACCGGATCACGCTGCAAACTGGGTTCATTCATGGCCCGTCGGCCTTCAGGGACAAAACCAAACCTACCGGCCACCGGAAAGGCCGCCCCAAGAAAACAGTTTTCCTGTTGGCATCTTCCCCTCTTTGGAGCCTACCAACTTTTCCACCGAATTACCAGATGGGCAATCCGGCTATGAGCCGGTTCCGTTGTTACCTCTGACCTACAACCGTTTGCGATGGCATCCTGATGCCAACTTCAAGCTGGAGTGGTTGCGAGTGGTTGAAGTCCCACAATGCAACCGGCTCTCCGGCCATAGTGAGAGCGGAGAAGAAGCCAAACGAATTTCTCTGGAGATATCGGAAGGAAGGGAGTTATTTATATTCCCACTGGCGGACATCGACGAACCGGCCCCGGATGGCTGCGGCGGCGGCCATAGCCGGGCTAACCAGATGCGTCCTGCCGCCCGGTCCCTGTCGGCCCTCGAAATTGCGGTTCGTTGTTGCCGCACAGCGTTGGCCCGGCTGCAACCGATCCGGATTCATCGCCAGGCACATGCTACAGCCGGGTTCCCGCCACTCGAAACCAGCCTGGCGGAAAATGCGATCCAGACCCTCGGCCTCGGCTTGGCGCTTCACACCGCCGCTGCCGGGCACCACCAGCGCCCAAACGCCGTCGGCCACCCGGTAGCCTCGCACCACCGCAGCGGCAGCCCGAAGGTCCTCGATCCGGCCATTAGTACAGGAGCCGATGAACACCACATCCACCTTGATGTCCGTTATCGGCGTTCCCGGTTCCAGGCCCATGTAAGCCAGGGCGGCTTCGGCGGCCTTTTGGTCTTCTGCTCGAGCGAACTCCGACGGGTGGGGAACCCGGCCGCTAACGCCGCAGACCTGGCCCAGATTGGTCCCCCAGGTAACCTGCGGCTCGATCTGGCTGGCGTCGAAAGAAACACTGCGGTCGAACTGGGCGCCCGGATCGGTCGGCAGACGCCGCCAACGGGCCGCCGCTTCGTCGAAGTTTTTCGGAGCAAATGGCCGACCGCGGAGGTACTCGAACGTCTTCTCATCCGGGGCGATCAGGCCAGCCCGTGCACCGGCTTCGATCGACATGTTGCAGACGGTCAGTCGGCCTTCCATGCTTAGGTCCCGAATGGCCGATCCGGTGTATTCAATCGAGTAGCCCACGCCGCCGCCTGGGGTCAGTTGGCCGATCATGTACAAAATCAAATCTTTTGCCGACACGCCCGGCTGCAATCGCCCCTCCACCCGAACCTCCATGGTTTTGGGCTTGTGCTGCAAGAGGGTCTGGGTGGCCAGTACGTGTTCCACCTCGCTGGTGCCGATGCCAAAAGCAATCGCCCCGAAAGCTCCGTGGGTTGCCGTGTGGCTATCGCCGCAGACGATGGTCATGCCCGGCTGCGTCAGGCCCAACTCCGGCCCAATCACATGCACGACGCCCTGCTGCGGATCGTCGATGTCGTAAAGCCGAATGCCAAACTCCCGGCAATTGCGGCGCAACGTATCGAGCTGCTCTCGGGCCATTGGATCGGCAATGGGCAGGTGTCGGTCCGTGGTGGGCACATCGTGATCGACGGTGGCTACGGTGCGGTCTGGACGACGTACTTTTCGCCCCGCACGCCGAAGGCCCTCGAACGCCTGCGGACTGGTTACCTCATGGACCAGATGAAGATCGATGTATAAAATGGCCGGCCGCCCCGGGGCCTGATAAACCACATGCTCGTCCCAGATTTTTTCAAACATGGTACGCGGTCTGCTAGGTTCGTCGCCGCTCATCCGGTAAACTCCTTGTCTGCTCGATACGATTTCGACAGAAGGTTATCCCTTTACCGACAACTAGAGATAGATTCGGTTATTTTCTTTTGCCGAATCCAACAAAGACTTTCTATTATATCCAAATCCTTCGTCGGAGAGGAGTAGGGATTTACATGTATTTTTGATCATAATACCGAGGGAATCGGGCCCCCAGCCTTAAGGCCTCCGGGAACAGAGGATTCCGCTTGCTTCAAAAATATGGTAAAAATAGAAAAGAAGAGACGTTTGGTTTCCAAAGCCTAGAGAGGAATTGTTTTCCCCAAAGGAATTGTAAGGGAAAACCCATCGAGCGGAATAGCCCTCCGGGGGGCAGAGGGCCGGAAAACTTAGAGCCTCTCCGAAAACCTATTTCCTGTTAGCAAAAGGTCCCCCCTCTCCGTTACCATGGGCCAATCGGAGTTGCTTTTTTGCCCATATTTTGGGCAGTGGGATCGCCTTTCTCAGAAGACGAACTGGAAAGACAAAGAGGTTTTCGGATAGGCACTTAGCCCAGGAAACTTCCCATGTCCTGAAAAAAAACCGCCAAAACATACGCGGCGTCCTTTAAGGAGCCAAACATGACGTTGCAGGAACTGGTCCAACAAAAGCGAGAGGAGATTCTGCAGATCTGCGCCAAATACGGGGCCAAGAATGTGCGGGTGTTTGGTTCGGTAGCACGGGGCGAAGCGGACGTCCAAAGCGACCTGGACTTACTAGTGGAGTTTGAACCGGATCGAAGCCTGCTGGATCAGGCCGGGTTGCTGGTAGAATTGCAAGAGTTGCTCGGCCGTAAGGTGGATGTGGTATCCGAAAAAGGGCTTTATTGGCTATTGCACCGTCGGATTTCCAAGGAGGCCAAGCCGTTATGAAGAAAGACCCTCGCGTGTACTTGGCCCATATTTTAGAATCTGGAGTTTTGCAAAATGGGCTTGTTCAGGTGTTCGTACACGGAACAGGTCCATCAAAAATCCCGTGATTTTTGAGGGTCGGTAGTGTACAAGATCGGTGGAAATCCCAAATTTGCAAAACTCCAGTTAGAATGTCTGGAAAAAATCCAACGATTCACGGCCGACGGCAAAAAACGATTCTTTAGATGGTCCAGGATGCAGTCATCCGCAATTTGGAAGTTATCGGCGAAGCCGCCAAACGATTGGACGAAACTTGCCGAGCATTCCCTGGCGAACGATGGCCGGTTTGCGGGATGTGCTGATTCACCAATACGAAGGCGTGGATTTGGAAAGGGTGTGGAAGATTGTGGAGGCAGAACTGCCCGGCCTCCGACAGGCAATCGCCGCTCTTTTGCCGCCGTTGGAACAGCTAGAACAAGAATTGGCGGAAGAATAAACGAATCGTTTTGTTGATCTCTGAAGCTCCCTTGCAGCAACAGTTGCTTCGGAAACCTGGAAAAGTAAAGTACAGTATCTGCCGGGCAAGGGAGTGGTTGCCCATTCGACCAACGGAAGGTTTCCTAATTTTGAGGAGGTTTTTTATGCATCACCTGCCAGTAAGGCGACCGGATCGGTATTGGAAAACGTCTAGGAAAAATTTCTCTAAAAGTTGGCAAGATGCCTCGACGACCCCACGCCCGTTGGCGACAGTGCTTACGTATCGGCCCATAATGGAAATTCGGCGACATTGGTGGATAGGAGTGGCAGTGGTGGTGGGCCTGCTGGCCGGGTGGAGCGGAGCGGTCCTACAGGCCGCTGGGGGAGAATCAAGCGGTGGCTTAGGGGCAGTGGTCTGGGAAAGCCCGGCAACACAGATACCCAACCCCGATTTCACCCAAGCGGACGAACAGGCCTCGGCAGGGCAAGAGCGACCCGCCGGTTGGCATCTGGAAGGCGGCCAGGGCCGATGGCGGGATCGGCAACTGGTGGAACTCCAGGGCCGACCTAAAGGCGCCAATTACTGGCGTACCGAACCAATCCCCTGGCAGCCCGGCCGATTGTATCGCTTTGAGTTTCGCGCTCGGGGGGATGTTCGGCAGGGCTGTGTGATTTCCGGTCCGGAGTTTGCCAACCGGGATTGGCACAGTCTGACCGACCGTTGGCAGTGGCGAGGGTTTGTGTTTCGAGTGCCGGACCATGTACAACAGAGCATTGTGCGGGTCGGTTTTTGGGAGGCCGAGGGACGACTGGAGTGCGACGCCGTCCGGCTAACGCCGGTCCTGCCGGTGCATCTGCGCCAAGGCGATTTGGAACTTGGCGAGGGGGAAAGCATCCGGAACGGTGTGTATGAGTTTTGGACCCAGTTTGACGGCGAGGGCGCCAACTATCATCGGCCTTTGGCCAGCGCCATGGCCGCCTTCAATACAGATCGGTATTGTTTTTCCGGCGACGCCCAGGTCAGCTACCGATTCCAACTGCATGGTCGAAAGTTTACCACAGGCCGGGTCCAGTGCCATCTAAATTACCACGCCAAGGGCGGCTGTTTGGTGGAAGTAAGTCGGGACGGTCAAAATTGGCAGCCCCTAGCCCGGCAAGACCGCGTCGGCCAGGTGGAAGCGGACGTACCGGCCGGTTTTTTGCCGGCCGAGGCCGTGTGGGTTCGGCTCCGGACGGCCGATCGGGAAAGCTATTTTCAAATCAATCAGGTACGATTTACCGGCCTGATGGACCCGACGCCAGGGGACCTGGTAGGACAGACGGTTTTTGTGGAAGTCGGCCCGACTGAAGGCGCCGAACAGAAAGCCTCCCTGCCGCTCCGGATCGAAGAGCTTTCGCTCCGAGCGGATGCGGACACCGGGCAGCCGGAGTTGCACGCCCGGTTGGCCAATCTGGGCAAAGAGCCGGTGCAACTGAGTTGGACCAGTTGTTTGGCCGACGCCGCCGAGGCCGGTTCCGAAGCCGGTTCGGTGCATAGTTCGGACACTGCTCCGTCCGAACCGTCCAAACCGGCCAGCAACCCCCAGATGCCGCCGGGGCAAACCACCGAAGTGGTCCAGAAACTTCCCAATCAGGTAGGCCGACATCTGCTTCGGCTTATGGTGCAGAAGGCCGACCAGACCAAACAGACGTTCTTTCGGTTTTTCTACGATGTGTCGGATTACTATCGGACGGACTATGGGCAGTTGATTAGCCAATCAGAACAGGCGGCCCTTTGGTGGTGTGAGGCGGGATGGAAGGTTCCCCGGCAGCGGCCTGCGCCCGAACCGACCCAACCCGGCCAGCCAAAACCTACACACGCTATTAGCCAGCCAAACCCCAACCAGGCTGCCAGCCAGCCGGAGGCCAAACCGGGCCTAATCCCCCCAGAAGGAAAACAGGCCGCCAACCGGCCAGAAGCCAAACCAGGCGCCATTCTGCCGGAGGTTGCCGCCCAGTTGGCCGCCTGCCGAAACGATCGGGAAGCTGTCCAAGTGGTGGTTCGGCCGGTGAAGCCGCTCCGGAAACTCTGGGCCCAGATTTCCGATTGGATCGGCCCCGCAGGCGCCCGGATCCCGGCCAGTCAAACCAAGATTCTCTACGTGTATTACCACTATGTGCATACGCCGACGGACCGGACCGGCGTGCGGGACTGGTGGCCGGACGCCCTGCCCCCGCTTCGGCAGGAACAGCCGGTGGATGTGCCTGCCGGGCAAAATCAGCCGATATGGATATTAGTCCATGTTCCGAAGGACGCCCGGCCCGGCCTGTATCAGGCCCAGCTTACCATCCAGGCCGAAGGGTTCCAGACAAAAGTACCGATCCAGCTTCAGGTTTGGGATTTTACCCTGCCGGACCGGAATCGGCTGGAGACGGCCCTGGGACTATCGCCGCATCTAATCTTCCAATACCACAATCTGAAAACCGAAGAAGACCAGCGGAAAGTGCTGGATATGTATTTCCAGAGTTTTGCTGAGCATCGGATCAGTCCTTATGATCCGGCGCCGCTGGACCCGATCCGGGTGCGCTGGCTGCCGGAAGCCGATCCGCCCAAGGCGGAGCTGGATTTTACCGCCTTCGATCGAGCGGTCCAGCAGGCCCTGGAAAAATACCATTTCAATACCATCATGCTCCACGTCCAGGGCATGGGCGGCGGCACCTTCCATGAGCGGTACGAACCGGCTATCGGCAAATACACGGAAAACACTCCACAGTATCAAGCCATGTTCTCTAGCTACGTCCGGCAACTGGAAGACCACCTTCGGGCCAAGGGGTGGCTTCCCATGGCCTACGTCTATTGGTTCGACGAACCGGACCCGAAAGACTACGACTTTGTAACCGCCGGGATGGAACGGCTCCGGCGGTATGCGCCAGGCTTGCGCCGGATGCTCACCGAAGAACCCAACCCGAAACTCAAAGCGCCGGTCGATATCTGGTGTCCGGTCAGCTTCAACTATAACCACCAAGAGGCGGAAAAAGAGCGGGCCAAAGGGGCCATCTTCTGGTGGTACGTTTGCTGCGGTCCCAAAGCCCCGTATTGTACCCTATTTATCGACCATCCGGCCACCGAACTTCGGGTCTGGCTCTGGCAGACCTGGCAGCGTCGGATCCAGGGCATCCTGATCTGGAGCACCAATTACTGGACTTCCGACGCCGCTTATCCCGATAAACCGCAAAATCCCTACGAAGACCCGATGGGCTATGTGAGCGGCTATTCGACGCCCAAAGGAGTAAAACTCTACTGGGGCAACGGCGACGGACGATTTTTGTATCCGCCGCTGGCCGCCGCTACACCGGGCAAATCGCCGGGACCGGTCTTGGAAGGACCGGTTTCCAGCATCCGCTGGGAAATGCTCCGCGAAGGCGTGGAGGATTATGAATATCTGGTCATGCTACGGGACTTGGTGGATCGGCATCGGAAGCAGCTTTCGCCCGAGCTGCTGCGCCAGTACGAATCCCTGTTGGAAGTGCCGCCAGAGATCACCAAAGATATGACCCACTTTACGACCGATCCCCGGCCAATCGACCAGCGCCGGGCTAAAATCGCCCAGGCCATTGAAGGGCTGGGGAAAATGTAACATCAAAGAACCATTTGGGGGAAAATAAATCTTTTGCGAAAGTCCTACCGATCCTTGGAGATTTTCAGATGAATTTACTCCGGTTGCTTCAAGAAAAACGGGAAGAGATTTTGCAGCTCTGCGCCCAGTATGGCGCCAGAAACGTACGGGTATTTGGTTCGGTTGTCCGAGGCGAAGCCCACCAGGGAAGCGATCTGGACCTGCTGGTCGAATTGGAGCCGGGCAGAACGTTGCTGGACCTGGGAGGGCTGCAATATGACCTGGAACAATTGTTGGGCTGTCGAGTTGATGTCGTTACTCCAGGCGGGCTGAAACGCCGCATCCGAGACCGTGTGCTCCAAGAGGCCAAGCCGATTTAAATTGTAGAAAAGTTCTCTATCGCCGTCGTCTCTCTAATTTTGTCAAAGGAAAAGGAAAAATGAGAGACCCTAAGGAAAGACTCCAAGACATTCTAGAAGCCATAGCAGCGATCGAACGACATCGCGTGCAAACAAAAACCGAATTCGACAGCAACGAATTACTGCAGGCGTGGTTTGTCAGGCATTTGCAGATTATCGGAGAGGCGGTCCGAAATCTACCGGATGCCGTTCGGAACCTGGCCCCGGAAATCCCTTGAACAAAAATGATCGGAATGCGCAATGTCTTGGTGCACGGGTATTTTGAAATCGACAAGGAAGTCGTTTGGAACACGGTGTGTCAGGATATTCGACTCCTAAAATCCCAGATCGAAAACCTGCTCCGAAAACTGGAAGAATCCTCTTGATAGGAGGCGTGTAGGGACCAACCTTATGGGCCAACCGACGCCGCATCCGCCGGTGCTGCTGATCCTGGCCGCTTTTAGCCGGTATGAGGAGGCTCTGCTATGGGCCAAGGAGCGGTCTGCTGCCCGGTGGGGGCCGCCGGCCTTGCAAAGTCCGCTTTTTGATTTCCACCAGACCGATTATTATCAGCCCACCATGGGCGCAGGGTTAAAAAAGCAGTTTTTCGTCTTCCCCCAGTTGCAGGACCCGGCTGGGCTAGTCGATTGGAAGCTACAGACCAACGCTTGGGAGGCCGAGTATGCCCAGTTGGGCCGACATCCGGAACCCCGGCCCTTGAACCTCGATCCGGGCTATCTCACCTTGGCCAAGCTGGTCTTGGCCTCCACGAAGGATTTCGCCCATCGCATTTATCTGGACCGGGGGATTTATGCGGAGATCACGCTTTTTTATCGGCACGGCCAATGGCAGCCGCATCCGTGGACCTTTCCCGATTATCGTCGGCCGGAGTATCATGCGTTTTTCACCGAGGCCCGGCAGTATCTTCAGCGTCGGCTTCAGCAGTATCGGCAGGAGGAGTAATGGACGGCGGGATTGATGAGGCCGTGAGGGCAAACCCGCCCAATCCTCCAGCGGCTTGCTAGACCCTGGCCTTAGCATAATCCATCCCCGTCTGAGTAAACCCCAGGAGGTCTTCTGAGCAAACGGTAGCCCCTTCTATGTCACTGCCGCGCAAGCGGCAGTCCACCCTCGCCCCTTGCGGGAGAGGGTGGCCTGCGCAGCAGGCCGGGTGAGGGGGTCTCCCACCCTCGCCCCTTGGCGGGAGAGGGTGGTTTGGCGCAAGCCAAACCGGGTGAGGGGGCGCATCAGCCCTCGCCTCCTTGCGGGAGAGGGTGGCCGAGCGAAGCGAGGCCGGGTGAGGGGGTGCATCAGCCCTCGCCCCTTGCGGGAGAGGGTGGCCGAGCGAAGCGAGGCCGGGTGAGGGGGCCTTCATTGTCCCCGCCGCGCATCCCCTATTGTCATTCCCGCGTAAGCGGGAACCCAGGCTTCTTTGTGTCTCCCCCAGTACTCCCTTTGTTCTCCCCGCCTAAGTGTACGTCCAGGAACCCGCCTCGGCTAGGTGCGGCAATACGACCTTTTCTTCACCCCCGCAAAGGCGGCCATTATTCTCGGCGTCTGGGAAAGAGGGTAAAATAAACATCACTCCGTTCGGCGGTCCTGACGCGGCGGCCCGAAGGACACCCGCATACACGGGATAGTAGCCCATGCTGTTCAGACCGGCCTAAGCGATCAGGCAGCGTGCCGGCTTGACCGACGGTGGGACGTAGTTCAGCCCATCTAGCAACTCGGTGGCGGAGCGCGACACAGGGCTAGGGTCTTTTCCTAGGCTTCTTTCTTTGGAGGCAGCATCATGGTGGCCAAGGTTCGTGCAGATTGGATGTGGAGGAAGGTCTTGGGCGCAGGCACTATGGGCCGGGGTCTGAGGTGGGCAGGAAGCTGGCTGGTTTTGGCCGGGCTTTTGACGGCGTTGGCAGGCGCCGGCTCAAAAGAATCGCCCTCGGCGAAGCCGCTGCCGAAGGAATCGGCGGCGTCAGCCTCCACCAGTTCTCCCGCCAAGCCCTCGGCAGGTCCTGAGGCCCAGGAGGCCAAACCTACAGAAGATCGGCCATCCGGTGAAGCCAAAGCCCAGCCCTCGGCAGGTTCTGCCGAGCCAGCCAACTTGCCGGAGGAAATTGTTCGGGCCTGGAAAGAGGCCGGGGTAGAGGTGGGCTGGATGGGCAGGATGAGATTCGGACTGCTTTGGTTCGGGAGTACCAAAGAAGAAGTGCTTCGAGGACTACCCGACTTTTTGAAAGAGGAGGTGCAGTTTCTCCCGGCGTTTCGATTCCGCGTTTGGCAGGAGGGCCTGATCCGGAAGCTTCCGGAGCCAACGGTA
>JAKPGL010000043.1 GCA_029550925.1 Planctomycetota bacterium
GCATCCCACTCAGCACCGAACGAATTCGTTACACCTACGGCGACGTATCCACCATCACTCGTTTGACATATGGACTTTGCCTCGTCCCAGTCATCTCCACCGTAAGTTTTCTGCCAACTAAGTGCCCCATTTTCATCAATCTTCAGAATATATGCATCGTACATTCCTGTGTTTTGTGGATCGCTTCTGCCCGCGATGATGTAACCATCATCAGACGCTTTTCGTATGCAAAAGGCTTCGTCACTGCCATCACTATCATATGTTTTTTGCCATTTCAAATTCCCATTCGCATCGATCTTTACAACATACACATCGACAGGGCCTGAAACGAACGAATTTGATTCACCAACGATTATGAATCCACCATCAGTTGTTTGCTCGATACAATATCCTGCATCAAAACCACTACCACCGTATGTCTTTTGCCAATTCAATTTCCCATTTTCATCTATCTTTACAACGTACACATCTGCCAAACCTTGACCGTACGAATACGTCCAACCAACTGCGATGTATCCACCATCACTCGTTTGTCTTACGCAATTGAACCAATCTTCTTGATCTCCACCGTACATTTTTTGCCATTTCAAATTTCCACTGCCATCCAATTTAAGCAGGTATCCATCGTATCCATCGGAGCCGAATGAATCTGTCCATCCACAAACGATGTACCCGCCATCCCTTGTCTGTTGGATGCACTGTGCACCATCGAAACCGGTTCCACCGTACGTCTTTTGCCAAGTTTTAGATTCGGCTGGATGAAACGATGTCGCACAGCTTGTTAGAAAGCAAAACACAACGAGCAACGTCAAAAATACACAAAAGTCTTTTCTCATAGAACAAACCTCCAAAACTTTTGAGAACAAAAAGGCGGGGATAATTAACCCCCACCTTACAGAAACCAAGACTTGCAAAACTTTTAGGCTCCTTTTATCTTCCTTCTCCACTCTGCGGTGCTCTTACTGTGAGTTGTCCGTTCTCTTCTATAACTTCAAACGCACCATTTTTCCCACCAAAGCCATCATCACCGAATGCGAATGCGTTTGGATCAAATACCCAGTTTCCATCCACGATGAATTTGTACTCGTACACGCCTGGAGTAAGTTCCAAGACTGCCTCCCAAATACCATCTTCGACGAAATATGCTTCCGTATCTTTATCACTCCAACCATTGAAATCACCGGCTATGAATACTCTGTCGGCTTTTGCATAGAGTCTTATCACTACATATCCATCCTCATCGACGTATATCGTATCCTCGCGATTTTGGTTGATTTCATAGTTTTTCGATATTGTTTTCTTCGGTCCACCTACCGAATTCACCTCGAAATTACTCGTTAAAACGAATGCACCGTTCTTTCCACCAAAACCGTCATCGACGTACGAAGGCGCTTCTGGATCTTCCTTCCACGTTGTACCGTTTATCACATACTTGTACTGATACGTCCCAGGGTCCAATGCAATTGCCAATTGCCATACTCCATCAACAAGTTGCATTGGCATGGCGCTTGTGCTCCAGTTGTTGAAGTTACCTGCAAGGAATACAGACGTTGCTTTGATGTTCGTCTTAAACGTGAAAAGAACCTTTCCATCTTGGTACGTGACCGCCGAAAACGCAAAAACAGTGATCAATAGCAAAAAACAAATAGAAACAAGCTTACTCTTGTTCATCCCCCACACCTCCTCGCTATCATTTGGTTTAATACATCTTTTGAGAAGTACATTCACTGCTGATATATCATTTGCACGATTTATATTAATAAATTCTGAATAAGCTGACAGAAGCATCATCTTTTACTATCCATAATTTTACCACAATTCGAGTGTTGAATTCACCTTGATGGAAATATTCCAATTGGTTGAATTTGTACATCTCCGCAATAGGGCTATGAATAGGAGGATTGATATAGATGTGGATTATTGAGTATTATTAGAGTAAGCAAAAAAATTGATGCAATCAAAAAATAAAAACTGGAGATATCTATTTTAGATATCTCCAGTTCAATCTATTTTGCTATGATTTCTCCACTCTTACATGCTTCAATATGTGCCGAGATTTCCAGAAGAATCAAGTTTTAGAATGTATGCATCGTTAGTCTCAGAAACAAATGATTGAGTTGTACCACCAACAATGTACCCTCCATCGGATGTTTGTTGTATAGATGATCCACTGTCTAAGTTATCTCCACCATACGTTTTTTGCCATACTAAATTACCATTTGAGTCTATTTTCAAGACGTATAAATCACCAGTAGCTTCAAGAGGCATTATAGAGGTCACTTGCAAATCTTTTACACCAGCGAGTACGTATCCACCGTCTTTCGTTTTTTGAATTGAATATGCTGAATTCATGCAATTTTCATCGTACGTTTTCTGCCACAATACATCGTGTTGACCAGTACTACTTATTTTGACAACGTATAATTGTGATGATAAAATGCTACCTGTACTTCCGGTGCTGCCAGCAAAGACATAATTACCATCACTTGACTGAACTATAACATTGGTTATATCGTCGTTCACATCACCATATATCACTCCACCAATAAAAAAAGCCCCCTTGATATATACAAGGGGGTCTGCTCTATCCAGAGCCTGGGCACTACCTACTCTCGCAAGGGGTCGTCCCCTTACTACCATCGGCCCACGGTGGCTTAACGGCCAGGTTCGGTATGGTGCTGGGTGTTTCCCACCGCGGTCTCGGCACCCAGGTCATTCAAAAGTGCATAGGTCTTTTAGGTGAAGGTAACGGGTCTATTAGTACCGCTTGGCTCCACACATCGCTGTGCTTCCACCATCGGCCTATCAAGGTCCTCTTCTCGAACCGACCCAAGAGGCCTCATCTTGGAGCGCGCTTCCCGCTTAGATGCTTTCAGCGGTTATCGCTCAGGAGCGTAGCTACCCAGCGTATGCCCTTGGCAGAACAGCTGGTACACCAGTGGCTCCCTCACCCTGGTCCTCTCGTACAAAGGGCGACCCTCCTCAAGCCTCTATCGCCCGCAGCAGATAGGGACCGACCTGTCTCACGACGGTCTGAACCCAGCTCACGTACCGCTTTCATTGGCGAACAGCCAAACCCTTGGGAGCTTCTCCACCCCCAGGATGCGATGAGCCGACATCGAGGTGCCAAACCGCGCCGCCGCTGTGAACGCTCGGGCGCGATAAGCCTGTTATCCCCGGAGTACCTTTTATCTGTTGAGCGATGACCCTTCCATCCGGGATCACCGGATCACTAAGCCCTGCTTTCGCACCTGCTCGACCGACAGGTCTCGCAGTCAAGCACCCTTCTGCCTTTGCACTCGACGCCTGATTGCCAACCAGGCTGAGGGTACCTTTGGACTCCTCCGTTACTCTTTAGGAGGAGACCGCCCCAGTCAAACTGCCCGACTGACACTGTCCTCCGCCCGGTTAACGGGATCGGAGTTAGAACTAAAGTAGGCCCAGGGTGGTATTTCACCGACGGCTCCCCCGAGACTGGCGTCCCGGGTTCACAGCCTCCCACCTATCCTACACAGGACATACCACAGCCCCATATCAGCCTGCAGTAAAGGTTCACGGGGTCTCTCCGTCTCACTGCGGGAACGTGGCATCTTCACCACGGCTACAATTTCACCGGGTCACTGGTTGAGACAGTGGAGCTGTCGTTACGCCATTCATGCAGGTCGGAACTTACCCGACAAGGAACTTCGCTACCTTAGGACCGTCCAATGTTGTTACTCATCCCGTTAGGGGATGGGCCGGGTCATTTCTGCCCGGCTCTGCAGGTCGCCCTGCAGTTCGGACTATATCATCCTTGGCGCCCTGCGGGCTTTCCAAGGTTCGGCATATAGTCTCTGAGGATTCCGTCTGCTCGAAAGCTGCCAGAATCTCCTCCTCGGCATATTTCCGTTTTCCACCGTCATTCATCTTGCGACGCAATCGGAGCAATTGGCAGATGCCCTCTTTGCTCAGATGGGCGCCATTGGCCATCAGATCGGCCATATTGCTGAAAAGGGAAAAGTCCCGTTTCTTCTTGGCCGACAAAAAACCGAATCGCTTGAAAAACGGAATTACGTTTTGCCGGATCGCATTGAGGTTGTTGACCTCATACATCCAGACGCCATCGCCCTTGTAGCGGATGGTGCCGCACTGAAGATGCCGCTTCAGTAACGCTAGAATGGTCCGATCTTTTTGGGACACATTCAAGCAAAGCGATACCTTCCAAGGGAGCTTGTAGTCAGTACGTCGGCGAAAGCTGAGGTGAAAACTGCCTTCGCCATCGACGAACCCGGCAAAATAATAGCCGATATGGAGTGGGATCTGGCTGACTTTGAGCATGGCGGTCTTTCCTGCTGATTGCCTGCACCGCACGGATTGTTACTGTCCCGTTGCCGTCGGCGGCAAAACGCCCGACGGCAGTAACCGGACGAGTACCGGCGGATACTCAGGTGTCCCAGCATATAGCCGAATTTTACAACTACGACTTGCTCATAGTTACGGCCGCCGTTTACCGGGGCTTAGGTCGCCAGCTTTGCAGGTTGCCCTGCTAACCGGCTTCCTTAACCTACCGGCACCGGGCAGGCGTCAGTCTCTATACATCCTCTTACGAGTTGGCAGAGACCTGTGTTTTTGATAAACAGTCGCAGCTCCCGATTTACTGAGACCCCCAGAAGCTTGAGACCCCCAGGGGCGCCCCTTGTCCCGAAGTTACGGGGCCATTTTGCAGAGTTCCTTAACCAGTGTTCTCCCGAGCGCCTTAGACTTCTCGTCTCGCCGACCTGTGTTGGTTTTAGTACGGTCGTCCAAGCGTCAACCCTACGAAGATTTTCTTGGACGTCTTTCGGATGACTTCCTGAACGTAAAACGCAGTCGGTCCCGAGGACCGGTTGTGCGAGGGCGGATTTGCCTACCCTCACCGGCCCAGCGGTCCACGGCCATTTCTACTCGCGCCGCTCACCCTACGGACGCCGTCTCTCCTTCGGTCAGCTTGGACGGCGCAGGAATGTTGACCTGCTCTCCATCGTCTACGCCTTTCGGCCTCGACTTAGGGACCGGCTAACCCTGGGCGGAATGACCTTCCCCAGGAAACCTTAGGCTTTCGGCGGGCAGGATTCTCACCTGCCTTATCGTTACTCATTCCGGCATAAGCACCTGAAGACCCCACACCAGCGCTCCTTTCGGTACGCCTTGTATCTGGTCTTCAGCGCTCTCCTACCAATACGTCCCGAAGGACGTATTCCACGGCTTCGGCGCACGGCTTACTCCCGTTCATTTTCGGCGCAGGGTTACTCGGCCAGTAAGCTGTTACGCACTTTTTAAATGATGGCTGCTTCTAAGCCAACATCCTGGCTGTCTCGGTAACCCCACTTCCTTTGTGACTGAGCCATGCTTGGGGACCTTAGCCGGTGGTCTGGGTTGTTTCCCTCTCGACCGCGAAGCTTATCCCTCGCGGACTGACTCCCGAGATAGTCGTACCGGTATTCGGAGTTTGGTTCGGCAGGGCAGCCTGGGAGGGCCCCCAGACCGATTCAGTCTCTCTACCCCCGGTACGTAGTGGCTCGAGGCTAGCCCTAAAGCTATTTCGGAGAGAACGAGCTATCTCTGCGTTTGATTAGACTTTCACTCCTCCCCACAGGTCATCCCCTAGGTTTTCAACCCTAGTGGGTTCGGGCCTCCACGCGGTGTAACCCGCGCTTCACCCTGCCCATGGGTAGATCACGCAGTTTCGCGTCTACCGCCGCCGACCTCCGCCAAAGCGGAACGCCCTATTCAGACTCGGTTTCCCTACGGCTCCGGCCCGGAAGGCCTTAACCAGAAAGCCGACGACGGTAACTCGCCGGATCATTATGCAAAAGGCACGCCGTCACGCATTGCTCTAAAAGAGCCATAGCGCTCCGACCGCTTGTAAGCGGATGGTTTCAGATTCTTTTCACTCCCCTAGGCCGGGGTTCTTTTCACCTTTCGGTCGCCCTACTGAGTTCACTATCGGTCGTCAGGGAGTATTTAGCCTTACGGGATGGTCCCCGTTGCTTCGGTCGGGGTTCCACGTGCCCCGACCTACTCAGGTACCCTCCGGGAGACGGTCAGCTTTCATGTACGGGGCTGTCACCCTCTTTGGCCTGCCTTTCCAGCACAGTTCCATTAGCCTACCGTTTGGTAACTCCCATGGGGAGGGCCCTACTACCCCGCAGGGGAAACCCCCGCGGTTTGGGCTGTTCCCCGTTCGCTCGCCGCTACTGAGGGAATCGATTTTTCTTTCTTTTCCTCCGGTTACTGAGATGTTTCAGTTCACCGGGTTCGCCGCTCCGCGCCTATGGATTCAGCGCGGGCTAATTCGGGAATCCCCGGATCAACGCTCGTTTGACAGCTTCCCGGGGCTTTTCGCAGTCTTCCACGCCCTTCATCGCCTCCTGACGCCCAGACATCCCCCATGCGCCCTTAGTAGCTTGGCCACATGAATCCAACGCTCCTCAGCCGCCCCCCACGTGGATGCTCTCCACCGGGAGGACAGACCAATGCCGCGCTCAATTCATGCATCCCCCAGCTACTTGCGAGCCGACCACCCCCACTGACTGGGGGAAGGCCGTCCCGTTAAGTAACGATGCTCGCCGCCGCAGGACTTGTCCAGAACTGTACGTCCCGACAAATCCTCTCGACGTCCTTAGCGCCCGGTTCGACCCGTAAGTCCTTCATAAAAAAAGGACTCACCGGTCCACCGATTCGAAGATGCCTCTCGACCCAATCCACATTGTCAAAGATCAACTTTCCCGCGGCCTTTGATTGCCTTGGGATATAAGTGGCTACCTGAAGCAACCGGCGGGAACCAACTCAAACCTATGCGTCCGAATTCGATTCCTTCCCGCCCTTGATGAAAGGGCTGGGCCGGTGCCTCAAACAGCGAAACTCTTAAATTATCGGATTTTCAAGGCCGCGTCAAGAGGCCACCCTAAAATACTTCAGCCTCTTTGGCGAAAGCCCATCCGGTGTTTACCTCTCGGCCTTATCGGCCGCGGGCAAACCCAATTATATACCTGCTTTCCGCCCTTCGGCAAGTGCCCGTCAAAAAACTCCCGCGTTTTTTCTTTCGGAGCACATTTTTCAAAAGAACCAGGAGGAATTCAGACAGAAACAGTACAACATTTTGTAGGTAAAATTGCCAGTTCCCCATATGTTGTTTATTGCTAACACTGGTAGGTCCATTCTCCAGGACTAGACTTATTACCCTCTAGGAGGGTTAGTCAAATACATTACTGGGGGATTGAGCAACAATTACTCCCCCCCGCCTTGGGGGAAAATGAAGAAATTCTCGTAACATTTTAGCCGAATGCAGAGGAGGCTGATTTTATGGCGGAAATTGCCTGGAATTGTCACTGCCGCTCTAGCGGCAGTCCAGGGTCCTATGAGGAAGCTACGTTGTTATTCCTCCCAAGTAGCGGCTGCAAGAAGCCTGGATTCCCGCTAGAGCGGGAATGACAAAGTACTGCATTCGGCTAAAATGTTACCAACTTCTCTTTATCGGCCCACTTCAAAATCTTGGAAAAGACCAATCCCACACGGGGAGAACCTTAGTAGTACCCCACGCTCTCCGGATTGGCCGGATTACCTTCGAACAGACGGCGTTACACAACCTGACGTCTCGGAAACCATGCTCCATTGCAAAGGCTCGGAGCCTTTTCCGACGCTGTATCGGGTACGGAGTTTCTCCGGCGGCAGGGTAACCGTTCACACTCCGGGGACAGGCCCGTTTTTCGGTCCATAGTTGCACTCTGTGTCACACCGTTCGGCCAGACTGCTAGACAAGCCGGACTTACCATCCTGGCTCCCCTGGGAACGGTTACGCGGCAGGTAGGCGGTTGTGGCGGGGGATGGACGAGCAACTTGACAACAGGCAAAATAAGGAAACCTGTAACACTTTAGCCGAATGCAGTCCTTGTCACTGCTGCGAAAGCAGGAATCCAGGTCTTTCAAGAGTTTTTGTTTTTCTGGATTCCCGCTAGAGCGGGAATGACAGTGCCGGGCGAAAATTGCCCTAAAATAAGCCTCCTTTGCATTCGGCTAACATGGTACAGGAAACCTTTCTACGAAGCGAACTTTGAGGAGAATCATTCGTTTGGCCGTTGGTCGGTACATCGCATCGCCCAGTAGAGACCCTGCCGACGGCTTTCCCTAGGCATCCTTTTCTGGAAGGGAGACAATCCATGAAGTACGGCATGAATCTTTTGATGTGGACCGACACGTTAAGCGATTCGATGTTGCCCCTGTTGGAAGAACTGAAAGAGATCGGATACGACGTGGTGGAACTACCCTGTTTTGATCTGGACAATTTGGAGAATTACCGGAAGTGGGGCAAACGGCTGGACGAGTTGGGCTTGGAACGGAGCGGCACGGCGATCCGCGGGCCGGATGGCAATATGATCAGCTCCGATCCGGCCGTGCGGCGTCGAGGGATCGAACAGAACAAACGCAATCTGGACTGTTGTGCAGCGGCCGGGTGCAAAATCATGGCCGGGCCGTTCCATTCCGCCCTGGGCGTTTTCACCGGCAAGGGCCCTACCGCGGATGAATGGCGATGGGGGGTGGAATCCATGCGTGAAGTGGCCGAGTACGCCGACAAGGTAGGCGTTACCCTGGCCCTGGAGTATCTGAACCGGTTTGAATGCTATTTTCTGAATACAGCCGCCGACCTGGCCCGCTTCTGCGCCGAGGTGGACCATCCTCGTTGCCGGGCCATGTACGACACCTTCCATAGCCATATTGAAGAGAAAAATACCAAAAAGGCGATCCTTGCCCTGAAAGACTATCTGGTTCACGTCCACATTTCAGAAAACGACCGCAGTACGCCCGGCCAGGGGAATGTCCGGTGGAAGGAGACGTTCGACGCTTTGGCCAAGATTAAATACGATGGGTTTATGGTGGTCGAGGCGTTCGGTCTGTCGCTGGAGAAACTGATCCCGGCCACCAAAATCTGGCGACGGATGTATGAAACGGAGCGTCAATTGGCCGCCGACGCCCTGCAATTCATGAAAGAACAAGTGGCCAAACGCCAGAAATAGCTCAACCCCGTACCGGCTAACGGAAAACGACCGACGCTCCTCCGAAAGCAACCGGTGTCGGACTAATTGGCATTCCCGCCGGCGCAGAAGGGTTAGTTCTTTTTTGCGTGTTGGGTTTTCAGCCGGCGGAATTGGGCCGCCAGTTCCGGTCCGCCTAGACTCGGATACAGAATCTCCAATCGCCGGATGCGTTCCAGGGCCTGTTCCGAGCGGTTCAATCGGCATTCGGCCAGGCACATCCCGTATTGGGCGCGAAACCACAGCGGGCTGCTCAGCGGCGCATGGCGGTTGATTTCCTGCCATTTGCGCAGGCCCTCTTCGACAAGGGCCGTCTCCGCCTGCTCGATGCAAAACTGGGCATACGCCTCTTGAATGCGGGAGTCTTTTGGGTATTTCTGAGCGGCAGCGCGGAAGGCGGCCAAAGCTTCCTGCTTTTGTCCTGCGTCAGCCAAGGCTTGGGCCTGAATCCGTACCACGGTCCGCTCGACCGCCTCGCCCAACCGACCCGATTGATTCTGAAGCAACTGGATCGTTTGCAATTGGAGTTTGGCCGCCTGAGTACGAACTTCTGGCGCCCCTCCAGCCCCAAGCCGAGATAGTCCCTCCAACAACACCAAAAGCACTTCCGGTTTGCCCGGCCCGACTTCTTGGAGCACTTGCCTGGCCTGATCCTGGCGGCCCGCGGCGGCCAAACAATAGACCCATAGGATCCGGGCGTCGGACTTCCATTGGTCGTCGGCGTCCGGCGAACTCTGCAATGCAGCGGCCAGAAGCGGCTCGGCCTGCTGGTAGCCTTTGGGCATAAACTCCAGCCAGAGCCGGGCCGCCGCCAACACGGCCGCCCGTTGTGCGGCGCTCCATCGTTCGGGCAGCCGCCCGTCGGGGCCCTGGATGACCGACTCAAACCACCGGCCCGCTTCCTGCGCACGCGCCGCTACGAATTTCCCGGCCGCCTTCTCTTCGGCCAGCCACTGAGCATACACCCGGCCTGCCGACTCAACAGCCTGGGCAAAATCGCTGTCCGAAGGGCTGATTTCACAATATGCCTGCACCGCTGCGGGCCAATCCCGGCGCAGTTCCGCCAATCGACCGGCCAAGTACCGAATCCGATCGGTGCTGGGGTCTTTGGGCCAACGTCGCCGGTGCTCGGCCAAAAGCTGGGCGTATTGCTCCAGGGCCTCTGATGCTCCTTCCTTGGCCAATTGGGCCGCATGGTGGATGGCCAGTTCGTGGGCCTTCGGTGCATCGGGAAGGTCCGGCCAGCGATGGGCCAGGTCCCGATACCGGGCCAGGGCCTCCGCATGACGCCCCTGCTGGTGCTCGATAGTAGCCGCCAAAAAACCTACCTGAAACGCCCGCTGCGGGTCGCCCGCTTCCAGGGCCGCCTTTTGCGCCCGGTCATACGCTTCGATGGCCTCTCGGAGTTTGCCGCTGCGGTAAAACCCTTCTGCCGCCCGAACCAGAGCGGCGACATTGCTGCTTTCCGGCGCCCGGCCCATTCGGCCTGCCAGTAGCACCTCGCCCCGCCGCATCCAATACGGGCCGTACTCTTGTCCCAACAGCCGCACCTGGGCGGAGGCCCGCTGATAGTGCTGTTCGGCCTGTTGGGCGTCCTGCGCCTTGTGGGCTGCCTCCCACTGGGCCGCATAGGTCTCCAACACCGCCAGGTCCAGTTCGGCGGATCGGACAGACTGTTGCCGGGCCTGCTCGGCCAAGCCAACTGCCTCAGCCAATTTTCCCTCCGCCAAAAGCAAGCGGATGGCCTCGGCCTGAGCACGGGCCTGGATGTCCGGAGGCGGCCCAAGCCCGGCCAATTGGGCCAGACGCTCCCCGGCCTCTTTGGTCTGTCCCAACAACCGGTAACAGACGATCTGATCCACCCGAGCCTTCCACACCAGCGGATGATCCGCCTGGATCCGGGCCGTCCAATCCAAAAGTTTCAGGGCTTGCAGTAGGCCGTCGGCCCGGTCGGCGCTGCCGGCGGGATATGTCTGAGCCTGGTTCCGAAAGGCCCGGGCCAACTGGTAGCGAATTGTCTCTCCGATGGCCTCCCACTGGGCTGCCGTAGGGGCGGAGTCCTCCGTCGGTCGAATTGGTTGGCTTGGCCCCCTGTCCGATTGCCGACGCATCTGTTCGACCTGCTCGGAAAGCTCCTCCAGGCGTCGGATGGCCTGCCGAAGAGACGACCGGGCCTCTTCCAGGGCCTCCGGCCCGGCCTGGGTCAGTTCGGCCTCTTGCCGGGCCAGTTCCCCTCGGGCCAACAGGTTCAACGCCTCCTGCAAGCGAACCTGAACGACCCACGGGCTTTGCGGATACTGTTGGCCGAAGGCGTCCAGGGGTTTTTGGGCCTCTTGCCACAAAGGCGCACGTTCGGCCGGTGGGGCGGCGAGAGCTTTTTCGGCTAGTGTGATCGAAAGTTCGATGCTTATCTCCGCCCCACGCGCTGTCGGCAGGTCTTTTTGCTCCAGAAGTCGTCGGCAATAAAGCTCGGCCAATTGGTGCAACTGACGCTCTCGCAAACCGGCCAAAAACCGCCCGTCTTCCCCAGCCGACTGCTGCGCCAAAACCAAACCGTCCCCTACTCCAAACCCTCCAACGGGAAGTAAAACAAAGACCAGAATCCCCAAAAGGCAACCGCAGTGCGCCCGTAGTTTTCCAACCGCAAACGTACTCATGGTTTTGGCGACGGGGTCTCTTTCTGAAGTTCTTCTAATCGTTGGGCGGCTTCGGCCGCCGAAGGACTATCGGGATAACTGCGCAAAAGCTCCTGATAGAGCCGGGCCGACTGTTCGGCTTGCCCCAATCGTTGGAGTGCGGCCCCTGTCTCCACCAGCGCGCGGGCCGCCAGGGACCGGGGCCGACCATAAAGGATCGGAATTCGCAGCCAAGCCAAGGCGGCTTCTTCCCATCGGCCTTGCTGGGCATATGCCCGGCCCAGCACATAGTACGGTCCAGGCCGGAAGCGTTCCGGCATCTTTTGAATGGTACGCTCCCAGACTTCCAACTGGGCGGGTTCTACCTGCACGAGCGTTCGCCAGGTTTGGGCCAACGCCAAAAGCGAAATTCGTTGGTCGGGATGATGGGTAAGCTGGTTTAACCGATCCAGGGCGACGCCCCGTTCCGCCCCGCTCAGTAGATGGCTTGCCCCCAAAAGCACGGCGACCGGCGCCTGCTGGACATCTTGGGCCAACCACTGTCGGGCCTGCCGCTCCAACAGGCCGTCCGGCGCCGTCGGCGCCCAGGCCAATGGAATCACCTCCCAGTAGGGCGTATTCGGATCGCTTTGCACCAGCAGTAAAAAGGTCTCTCCGGCAGCTCCCGCTTGGCCGGTATCCTCGTAACAGACCACCATCCGGGCCAATATCTCCCGCCGCACCCAGCGACGCTGCTCCTCCTGCACGGCCTTTCGATACAGGCCAAGCGCTTCGGCCAATCGGCCCTGGCGGAATCGTTGTTCTGCTTCCTGATGTGCGGGGCCATATTGGGTCTCAATACGCAGCACTTTCTGGCCGGGGATTTTCTGTTCTCGTCCGTCGGGCAATTGGAGCAGGAGAAACCCGCCGGTGTAGTCGATCACCCGGCCGCTGAGCCGAGCCCGGCCAACGCCCGAACCGCCAGGGTCCCACTCCACGATGTCCTGCTGGGGCGTCTGCTGAGCCTGGGCCGCATGCTCCCCCAGCCCCCACCCCACCAGACACACCGCCAGCCCTACCACCCTTCCTAATCCACCCCATACCCCTAGCACCGCCTGCACCCAATGTTTCCGTGGTCCCCAAAAGTGCATCGCCAAAGACGCAGGCTTCTTGCCGTTAGGGCGATTGGCCCAGCCGGGTAATGTCCACATAGGCGTAATTTCCCTCGGTCATTTGAGCCAGACGGGCCAAAAAGCTGGGCGGTCCCGATCGCGGCCCCATGCCAAACTCGATTGTGTGGATCGGAATCCCGCCGGCCCGCCGACGGAGCATCTCCAATTGGCCGTCGGATAGCTTCGGGTCATCCGCGTCGGTGAGGAAAAAGATGCAATCGGGCCGAAGTCGGATGGCGGCCAGCAGGGCCTCTTCGTGCCGGGTGCCGCCGTCGGGCGTGATCGAACGGACCCACTTCCTGGCCCGCTCTTTGTTTTGTGGGGTGGCCAGCGGCAACTTGCCTGAATCGCCCGAAGGGTTGAATATCCAGGGCCGCTCGTTGTAAAAGATGATCTGAAACTGGTGCATGGGCTGGAGGCTTTCGATGCTGGCCAACAGTTCCGCTTTGGCCGCCTCCAAAGGGCTTACCCC
>JAKPGL010000075.1 GCA_029550925.1 Planctomycetota bacterium
GGGCTCGGCAAACTGCCGGAAAGTCGTAGTTCGTATCGGCCGCTCAGCGGGGCGTAGGAAAACACAGTCAGTTTTCCATCCGCAGTCTGCGCCCACCGCACAGGCAGGGACGTATTGTCTTGCTGGATCGTAATGCTTTCCACTTCCAAATCCGGCGGCGTTTGTAGCCGATGCTGAAAACTAAATCCGCTGGTCGTGGTCAGCCGGGCTTCGTAGAAAACACGAACCGTCTTCTCTCCATACCCTAAGGACAAAGTTTGTTCGGCCGAAGTATTGGGAATCCGAGGACGACACACCAGACTCCATCCCGCTGTCGAGGCGGAAAGATTATCGACAAACCGTGGAGGAGAGGCCGCCGGTCCCCAAAGATTCAAAAACTCTTCCACCGCCACTGCCTGAGGCCGATTGGGCGACGGCTCGGGATATTCCAAAGAGCTATCCACCGACACAGCCAACCAACGCTTCTGGACGCGGGCATCCAAAGGTTCCAGCTTGGCAAGACGCAGGGCGCCTAAGCCGGCGGCGTCGGTCAGAAGGAATCGGGCTGACGCCCGGCCCACTCGATCCGGCCCTAAAGCGGGCAGAGAAAACTCGAAGATCGGACCTCCGGGTGAGGGAGTCATTTCCATATTTCCTCCCCCTTCCACCTCCCAAGAGAGCAGCCGCCAGCGGCCCTCTCCCATCACCCGAAACCTGCTTCCGCCGGCAGACGTGGCCGGAAATTGCACTCGGAAACGTGCATCCAACAAAACGGCCCCCGGCTGAACACGAAGCCAAAGCAATTGCTCCACTTCCGGAAGGGCAGCCGGAGCAGAAGACGGCGATCCGAAAGGCCATCGAACCGAAAGCTGTTCGGTAGGTCCCAACTCCGCGATCAATCGGGGCGGCGGGTCGGCCAACCGTTTGACCATTCCGAAGGCCCCTGGCACCCGAATTTCAGGCCCTTCCGGAGGAAGCAGCAGTTCCAGCCGAGCGTCCAACGCCGGGGGAATCGGCAGATCAATCCCCTGAAAGCCTCCTTGGTTCAATAACACCGGTCGGACCTGCCCTTCTATGCGAACCGGAGAAACGCCGGCCGGCGTAGGCAAAAGGAACCTTTTTTCTTCTTCGTTCCATTGGGGGTCTATCGGTTGGCCCTCGACAAGCCAAGTACCGGGAATCGGAACGAAGTTCTCCCGAGAGATCGCCAACCGGACCTGCGACGCTTTACCCACCATGTCCCACTGCCAGACTACGGAGAGTCGTGGGATTTCCCATCGGCTTACGGCGGGATTCCAACTCAACTGGCCTCGATAAACAGCCTGCCGAAGCCGCTGCCGGGAAGCCGAGGGAACGGCGCTGGGGGCGCGACGCCGAAGGTACTGGTAAAAAGGTTCCGGCACTTGATAAGGATCGCCGGTCGGTTGTTCTTTTTCGTCGATGGGGATGAACACACGGTAAAGGGGCGCCGAACCGGAGGACAACGAACCAATAGCCGCCTCCTCTGCCCCAAAGATTTGCGACCTCCCCAATAGGCCAAAAGCCAACAGGAGCATTCCTGTCTTGATCCCCAGCCCGCCGGAAGGGGCTGGGGACGCGCCTGTCGAGACGTCGGCGGGAAGGGTTGGGACCGATGGGGATCGGCTGGTTCCGCAAACCGCCCAGCCCGCCAGGGCCAGGACCATTCCGCAAAAAGCGCCTCCGCCGACCGGGGCCAATGGTTCCGTCGCCAACAAGGCCCCCGCACCCAACAGGCCTGCTGCGCCCAGGGCAACGCCTGGGCTTCGCCTTACTAGAAGCAGTCCCACCCCCACAGCCGCCAGGAAAGCCGACCAATACCATGCTTGCCGCTGATCGCGATCCAAAAGTCCCATTTGAAATTGCCCGTCAGCAAGGCTCTCCTCAGGAACCTCGAGCCGATAGGCAGACCACCCCAACATGGAACTCTGAGGAACCCCCTCCAGCGGACGCAGCGCCCCTGCCGGCGAAGGCGCCGCAGATTCCTGCCACATGCCCGGACTCAACAGAGCCGGGTCCATTCTCAAGTTGGCGGCATGTTCCATCTGGCGGACCAATTCTCCTCCGGGCAAATACCAAACCAAGGGATCGCCTGTGGGTTGGCTGAAAGCAGGACGCTGGGCGGCCCGTTCCCAACTGGTGATCAGGATCAGTCCTGGATGCACCACGAGGGCTAACCCGGCCTGCCAAAGGGCCTCTCGACCAGCGCGTTGTTCCGCTCCTTGGGCAGGCGGCGACGAAATGACTACCGGACTAGCCGGATCGATGCCCGCCTCCCACACCCCTTGCCGATCGATCAAGATTTTCCCCGCCCGGTTGAAAGCCTCGTGTTGGAGCAATTCACCCCAGGTCCATCGCCGTCCGGCGGAGACGGTGGGCGAGGAAGACTCGGTCGGCGCCGGTTTCTTAGGAGACTGGGCCAGTAAGGTCCCTGACGTCTGGAAGAAGGTCTCCACCTGTTCTTGGCATCGTTGGACTTGCGGATCAGCGGCGTTGAGGTCCTTCCAATGATTGCTGTCCAAGGGATCGAACGGTTGGCGATGCTCCGGCCTGGCCCAAATCCCAAACAATCGCTCCCGCACGGAAATCTCGGCGGCCCGCCCCGCCACTGCATCTTTAGCCGGATAGAGGGCCTCAAACCCAGGAGGCAACCACACCGTCCAGAATCGGCTGCTCACTGGAACATCCAGTTGAGGAAAGGCGGGACGAATGCCCCTGCTCCGCCGCAACGGAGGCCCCTGAGTCCGAAATCCAATGACCAAAACGGAAAAAGTTCGCCCCGGCGCAAGGTCCACCAGCACGGACACTTCAGAGGCGTCTGGCCCGCTGCTCACGATGGGCCGACGGGCCGGTTCCCCGTTCAACCAAACTCCTTGAATCTGCGTAGAATCAGGGTCCGACGGAATGCGAACCGTCAGTTGCGTTCGATGGAAGTTCGCCAACCAATAGACGACCCTATGGTCAGCTTGCCCATCGGGTTGGAATCGGCTTTCCAAATGCGCCCGCCATACCCAGGTTTCCCGGTCAAGGGCCGACTCTTGACGCAACCGTACCCGAAGCGCCGGCGGCATGATCCCGGTCAATTCTTGTTTGGGGTCATAGCGAAACGCCGCCAATTGGGCCGTCCATCCGGGGATGAAATCCTCGGAAACAGCGGGAATGGGCTGAATCCGCTGAGAAAAAATCTGTGGTCCTTCGGGGCCAACCGTCCGGAGTCGAACGACGGCCTCCTGGGCGGCGGCCTGGGGCAGCCCCACCAGGCTGATCGGCGTCTCCGCCGCCAACGCCGAACTCCGTTCGCCCAGAATTTCAAAAGCTCCGCTCCGGGAAGGTCGAAGCGTGATCTCCCAGGCTTCGCCGCCCGGCGGCCCTAGAGCCGCGGAGAGTTCCTTTTCCGTCAGGCGTCGGGCGGTCCATTGCCGCTCTGAGTCGCCGCCTACCGTCCATCGCACTGGTTCCGGACGGGCGTGGGAAAAAACAATCACGACTCGTTCCACCCGGGCGCCTTCTGGAATGCACTCGATCCGGTATCGTTCCCAAAGCGATTTCTCCGAGGCCAACACGTCCAGATGAATCTTTGCCCGATACTGCGGCGGACGGGATCGGAGCACCCACTGAAGCGATTCGGCCTGAGGCGTATCAAAAAACAAAAAACCCTCCGTAGTCTTCTCCACCAATTCCCAATCCGCCGGATCCAGTTGCCGAGGGTTCAGCCAAAGCGTTGGTTCCGGCGTCAAACAGATCAGCTCGTAGGAGGCGTCTGGCGGACAAAGGGCCGTCAGACGTTTTCCATCCCGCCGCCCGACGAACCGAAGGGGGACCAAATCCTCGGTCCGCCAGGTTCGGCCCACCGGCGACTGGAGCCGACGCCCTGTAATCAGCAGGGTTACCGCTCGCTGAGGGGTTACAGGCCGTGTGAGCCGGATGGTTAATCGTTGGCCGCCCGCCGGGCTGGGTTCCAGAGTCCAATCCTCCACCTGCGTGGAGGGATCGGCTTCCACCGCATCAATGAGCCAACGCCGCCCTACCTCGGCCTCCAGAAGAAAATGCTCTCCCGCATCCGCCCGAAGCCGAGCTCGCACCCGACAATTCATCTGCCGTTCGGTAAACATCACCACAGAACCAACGTCGGCCTGGAGCTGAGGCGTCTTCCGCGCCAACGTCAGTTCCACCGCAGCCTCCGGACTGTAGCCCTGGAACTCGAAATACTCCTCTCCAGGATTTGCTTCGGAAGGGCCAAGAGACTCTGTTTTCGATTGCTGGCAGTCCATCGGAACAAGCCTCTGAACCGCCAGCGGACTTAAAATCCGAACTCCCCATAGTCCCTGTTGCCAGACGGCCCCTTCCATCCGAAGCCGAGGCGTCCGCCAGGCGGTCTCCAAAACCACCGGCCCGACCACCTCCACCTGAAGCAGTTGAACTTCGTTGCGAATCGGTTGAGGCATCCGAACCACGACGCGCCGCTGCCCTGTCTGGCCGAACTGGTACATCGTCCAGGACGCCTCTTGTTCTCCCAGCTTGACCCGGACCACTTCCAATCCGGGATCGATCAGCAACGACAGTTCGGAAACCGGTTCCGCCAAGGCCAGAGCGTTAAAGCGGACCACTCCCTCCAGCCCCTCTGGCGAAAGGCGGTATTGGGTCTCCTGCTGGACCAACATCATGGCAGAAGGCCCGCCGCCGGACTGCGGCGGCGCAATCCGAAGCACTCCCGGCATCGGGCCGCCCCACTCCAAAAGCCAACTTTTCCGGCCTGGCCCAGAGGCCGACTCCTCCAGGCGGATCAAAGCTCCTTCCAGAGCAGGGGAGAAACTGTCCGGCAAATCCAGCAGAAGTTCTGTGTGTGGGCAGGGAGGCAGGCCAAGCTCACACTGCACCGCTCCGGAAGATTCCCGCCGCCCTTGGAAAGACCAGTCCAACCGAAGCTGGCCGCTCCGAGCGACCACTAATTCGGTCTGTCCTGTTTCGCTCAGCCCCAACAGGGCAGGCTCGACCGATTTACCTTCTCCGTCCACCCAGGCGGCGTTTCGGACCGCCAGACGCCATCTCGGCCAACGAAGCACTGCGGGCGGCGAGGCGGCATGATGCACTTGAAACGTCGCCTCTCCCTCCAAAAACGCCGGCTCGGAAAACCGAGCGGTATATCGGGCCTTCTGAATCCCTCCCGGCGACGGACGCCTAGAATCCGCGCCCTCCAACCCCTGAATCAACTGCTCAAATTCCGCTCGCTCCACCGGAACATATTTCATTTCCCCCCAGGGCCATTGACCAATCCGGTCCGCCGGCGCATAAACCCGAATGAACCGCACTTCCGGCGCCGTCGCTTTGGCAGAAGCAGAACCGACTTGCTGAGCAGCCGGACTCTGCTCGGCCCCAAGCACTGCTCCCGCACCTTCCCCCATCCATCCTCCCAGTGCAAGGAGCACGATCCAGGCAAACCTGCTCGACTTTCCAGCGCAGCAGCCCCTCCGGGAAGCTCTGGGCTTCCCGAACCGGAAGACGCCGGAACTGGGCCTCGCCCTCCTCATGCTCCGAAACCTCTTAAAATAACCGGGGGATACCATTTTCCGAAAAAATCTCTCTTAGGCGTCTGTCCCGCAGGCCCCGTTCGTGGTGACCCTGCCATAGTCCGCTTAAGGCCCCACATCCGGCGATAAAGACGAGTTTCCTAAGGTTGGCACTACCTGGGTGGAACTAGTGCTTCCCGGCGCCGGGAAAAGGTACTGATGCTGGGTGGACTCTTGGTCTAAACCGACTCCTGGGACCCGAGCGGCGCCGACATGCCGACCGAGGACCATCCATTGAAGCAGACCGGCCAAGATGGCCAGTAGCACTCCAAACAGGGCCCCCTGGAGGCCCAGGACGGTTTGTTCGGGATACACCAGGACCAATGCCCCTAGTCCCACTCCGACCGCGATGATCCACGCCGGATGCCGAAACGCAGGCGCATACACCACGAGAAGCCCGATTCCTAACGCCGCCAGGGAGGCCGTCAATACCAAGACCGATCGTCCGGCCGTATAGAGAGAGACCGGCTCGATCCTTCCTAGACCACTGAACAAATAACTATTTACCCCTTCGGGCGTCATCGGCGACGGCGCGGCGCCGACCCACGTTTCCAAATCCGCTTGAGACCATCGAGGCGTTCGGCCCCACGACCACCCGTTCCATTTCCATTGATATTCCGGCGCTAACCCGGAAGGATTCATCAACAGATGCTCATCTCTTGGAAAATGACACAACCAATAGAACCGATCGATCCAAACGGCCGGCTCTGGTCGAGGAAAGTCCGCTTCCAGAAGGCCTCGCGCGGGGCGGGGCTGCGCGAAATGGTATCGTATCTCCACCACCGCTTCCGCCTTCTCCCCCGGCAACGCCACGGCAATCCGACCCTCAGACGCCGCCCGAACGGTTGCTGGCTGGCCGTTGACCCAAACGGCTGCTTCCTCCGCGCTGGCGCCCTCCGGAAGCTGAACTACGAATTCCTTCTTCTCCCCGCGCACTCGATAGACCGCCCGATCTTCTCGCACGGAGTGCGTCCACCAGGTCTGGACAAAGGCCCGGCTTATGAGGAACGGACGTCCGCTCTCCGCCCCGTCCCGATACACGCCCAGACGGATTTCCGAGGCAAGCTCACGGGCGCCGATCAGCAACCGGTTCTCTCTGCCTGCCGGTTCTGGTCCATTTTCCAGCTTTTTCCAGTTTTCTCCCCCTACGAGTTTGATCTGCAAACCCTCTGCGGGACTAATCCCAACCTGCCAGCCCATCCATTGCCCCTCCGCCGGAAACGCCAAAGGAACACTGCGTATTTGGCTTTGACGGGGCGGAATCTTCTCCCATGGAACACGATACCGGATCGTCAGGTCGCACGGACCGATGCGCGGCTGAGGCAACGGAATGGCCATCGGAATCGGACC
>JAKPGL010000160.1 GCA_029550925.1 Planctomycetota bacterium
CCTCTCCCGCGGAGGGGCGAGGGTGGGTGTGCCCCCTCACCCGGCCTGCTAGCGCAGGCCACCCTCTCCCGCAAGGGGCGAGGGTGGGTGATCTCCCTCACCCGGCCTGCTAGCGCAGGCCACCCTCTCCCGCGGAGGGGCGAGGGTGGGTGATCCCCCTCACCCGGCCTCGCTTCGCTCGGCCACCCTCTCCCGCGGAGGGGCGAGGGTGGGTGTGCCCCCTCACCCGGCCTGCTAGCGCAGGCCACCCTCTCCCGCGAAGGGGCGAGGGTGGCTCTTTCGCCTCTCCCGCCAGGGGAGAGGCGAATTGATGTCCCCGCAGCCGGCCGAGGTAGGAAGTTTGACGCAGGGGAATAGTGAAAATTTGATCATATATCCAACTTCAGAACCCCTCGATTTTTTACAGAGGGTTTGGAAGCGCGGAGGAAAAAATTAGTCGGTCCGCTCAGCTCGGCAAACTCAAACTTGCCGACGGCCCACAAACGCCGCAGGCCGGAAAAACAGGCACTTGGCTGATGTTTGTCGGTCGGCAGCAAGGCCCTTCGAAGCGACCGGCGTCGTTGGGCCGGTGGAGTTTCTTCCGAACGGACCAGAAAAAATCCTAACTCTTTGCACAGAAAAGAGTTGCGCCAAAATTTGGGGAAAGACCAAAAATCCGTAACCTTCGATGGGATAAACAGTTACGCCAAACCGCCTCGAAAACCCCGAAATTTATAATAAAAGGGAAAAAAGAAAAACAGTTCGGCTGAACAGAAGAACAAACATCCAACCCGGACCAGCCGTCCGCACCACCAGGAACTTGTTCCACTGGGCGGAAAAGGAACGATCCCCAATTACAGATATTCCGTCCAGCCGCGCTCGGCAAGCCATTGGGTAATCTTCCGGAGGGACTCCTCCTGGCGTTTGTCGGCCACCAGGGTGGCGTCCGGAGTAACCACGATCAGCAGGTCCTCCAGGCCGACCGCCACCACCAGATGGTTCGGATCGGTGCTGCGCACAATGCAGCCGGTCGTATCCTGAAGCAGAGTTCGTTCGGCGGCCAGGACGTTGCCGTGAGCGTCCGCTCCGATCCATCGCTCCAGCGCCCGCCAATTGCCCACATCGTCCCAGGTGAACGGCGCTTCAATCACGAGCACATTCTGGGCCTTTTCCATCACCGCATAGTCGATGGATCGGCCCTGGATGGCCGAAAACTCCTCCCGGAGCACTTGGTCAAATCGGGGGCTATCGGCCGCCTGAGCGATCCGATCTAAATGGGTGTACATCTCCGGCTGGTGTTGGCGGATCTGGTCCAAAATAGTCCGGGCCTTCCAGACGAAGATGCCAGAGTTCCAATAGAATCGGCCGGAGGCCAGATATTGTTGTGCAACGGACGCGGTAGGCTTTTCGTGGAACCTCTGCACCCGATACGCCGTCGGCCCGCCGCTTCCTTTGCTTTTTTCGGCGCCGGAGGAATCTCCCCCAGTGGCGCCGGTCTCCAGCGGCGCGAGCTGGATCGGCTCGCCCCGCTCAATGTAGCCGAACGTCTCCGCCGGATAGGTGGGCCGAATGCCGAAAGTGATCAACCGCGTAGGGTCTTCTTCGACCAGTTCGACGGCCCCACGAAGGGTCTGCTGAAAGGCGTCCACCGGGGCGATCCGCTGATCGGCGGGTAAGAGAGCCATCGTGGCGTCCGGGTCGTCCCGCAGAAGTCGCAGGGCAGCCAAACCGATGCAGGGGGCAGTGTCCCGCTTGCACGGCTCGATCAAGATGGCGTCCCGGCGGAGTTCGGGCAATTGCTCGGCCACAGCCGGTGCAAGTCGCTCGGTCGTGGCCACCCAAAGCCGATCCACCGCCACCAGCCCCCCTAACCGCTCCACCGCCTCCTGAAGCAGGCTTTTTTGGCCGAACATGGTCAGAAGCTGTTTGGGCCGGCGGGTGCGACTTTCCGGCCAAAACCTCGTGCCGCTGCCGCCCGCCATGATCACCGCATGAAGCATCGTTTGTTTCCTCCCACGATAACCCAGAAGCCGTTGGTTCTATTCGAAATACGTCGGCTGGCTGATTCGGGCGCCGGGAGGGATTTTTCCCTGAAGCTGTTCGGCGTCCAGAGCAAATAGAGGGCTGATTTCCACCGGCGCGCCGTCAGCCACCTCCACGCCGACCGAACGAAGCCACCTGGTATAAAGCTCCGACATCTGCGCCTGCACGCTTTCGGGGGTGTCTTCTGGTTGGCCGGGGGCGTTTTTCAACGGGGCAAAACATTCTTTCGGGTCCCCTTCGACCACAATGGCCCGCTCGGCATACGGCAGGATATCGAAGATAAACCGTTCCAATTTGATCGCATTCGGCCGGTCGGGATGAACCAATCGGCCCTGGGCGTCCAAGTAGGGCACCTTTTTGCGGGCACGATGGAACGGAAGCCGATCGGCCTGGTGGGCCATCCGGGCCAAAAAATCCACCCGGATCGCATGGACGGCAATACTGCCCGCCCACAAAAGCAACGAGCCGTCCGGTTTCCGCCGATGGGCCAATGCATCGGGCAAATCGCTGTACTCGATCACATAAAGCCGACCGTCCACCGAAACCACGTTGCCCACCCGTTCCAACGGATGCCGCTTGGCAATGACCAGGGTGGTCATTGCCGATTGGGTAAGCCCATGCCAACCCAAAAACAGCGGATCACAGACCGGTGTGAGCGGATTATCGACCTGAAAATAAAAGAAATGCTCTAGGCCGCGCTGTTGGGCGTCCTGCAGAACACCGGTGCGGGCCATGGCCGGGATCAGACCTCCGTGGCCGTCCGGGCTGAGAGCCAACCGCCCAGGGCCTTCCAGCAGGAGTTTGCCCGTCTGGGCGTCCACCGCGGGCATCACCCCTTGGCAAAACAAAACCACATCCTCGGCCGGAAGTCCAAAAAAACCATGCTGCTCCAAAAACTGCCGAGTCGGCCCGTCCGTGGCTGGGCTGGTCATCACATAGATCGGCACAGACACGCCATACCGCCGACCGACCGCCAATACCTTCTCCAAATGGATCTGAAACAAAGTTTTTTTGGAAATTGGCCCGATGGGAAACATTCCTTTCGGATGGGGGAATCCCAGGCGGGTGCCTTGTCCTCCGGCCACCAGAATCACGCCCACCCGGCCTCGACGGAGTAGTTGCTGACCGTGTTGCCGGGCATCCGACGGCGAAAAAGGCAAGCCGGTCCCGTCCAGCCGAACTCCCGGCGGCGAATCGGCCCGCTCCACGAGAGTCTGAACCTCTTGCCCGGCCAATTCGCCCTGCCAAAGACGGCGGACCAGATCCAAGTCGATCTGCTCTAATTGCTCGGCCAAAACGGCCCGCTCCGTCGGACGCCATTGCTCCCAACCCATTAACACATGCTCCTGCCCATAGCGGGCCAGTCGCTCCAGCAGGGTTTGATAACTCGGTTCTGACATGGTTTTTGACAGGTTTGGCAAATCCAGGGGGAAGAATCTCGGGAGATAGCCCTGCCGCGCAAGCAGCAGTCCTGGTGCCCACACTTACACTTACCCTTGCGGGTGAGGTTCCTCTGGTCCTACCGAAGAAGGGTGAGCTTTTTTACATGATCCCCGTAATCCTTCGCATTTTTCCGGGTGTCTGGGAAACCAAGTCTTTTCATTCTAACGGAATTCTCAGCCCGTCGTAGGCTAGCTCCATACCCGTGGGCAAACAGGCGTTGGTGGCTTCATGGTCCAGGTCATGGCAGATATGGGTAAACAGGGTTCGGCGAGGACGGAGTTTTTGGGTCAGTTGGACGGCAGCCTCCAGGTGAAGATGAGTCGGATGGGGCTGGCGACGCAAACAATCCAAAATGAGCACATCAACCCCCTCCAAGAGGTTCCAGCTTTCGGGGGGGATGCCGCTGGTGTCTGTGCAATAGGCAATCGCACCGATCCGAAACCCTAGAACCTCATACCGACCATGCTCCAATCGAATGGGGAGTATCTTTGCTCCCAAAACTTCTACTTCTCCCCCAGGGCGGATGGAGAAAAATCGAAGTTTTGGTACCCCACCGGCAGGGTATTCCTGGACCTCCGGATCAAACGCATAGCTAAACGCCAGCCGAATCCGCTCTTCGACGGTCGGCTCGCAATACACCGGTAAATCGCCGCCCAAATAGGCTGGGAAAATCCGCAGATCATCCAGACCGAACATGTGGTCGGCATGGCTGTGGGTGTAGGCGACTGCATGAATTCGGCCAATTCCCTCCCGAAGGAGTTGTAGCCGTAACTCTGGAGGGGTGTCAATCAGCAGGTTCCCCTCCGGAAGCCCTAGCACCACACTGCACCGAGTCCGGCGATTTTTGGGGTTTTGGCTTGTGCAAATGGGACAATCACATCCCAGGACCGGGATTCCATGCGACGTGCCGGTTCCCAGAAAGACCAAGTGACCGCGAATATCTTTCAAGAGAACATCCTTTCTTGTCCGCTCTTTTATAGTGTTTCTTTCTGGAACTCGTGGGAACTGGAGACGGAAAAGATACAATAAAATGAAGGGCGTGGTTTGCCAATCGGGAGGTATGTCCTGGAGTTTACCCAGTGTTGATGTTGTGGAGATGTGCGAATTGGCCGGAATTTACGGCGATTGACCAGGTTAGGTCGCTTTGGACCGCCCAGCTCGGATCATACCAACCCGCTCGAGTGCTAGCGCGGACGACATCCCGGCGGTAACCCGAAAGATGGGCGAATTTTAGCT
>JAKPGL010000161.1 GCA_029550925.1 Planctomycetota bacterium
AGCTAAAATTCGCCCATCTTTCGGGTTACCGCCGGGATGTCGTCCGCGCTAGCACTCGAGCGGGTTGGTATGATCCGAGCTGGGCGGTCCAAAGCGACCTAACCTGGTCAATCGCCGTAAATTCCGGCCAATTCGCACATCCCCACGAAATCAACACTGGGTAAACTCCAGACAAACAACCACCTTCCAAAAGACAACCCGAAATGTTACCCCAAAAGGTTCTTTCCAGAAAATCGAGCCAAAAATTGTTTTAACTGCGCAATCACTTCTCCGCTACGTGGATAAAGACGCACATAATATGTGCTGCTATCCTTGCTCACTCCTTCCCAAGCGATGTTTAGACCGGGGAGTTGAGAAAATAGAGTTCGTACTCTTTGTTCAATAGCGGATGCCGAAAGTCTTTGGAAATTTTTCCCCCGAATCCAGACGTACCGATCGATTTGGTAAGCGATCCAATCTTGCTGTAAGTATTGCGTAAGGGCTTCCAAAGAGGAGCCAATGGGCAGGATCGTCTGCAGCGGTTCATCGCAAGGAAGCGACCGGCTCCACCGCGAGCAGGCAAAAGCCTCTAGGATGCCATTGGCCCGAGCGCGATCCAACTCTTCCTGGGCGGCCTGAAGCTGAGAGGGCAATGGTCCCCGGATTCCACAGAACTCGGCTAATTTCCGAAAAAAGTCCATTGTCTGGCGGGCGTCCAGAACGTGAAGTCGCAACGCCTCAGCCAATTCGATCTCTTCGGCAGAGAATCTTAGTCCTGGTCGAAGCAGGAGCAGTCGGGCTCCGGCACCTCCCAATTCTCGACAAACGGTATAAGCTTGGAGGATTTGGGAGATGATCTTATCTTCATCTTGGGTGCGAAGTTTGCAATCGATAATCAGTAGTTGGCCTCGGTAGTTAGCGGCCAAGTCGATTTCCTGGAGCGTTTGTTTCTGGGCTTCTTGTAAGAGGATATTTTTACATATTTCTCCGATCCCTAGCTCCAATAAGCAAGCCCCTACAAAATCTTCGAAAAGAAATCCTGCTTGGCCGCCGTTTGCTATCCCGCACTCCCTAAACATCGCCTCCCATTTCCACCCGGTTTCCAACCCTTTTTGAACCAGTGCGAGGATCGGAAGCGGTTTGATCGCCGCTACCTTCCAATGGGCGTCCGGCGGGCTGTTATATTGGACCTTTACCAGCGATTGGATAGGAATGGAATCCGTCTCCGAGAGATCCACAAAGAACGGGACCGGCTTAGGACCTTCAGGGCTTGACAACCACCGCTGCCAATCTCCACCTAATTCCCGATACACCACTTCCGTATTCGGCAGATCACAACAAGAAATAGCCCCGGCAAACATCGGCTTCAGTCCGCCAGTAGCGTTCACAATCCACCGACGCCCGGGTAATTGCGCTTGCCAAATCCGCACTTGGTTTCGGACATCCTGAGGCAAGATTCCTAAGGGTCTTGGCGGTAGATGCACTCGAATCTGCGGATACAGTTCCTGACAGAATTCCTGCAACCGCCGAGCTGGCCTTGCGGACCGATGCTCATCTTCCGTGTAATAGATACATAAATCGCTCAGGCCGCCTTCGTGCTTCTGCCAATGAACCAGGCCATGGATATTCGGCCAAAGTTGTTCGCTGGCCAAGACCACCATCGCTTGGAGTGGCTGGGTCATGCAGAGGTCCTTTCGCCATGAAAAGGAAGATCCTATCGGGCAGCCCTGCCATGAAACATCCCTAGCACCTCAGCGATCTTCAAAACGCCTCTCATCCAAGTTCTTCCACATAAGGGTCGATATCGATGAGCTGGGGCACGAGCACTCCCTTATGGAGCACTTCCCCGGTCTGGGGGGCCCGCTGGCTGGACATATATTGCATGGTGCGTTTGGGCGGCAGGCAACCCATCGCAATGGCCAGCGAGATGACTTTCGTCCCAGGGGTAATGTCCGCAATGATCTGATCATCTTTATAAGGTGCTTTTTTGTAGATTTGATCGACTAGGTGGGCCAAGCCGGTGTAATCGAGCGGGCCGACTCGCAGTGAAAGCCTCTCGTAGCTATCCAAGTGAAACCGGACCCGATCGGCCGAGTCCGGATGTCGGCTCAGGAACCATCGCCGCAGCAAATGCCCTACCCCTACCGAGTTGGAGCCTAACGTCGATCCCTCTTGGGAGTCTTCCGTGGTGATAATCCAGACATCCCGTAATACGGGCGTACCCGCAGAGGATTGGTTCGGATCGGCCCCATAGTGGTATTCCACGGCGGCCAAGGCCGGTTTCAGATTCGAGTGATCCAAGAGGCGTTGGTCTTCTTCGGAAAGCGGCCCAGTGGGATCGGTCATCGCAGCGGCCAGAAGCTGTTGCAATCGATCCTTCTCCTCTTGGGTCGCCTTGAACGGAGAGATCGGCGAGACCGGCAAGATTAACCCCGGCACTTGTTTAGGCTTTTGCGGCTCGATATGCACGCTCAACCCCATCGGCCCCCGAGGAAACCACCAGAAATAGCCCCAAAATCCCACTACTAATCCGCCAATGAGCAAAAGTGTCCCCCACCAAGGAAGAACATTAGTCAACCAGTTGCACAACAGCACCACGGCCAACCAAGGCGCCAGCGCCCACAGCGGCGTCTCCGGCGACCCCGTGATCGCACTTAATACTTCCCACAAATGCCTCGGCCGTCGATGACGGAACATGCAAGGCTGCTCCTTACCTCCGGAAGGGAAGCGTGTTTACTTTTTGGATTCTTCCAATACTCGAAACTGAATTTCCTTTCCTGTGACACTGATGGAGACAACCGCCACAGTGAGATATTCGCCTATTTCTGGCCGTTTGGGAAGGCGGTCGGCGTTTTGAATCGGGCCGACCAGTCCGCTCGGTTCATGTCGGCCAAAAAGCCGACCTTTGCCCTTCGGATCCCGCACGATGGTAACCTCGACTCTATCGTCCTTTCTTAGCGGCGGAGCCGATCGCTGCGAAGAAGACGGGGGCGATGCCGCCGGTTTTCCAGTCGCTGCGGAAGGAAGTCTAGGTGGTTTTTGACCGATGGCCCTCAAATTGTCATCCTTCAGCCATTGCGCTAACTGAGTCTTTACGTGCTCTATCGCTTGTTGCAGAAAGTCGCGACTTTTCTGTCGCATGGGATCACTCGGCAATTCCGGCGAAGGAAAAGCTACGATGCGTATTGTATGGTTTCCGTCCGGTAATCGTACGACATGATATAGGAGCGGAGAAGCGTGCCGATCTGTCTTCTGAACATGGTTTCCTGGTTGGAAAGAATCTCGAACAGGTTTGCCGATGTTTCGGGGAAGCCCTAACGCCTTTTTCGCCAAACTATGTTTATGTCGTTTCGCAAACTCCTGAGCCGCGGCCCCAATCCGATCCAATACAAACCAATAGTTGGTCCACGGTGTGGCAATCTCTACCTGGAGCTCATTATCTTCTAAATCTTCCAAAGGAGGCGAACCACAAGGGCCTGTTGGAGTAATTTCACATATCTTCCGAAATTCCTGCCCTGCTCTTTTACACTGATCTATTGTCCATGGTTCCAATTCCGGTGGGGTAGCAAAACAGCCATAGCCCTTACGCGATTTCGATCCTACGCCTCCATATTGGCACAAAAGCCACAGGGCAGCCTCCGCCTGCTGCAAAAGAATCTGGGGATCTGGTAGCGGGATTTCCCGAATGACCTTGCCTTTTTCATTGACGATCTGATAGACAGAAGGGCGAGCGATGAGCCGAATCTGCCATTTTGTACCCGGCGAGAAAAAATATCGCTGAAATCGACGTTTTTGGTCGTTCTCCTCCCGGCGTACGTCATCCATCCCGAACGAAAAATACCAGAGTCCTGGCGTTGTCTTTTTATCCGGAGGCGAAGGTAACTCATTTTCCTTTTGGATCTCTTTTTTGTCGTATAGGTAGCAGCGGATTTTGGACAGTGGTTGGATGCGGATTCCGACGGCAGCGCCGAGGGAGGTGTTGCCCCAGACGGCCGATTCCAGCTGGGCAAGGGTTCGGGCATCCACATGGCCAGCGTGCATGGTGCGCCACCACCAGCGCAGGAGTCCTCGCAGTGTGGCAGGGCGAAGGTCGCAGTCTTTGGCTCCCTGTTCCGCACCGGCCAAAAAGGCTGGGGTAACCAGTTCCAGGGTGCATGTAAATTCACAGCGGAGCTTTTTCTCTTTTACTTTTTGCCAGGCAGCGGAGGGACCTTGTGTGGCTTTTTCGCCGGAGATTTGCGGCGGTTGTATTTGTACAGGCGGCGATTGAGCCGGGGGGCCAAGCACTGTCGGTGGTTCGGTGATCTGGAAGGCCCCGTAGCCGGCGGCGGTTTTTGCCCCGGCCCCCTGGTACTCCAGCGCCCCGATGAGCCACTCCAAAGCCAGTTCCAGCAGATCATCCGGCACATCATCCCTCCATTTGCCCAGGGCAAACTGGAAGGTCTGGCCTTCTGGAACGGCCAAAAAATAGACCGGCACCGGATTTTCCCAATCCCCCGGCGGATGAGCATTTGGGTCGTCCGGTGGGAATTCGCACTCGTTGCATAGCCCCTGATCATCAAGCTTGCTAGCTCGTCCGGTATAATAGTGCGAGTGATGATTGTTGACGATGTCCACGATCAACGTCGGCCAGGACGTCGGCCAAGCATCGTAAAACACGATGTTGCCGGAGGACGCTTGGATTTCGGGCGATTTCGGATCGGTCTCGTCTTGGCGGCGTAGCTGGGCTGGGTGATTGGGATCGTTGATCTGCGCCCGTCGATCCGGATTGGGCGCCCAGCCGAAGACGTCCTCAATTTGCCTCCATGCCTGCCTCTGGTCCGTTTGCACGGGCAGCCAGATGGTTTCAGCAAACGAGCGGGCCATGCCTTTTAGCCCCGTGCCCGGCATATATACAAATCCATAGATCGAGTGCAAACAGATCCCTGCATTTTCCAGGGCCGAGGCCCGGGCCAGGTGCAACGTCAGCGGACCGACGGTCTTCGCCCGAAAACCTACCGCTCGACGATAGCCCAGAATCTCTCTCCATCGCTTAGAAAGCTGGGCAAAGTCCAAGCCGACCGGCTCTTTTTGAGCCAATCGCACCACCTCTTCCAAAGCCGGCCTCTGTACCCGTTCGGAGAGTTTGCCGGTATCGGCCTGGGGATCCCAGGAACGCACATATTTATCCAAGAGCAGCCCCGGATGAGTAATCTGGTGGGTTAAGTTTCTTACCGCTTCTGGCAACGGAACCATAAGGGCCATGAGGAAACTCCTTGCTTTTTGAACATGTGCATTGGCTCGGCTGCCCCCGCAGGCAAGCACCATCTACAGGAAACTCGGTTTAATCTTCGGTCAGGCCCTCGGCTTCGGCGAACCGGTTGAGCCATTGCAGGTAGGCCAACGTCTCCTCGGTGGCCCACCGGAGGAAATCGGCGTCACCTTCCAGGATGCTTTCCATCAGGTTTCCGGGTTTGGGTACACGCATGGGGCAATTCTTAAGCACCCAGTCGGATAGGTCCTGGTGAAGTCGGCGGAGATTCGGCTTTTTATCTTTCGCTTTGGCCAGGATGAAAGCCAACGCCTGCCCTAATCCGGACGTAATAATCCGCACAGGCATCTTTCGCGCTTCCTGGGCATATTCCTTCGCCCCTTCGCCGTATTTCCGTTTGCCATTTTCTGAGGTGGTCGCTTGACTAATAATGCGATGCCACGCATGAGCAGCACGCCGTTGATCCAGCGTTTGTACCGGTTTGGTTTCTGCGGACATGGCCGACTCCTTTGTCAAACTCCCTAGTTCTCTTTCTTTATTGGCACACTGGTTAGCACGCGCACGGTGCAAAGGCCTTTGCCGGTGGTTTCGTCGCCGCCGATTTGCAGATATCGGGTCTGCTGTAAACAGTCGGAGACCTTTTGCAAAATCACCTCAGGGGCCCATTTTTGGGCAGCGTTTTCTTTCTCTTTCGTTCGGCTTTCGTAGGCCAAGAGGACCGTGTACAACAGCGTTTCCGGCGGGAGGAATTCCTGGTAGAACAGTGCTCCGCTCTTTACGGTTTTTCGCTCGTAGTCCAGAGCGATTCGGGCCAGCACCTCCGTGGCATGGCGGACAAAATGGGTAAAATCGTCGTCATGCAGGACCACTAGATGGGTTTTCATCCGGGATGGGCTGAACGGGTCATCGTTCCAAAAGGCCCGTGTGGCGATCCACTCGGCCAATGGGCCGCAATCGCCCTGGCGCTGGAAATCGAACTCCTCCAGCACGATTTTGTCGCCGGAGACCAGTAGCGGGCTTCCGTTGGGCACTAGAGCCTGATTTTTGCGCAATTCGGACAGTTGTTCCGGCAGTGGGAGATGGTTGCCGTCCAGGCCGGCCAGCTTCAAATCCCGATGCAAAATCTCCAGCACCGCCGGCGAGGTTACCCAGGCAAACACCCCCCGGAGCGACCGGACCGGATAAGCCAGGATCCGGGCGTCCGTTACGCTCAAGGCCCCCGCATACGCACTGGATTCGTCCGGTTTGCCAGGTCCAAAAATGGCCGTCAGCTCAGCATCGTCTTCGTTGGCTACTTGCCGGCGGGTACGTTTTAATACCTCTTTGCCATTTTGGGTTTCATATTCTGCCGGATGTTGCTCTTTTTGCATTTCCCGGTATGCATCTCGGAGGATGCCTTTCAGGGCGGATCCAGCGATGGTTGGCCAGCCGGTATGGCGTTGGCGCTGGATCGGCAGATCCACGGTGCCCAGGGCAGTGCCGCACCCGGGGTGCAGCGAGGTCTGTGCATGGATGAACATCAGAGCGCTTGCTGTTTTGCGGTTGGTTTGTAGTGTGTTAGACATCGGTCCAAACTCCTTGTGCGTAGCAGCCCCAGCCCTGTTGGCGATCTTCCTTCAGATCGGACAGGACCTCAGGCAGGTTGGTTGGCAATTGGTGGAGGAAATAGACGCTTCCGGCGGCAGCGGCGAAACGAGCAGGTTTTGGGCCGCATCGGGCCAGGTCCCAGCCGGACACAGCGGTCTCGCCTGGCACCGCAGCCGCCGCCAGGACCCCTTCTAAACAAGCCGGTCGCCACCCCTGGGCAAATAAACCCGGCGTGGTAAGCAAAAGGAACGGTTTCTGTCCCTCGGCAGGTTGGACGTTGGGCCATTGGCAAAGCTTTCCGACCTGTTCGACCAGGACATTTCGGCTTTCGCCGCCCCATCGCAGGCAGTGGATTTGCCGAAGCATTTCGGCCCCTTGCCCCGGCAGCACTAATTCGGCATAAAAGCCTACCCCCTTTTGCAACGCCAACAGACTGATCGCATAGATCTGGCTTTCTTCACTGGTAAGCTGATCCGGCTGGATGCCGATGCCGGTGCGATGATCGAAGTCGAAAAGTTGGGCTTCCGGCACCAGATGGCCTGACTCCGGCGTTTCGCCCCGAAGGAATCGGCAAAGACCTTCCAGGGTCAGGTACCCGCTGGCCAATTCCATATCTTCGCGGGTTTTGATCCACACGGGCCGCAGTCCCTCCAGAGGCGGCCTCCAGCCGGGTAGCCGGGAGGCCTCCGCCGGCATACAAGCGGCAGGCAACGGACTGGCATACAGAAGTTCTCCATCTCCGGAACCGTCCCTTTTGCCTTTCGGCTTGTAGAGCACAGCCGGCACAGGAACTAAAACCTCCAGAGATTGGTTTTTCCCTGGCTGGGCTAGCTCCGGGTATGCAAATTCA
>JAKPGL010000106.1 GCA_029550925.1 Planctomycetota bacterium
GCTGGACAGCCAGGGCGGCCTGATACTGGCGCTCGGCCAGGGAGGCTTTTTCGGCTGCCTGTTGCCGGAGTTTTTCCGCCCGGGCGGTTTGCCCCATTTTCTCTGCCAACTGATACTGATCAAAAATACGCCTTGCTTGCCGAGCGTATAAAATCCCCAGATTGTTCCGGGCGATCACCGAACGGGGATCGAGTCGCACCGCCCGTTCATACGCCGCCAGCGCCTCGTCCTCTTGGCCGAGATGATCGTAGAGGAGGGCCAGTTCCACATGGGCCTCGGCCTGATCGGGCAGCGACTCCAGACCTTCCAGAAGCTCCTTCCAGGCCCGATCAAAATCCTGGCCGCCCATGGTCCTTTGTCCATGTCGAACTAGCGCCCGAACCGCTTCCAGCCGGACCGCTCGAACCGGATCGGCCAGCAGCGGCGCAACCCGAACGGCCAACTCCTGTTCGGTGGCCTCCCGAAGAATGCTCAAAGCGGTTGCCCGCACCAAGGGATCCGAATCCTCCAGACCTTTCCAAACTGCTGGCCGGGCGGCCGGCCAAGCCCAGTCGCTCAAAAGCAGCAGGGCGCTGGCCCGTACAATGCTCGGAAGTTCCTGGTGCTGGACCACAGCTAGCAGGTCGTTAGAGGCTTCTGGCCGACGCTCTCGACCGGCGGCAATCGCCCGGGCAAACCGAGGCGGCTCGGTCCGCCGCTTGGGATACCACGCACGCAGTTTTTCTGCCGCCCATTGGGCTGTTTCCCCTTTGAAAACGTCATGGTGGCAATGGTTACATGCATTGGGTACACCCAAGGCCAAGGTTCCTTCCGGCCAAGGCGAACGGAAACTATGGTCCCGCCGGGAATCAACCACCATGTAATAGCTTTCCGGCATGTGGCAATCGACGCACCGGGAGCCGGGCTTGCCGACCGGATGAAAATGATGCTCTGGTCGGTCGTACTGCTCGGCCGGATGCCGCCCCAGATGGCAACCGGTACAGAGGCTGTTGTCCTTCGGATAATACTGCCGGGTGCGGACCGAATGGCAGTCCCGGCAGTCCACCCCGCGGCGAAACATCTTGCTCTGGACAAATGAGCCGTATTCGTAGTCCTCTTCCAGAATCTGGCCGTCCGGATGATATAAAGCCCTGGGGTGGATGTAGGGCGTCCGATGGTCAAATAGCGCCGGCAGGTAATAATCGAGAAACCGGCGGGGCTGGGCGGTGAAGGGTTCCTCCTCCGGCCGATCCGGCCAGATCGGATGTCGGCGGGCGTGGCACGGGGCGCAAACGTCCATCTGCACCGCCGCATCCGCCTTGGTCAACCTGGGCAACCCCACCCCGTAGCGCCGGTCCCAAAAAAACCGTTTCGATCGGGCCAACTCCACATGCACACTGGCCGGGCCGTGGCACGCCTCGCAACTGACCTGGGCCTCGGAAAACGTGCTCCGATAGGCGTGCGTCTGCGGGTCATAGCCCCGTTGCAGGCCGGTGGTATGGCACTCGATGCACCTCGAATTGGCGTTGAACAGCCGACCCGTCCAATGCAACGGATCGTCCGGCCGGATCGCCTCGCCCGGATACAGGGGGAACCACCGTCGGCCCTGTACGTCCCAGGCAATCGGCAGAGCTTGAACGCTGCCTGCGGGCGCCCGGGAACTGTCCGGCAAGGACGCCCCTTCGGGAAATTCGACCAAATACTGCTGCAACGACCAATGGCCCAGGACGTATTTAATTTCAAAATCCTGCATCTGGCCGTCCGGACCTTCGGTCCGCACATAAAATTGGTCTCCCTTTCGGAACATCCGATGCCGCAGGCCGAAGGTCATTTTCAGCCGGCCTTCGGCGTCCAGCCGGCGCAGGAGGTCATTGAGTTCCAGCCGTGCACGGGCCAGCAGACCGGCCGATAGCGGCCCCATCGTTTCCACCCGTTGCCGGAGCCGACTCCTCCGGTCGGCTGGCATGGCTTGGAAAATCTGTTGCCGAAACTCCGGGGTAGCCCCAGCCAAGACCCGCGTCCACAGATCGTCCGAGGCCGATTCCACCACCAGGCGGAGTTCGACCTCCGAAAGCCGACGGGGGAGCTCCGCCAGCGGCACATCGAGATATTCCTGGCCGCTAAAATCCCCCAGGACCGCTTCCGGCTTGGCCCAGTCCATCGAACGGGCATGTTCCGATTGCTCCCAGGCCTGGCACTCCCGCGGATGACACTCCCGACAGGCGTCCCGACCCACAAATCGAGCGGTGATCCCTTCGGGCAAACAGAAATACCACTCGACCGCCGCCCACAGCCCCGCCGCCCCCACAGCAGCCAGAACCAGACCACCCAGGAGCCAACACGCTTGACGAATCGAGAATCGGAATGCAGAAAGCTTCATGGCGATTTGATCAGGAGTCCCCCTTACCCGGCCTGCTTCGCAGGCCGCCTTCTCCCGCTTCAGGGGAGAGGGTGTTTTGGGGGACGGGACGTCCACACTCCCAGATGGGCTTCAAGGTTCGTCATAGACCCGGATTTCGCAGACGCCCATGCCGTCGGCGGCTTTGAGGATGACCAGGCGAAGTTGGCTGGCCTTCGTGCGGTCGAACCGGACGACCCGGCGACGGTCTTTGTTGCCCTGGACGGTTGCCAACGGTTGCCACTTTTGGCCGTCGAAGGCTTCCAGACGGAAATCCTCGGCCCGCATTTGTTTGGTTTGGAAACTGACATGGACGGTGTTGAACTCCACCGGCCTGCCGAAATCCAAGGCCACCCACTGAGGCAACGGCTCTTTAGGATCGGGATGCCAGGCGTTCGGCCAGCCGCGCACTGCACGGGCAAAGCCGTTATTCACATTGGCCGCGGCAAATGGATCGTCTTGCGAACGGGGTTTTTCCGACGCCTCCGGGTATAACTCCGAGGGCGGATCGAGCCGGAAGGTATAGGTCTCCGGCATCTGGATCCACTGCTGGCCGTTGTGGTAAGCCCGGGTTGCCTCTTTTCGAGGTTGGTCTAGCAGCGCCCAGCCGATCCCTTTTTGCGGTCCAAGCCAGACGTAGTAATAGCCCGGCTGGACCGCCCGGTCGAAGCGGAAGGAGACCCAGCCGGCGCTTTGCGGCGGTACTTCGGCGGTGGCGTGCGCCAGGTCTTCCGCCGAACTAAAATCGTCCACGGACTTGGCCGACCGTAAACCCAGCGTCAGCCGAGTCGGCTTGGCATTTTCCGAATGGAGGTATAGGGCGATCGAATTGATTCGGTCCGCCGTTACCCGAAATAGCACCGCCCGGGGATGATTCAGCGGATGGACCCGTGGTGTAGCCTCTTTTTTCAGCATCTCTTGGAGCAACCGGCCCGGCGCTGTACTGGAAGCCGTCGCCTTAGCCCCCAGGGCCAGATCCTTGAGGTCTTGATTGGGCAGGTCGATCAGGTAGCAGCCGTCTTTTAGGAGCATCTGTTGCAGTTCGGGGATATAGTTTTGGTAGATTTGGCGTGGGAGTACCTGATATTTTTTACACACTGCCGCAGCGGTACCCACGGCCTGGCCCTGCACCCCGCAGGTGATCATCACCCGTGTAGCGCCCAAGGCGGCGTGGCTAACCGAGATGCATCGGCCTGCCATCATGAGGTTCTCGACATCTTTGGTATAAAGACTGCGGAAGGGGATGGAGAACTTGCTTTTGTGGGAGAACTCGGCCGGCGGCAGCTTGTCCCAGAAACCGCCGGGCGGATGCAGGTCGATGCCCCAGCCGCCGTAAGCCACCCGGTCCGGAAACAGCACCTGCCGGGCAATGTCGTGTTCGGTCATCACGTAGTCGCCCAGGAGGCGTCGGCTTTCGCGTTTGCCGACCACATGGCTCACCCAGACCAATTCATAGTTTTGGGCCTCTTTTTTGAGTTTGGGGCAGTGGTTTTTCACGTGGTCCCACATGCCCCAGATAATGCGCAGAAGTTCATCACGGATATGTTCGGCGTCGTCCACCGTATTTTTCATGCCGCCGTATTCGATGATCCATTGCCAGCCGCCAAAGTGGATCTGCGGATGCCGATGGACGCCGAAATCGTCGCATCGTTCGAACCGATAGGCCCAGGCTGGGGCCTGGAAGGGAACCGGCGAAGAACGAAGCTCGCTGGCATAGCGGAGCGTGCCGCCCATAGTGCGGCTATCGGCTTCTTCCGGGGCGCGTGTTTCGTTGTACAGGCTACGGGGTTCGCGTCCGTGGCGATATTCCGCCCCAGCCCAGGCGCCGATGGCGCCGTCGCCGGTGCAGTCGATGAACATTTTTCCCGTAATCCGCAGCCGCTGGTTGGTGCTCGTATCCAGGGCCAACACGGCGGCGATTTGACCCGGACGGGCCAGTTCCACACCGGTAGCATGGGTATTGAGCAATAGGTGCAGGTTTGGCTCGGCCTGAACCAATTGAAGCAGCCGCTTGGAGTATTCCTGGACCGGCCCGCGGACTTCTTCGATGAGTCCGCCTTCGCCCGGATCGAGCGGCTCGCGGGTGGTATCGCCTTGAGGTTCGACGAGGATTTCTTCGCTGGCGTTGCCGCCCAGGACGGGCCGGTTTTGCACCAGGATGGTTCGGCAGCCATGACGGGCCGACGCCACGGCGGCGAACGTGCCGGCCAGCCCGCCGCCCACCACCACCGTATCATAAGGCCCTAGGGTTTTCACCTCCCGGCTCAGGCCGCCATGAGCGATCCGCTCCGCCTGGAGTTTTTCCAGTTCTGCCGGCGGCCGATAATCCAGATCAGCGGTCAATACGATCACATCGCATCGGCTGTAATGGCCGGTCAGGTCTTTGAGACGAACTTGCAACTTGCCGGCCGGCAGCCGCTGCACGCCGCCGTCTTCCCAAACCCAACCGGCCCGTTTCGATTGGCCGAAGACATGTTCGACCGGTTTGTCCCCTAATACCACCTGGAATCGGCCTGGACTGTGCTCCGGAAGCCAATCGTGGCATCGGACCCAGAGGCGATATTGGCCGGCGGCGGGAACGGCGACCTCAGTCCAAGCATCTTCGACCGGCCCGCGCAGTCCGACCGCCAAAAGGAACGTCGAACCCATCTGGTCCATGAACTGGGTGTCCCGCACCCAGCCGCCCAGATGCTGGAACATTTCTGTCTCCAACCAAAGGGTATGCTTGCTGTCGGTATTGGCCGGGCCGCCAAGGGCCGCAAGCAGCAGCGAACACATCATAACCTGCATGGAATCGCCCTCCTGAAAAATGCATTCAAGGAATCGGCGCCTGAGGATTCGGATAGACCATTTAGCGGAAGGCACTCGGCCTGTCGAATTCCACGTGTGTCTAGCATTGTCTGTCAGACGGTGCTCCGCGCTGCGTACCAGGCGAAGGCTCCGGCCGGCAATCTGTGATCCAGAGTTATTTAGCGGCGGCAGGGGAAGTGGTTTTGGCGATCTGTTGTTGGATATATTGGAGGGCCCGCATGAGTTGGCGGTCGGCCTGGAGGTCGGCGGGGTCGAACTCCTCGGCCTCTTTGTCGTTGGCCTGGAGCGCCTGGAGGGCGTCCCGGCGCTGGCGCCATCGGACCAGACGAACCCGCTCTTTCTCCTCCAGCGGGACGTCATAGCCGGGATCAGGCCGCACACCCCACGGGTCTTTTTCTGTGGCTGTCTTGGAGCGGTTGATGTCTTGGCCGTTGGGTCGCCAATAACTGGCCGTGGTGAGTTTCACCGCGCCTAAGGCAGGCTCCAGTTCGAGGATTTCCTGCACAGTACCTTTGCCGTAGGTCCGTTCTCCTACAATAACAGCCAACTGGTGGTCCTGCAAGCAGGCGGCTACAATTTCGCTGGCGCTGGCGGAGTACAGGTTGACCAACACGGCGATCGGGAACCCGCTGTACACTTGCAGCCCTGTGGCGGTATATTCTTTTTTGATCTCGCCGGAACGGGTGCGGGTGGTAACGATCACGCCTTCTTTGAGGAACATTTCACACACGCCGACGGCGGCGCTGAGCAGGCCGCCGGGGTTGTTCCGAAGATCGAGGATCAGCCCTTTCAGCCCCTGCTGAGTAAGCAAGTCCATCGTGCGGCGGAGTTCCTGGACGGTTTGTTCGCCGAAGTTTTCGATGCGGATGTACGCGATTCGGTCATAGCCGTCGAGCCAAAATTGCCATCGGCCATTGGCGTCTCGGCGGTCGCCAGGACGCTATCGACCTGGATGACCGCTCGGACAATGGTCAGATCGAAGGGGTCGGCCTGTCCGGGGCGTTGGATGGTGAGTTGCACAGGCTGGCCTGGCTTGCCGCGCAGTCGCCCCGCGGCGGCCTGAAGCGACATGCCCTGGGTGGTTTGGCCGTCGATCCGAATGATCCGATCCCCAGCGCGAACGCCCGCCTGGTACGCCGGCGAGCCGTAAAGCGGGGTGACCACGGTCAGTTGCTGGGTTTTCGGGTCCAACAACACATGAATGCCGACGCCCCCAAACTGCTGATCCAACTCCTCCTCCAACTCCCGGAACTCCTTGGGCGGGAGATAGACGGAGTGGGGATCGAGTTTTTCCATCATCCCTTCCAGCGCTCCGGCCAGCAGGGTTTTCCGATCCGCCGGTTCCAAGGCGCGATGCTCGATTTCTTCCAGGACGTAGCGAACGACCTGAGCCTCCCGGCTGGTATTTAAGGAGCTCAGCAGCCAGAGAAACCCGAGGGCGAATATCCAACCTAAATTTCGTCGCGGCATAGGTTTTTCTCAATGCACTGGCATAGATCGTTCGTTTGCAGGCGAACATTTAGGAACCCTGTCCGTGCCGCCCAAGCAGCAGGCCAAGGCGCGAGGGGAACCCCCCTTGGAAGAAGTATTTCCCATTGTTGTCGCAGTCGGTAGCGATATGCCGGTTTATATGGCCTCGATGTGCAGGCCGCGGCGGCGGCGTTCTTCCAGGCGAGCGTTGTCCATCAGGTCGGCCACGTGCCGGGCGTCTTTAATCCCCGGCAATTCCAACACCGGATGGGTCCGATCGCTGGAGGTGATCTTGATCGTGCCGACGCCGACCAGACGGTCGATGATGGATTGTTCTACGGTAATGTCGTCGATATCGATCAGTTCAAGGCGGTCGGTTACCCGCCGCAAGATGCCCTTTTCGTGGAAGAAGCGTCGGTTGGTGAGCCGATATGCCACGCTCCATTTCCGATATACCAATACCAGCATTCCCCGAACCCACAACAGGAGGATCAAAACCACCGACGCCCACCACACCCAAGCGGTATTGGCCGCAATGGAGATCACAATCAAAACCAGGCTGACAAGGGCGTAGAGGGTCCATGCTTCGTACATGTCTTTGCCGGAGTAGCCGCCCTGCCAAAGTTCCTGCTCTTTTTCTTCTCCGCCTGGACGCAGCGACGGCGGTTCGCCCCCTCGAGCCATCAGAGAAGGAGACGCCGTCAAGGGTTGACCGGAAATTTGTTCTGCCTCTGGGGCCGGAAAGGATTCTGAGTTGGCCGAGTCCATTGGCTGAGCGGCGCTGCCGCCCGGATTCGATGTCCCTCCCCCCAACCGCGCCCCACACCGATGACAATAGACGCTCGACTGCACCACGTCTGCACCGCACGCTGGACAGTTCATTGCCCACGCCTTTCCCTGAAAAGGTTCTCGAAAATCCATGTATTTCCTAACAGAGCTATTATAGTCCCTCAGCAGGTCTTCTGCCCAGTAGCTCCGGAGCTACTTCCATGGAAGGGGAGACAGCCGCAGGAGGAGTTCATCCAAGGGATGGGAGCGGTTTCTAGGCAACAGCGGTCTATCTCTCCCCGCTTACCGGTTTACTCCTTGACTCCGCGGATTTTCTGAGACTGACTGCAAAAACGCCTCCCACAGGTCTTGCCGAACATACACCCGAAGGAAAACCTCCGGCCGCAGCCGGAAAAGCATCTGCGAGTTATACTCCGCCGGTAGATGCGGCGCCACCTGGTCGGCTAGCTCCGCTTGGACGATCAATACATGGGGCGGCGGCAACCGAGCTGGCAGATCGGCCCAACCGGCTACCGTATTCCAATAGCCCACTCGCTCTTGATCGAACCGGCGCAGGTACCAGGGCAACGGCCAGTAATTGTCCGGCACGATCACATGGACGCTCATCCGATGGCCTTCCGGCGTCGCAGCGGCCAACTGTTCCATCCGCTCGGCTAGCCGAAGCAGATGCGGCGCTGTATGGGCATACACCCAGGGGTTCCGTTCGCCGTCGGCGTAAAATCTGGGGTTGAAGTTCAACTGCCAACTCTGCCAGGCCAGATGCCCGACGCCCACCAGCAGCATTAGGCCCGTGGCCGCCCAAAGCAGCCAGGCAACCAGCCGATTGGCCAACCCGCTCGGCCAGATCATCAACCGCCAACTGCCCACCCCGGCCAACAGAATCCATCCATGCCAAAACTGCGCCGCACACCAGGGCGTCTTGTACGGAACGGCGGAGTAGAGAATCGTTAAAACCACCGTATAGAAGGTCAAAAAACGTACCAAGCCGATATCCGCCGGTTCGACTTCGGGATGTTCCAGGCAGTGGGGCCGGTGTCGAGGCCAAAAGGCCCAACCACCCCCCACCACCGCCAACAGCAGAATAAAACCTTCGGTCCAGAAGACGCCCTTGGCCCGATAGGCCAAAAGCCTCTCCAGGTAAAATAGCGGCGGATGCCGATGAGGTCCTGCCTCCACGCCCCGCTGGAGATAGACCCGATACGCCTCCAGGGCGTCCAGAATGCCTTGGGGATGGCTGCCAAAACTGGTATAAAACACACCGGCCGTTACCGCCGCCCCGCACAGGCCGACCACCGCCAGAATCGGCCATGTCGGCCAACCGGACCGGTTGGGCATGGCAAGTGGACTTTTAGACGGTTGCACAACCCAGCAGTTCCCCAGCGTGCAAAGTAGGCCGGCTGCCCCCATAGCGCCCAGGGCCAGAATCCAGGTTTCTTTGGTAGCGGCCATTAGACCCACCAAAACGCCGGCAACGGCCGCCCAAAAAACCGCCCCTGCCAGGCTCTGCGATTGCCGACATCGGGCCAGGCTGCCCAAAACCCCCAGGGTAAACAGCACCAGGAGCATCTCCTGGATGTAATATCGACTGTAGAAGACCATCACCGGCGAAAGGGCGGTCAGGGCGGCCGCCGCCAGCACCGGGCCGGCGCCCAGGGCCTTGTGCAGCAGCCCTATCGCTCCGACCAGCCCCAGCCCGGCCAAGGCGGACAAAAGCCGATAGTGCGTTTCGGTCGTTTGGGCAAAATCCCCCGCCCCGGCAAGCCAGAGCACCGGCAACGTCAAATAGTAGAGCGTCGGCCCATGGTGCTCCGCCGGATCGTACCGATATTGGCCCGTCTGCCACAGGATGCCGGTCTTCCAGGCCTGATTGGCTTCGTCTGGGTGCATGGGCCGACGGTCCAGCCCGGGCAATCGAAACGCCGCCCCGACGGCCAACAGAACTAACCAGCCCGCCGCATACGCCAAGGGCCTCAGCCGAAACAAGCAGTAATTCTTGCAGAACACCTTATCCCATTTCTGGTAGGCGAATGGCTTCTTCCCTCCCTCCGGGGAGAGAAGAGAAAACAGGCCGGTTCCTTCAGCGGAAATTGTTAGGACGCTGCGGGGCCGCGCCGCTTAGGAGGCCGGTTTGCCATAGACCTCGACTTCCACGTAATGGTTCAGATCGTTCGACGTATTGCCGTTGGAGTAGAGACGAACATATCGGCCCCGGACCGGTCGGCCTTTTTCGTCCCGGATGTCGATCAATTTGCCTCGGTAATCTTCGATGTATTCCAGATGCTTGCCTACGCCCATGCCGGAGCTATTGTCGAAGTCGTTGTTGAAGACGGTAACGACGCCGGTCTTAAACTGCGGATCGTCCGAGACCTGGATGATCACGTCCTGATAGACGCGGCCCTCAGCGTGATAATGCCAGAGCTGGATGGCGTAGAGGTCGGCCTGTTGCTCCAGGTCGATCTGGACCCATTGTTTGCCCGGTCCCAATTCGACGAAGCTGCCGTCGGAGCCTTCCTTGTCGCCGTCGGTAACCATCGTCAGTTCGCCGACAATGGGTTCAGAATCGCTGGAGGTAACTTTTTTCTTCAGGGCCAGGTTCTTCAGTCCCGGCGGGACCATGAGCGGCGGCCGGGGTTTATCGACGTATTTTTCCAAGGTGGGGGCGGGCTTGATATGTTTCGGCGTTCCTTGGAATAGGGGCCGAGGCAGTTTGATCTCTAAAGGGACCAGTTGCTCGCCGGCCGCCCCAGAGGGTTCCTCGGCGCGAGCGTATCCAGCCGCCCAGACGCACACCGCCGCCCAACAACCGCCCAATACAACACCCCATCCCAACGCGCCGCTTCTCCACGTTCGACTCATCATCTGTTCTCCCACTCGTTCGATAACCAGCCACTTGTTCCAGAAAAACCACAAGTTCCTTGGAAGCCTCCCGAAGGGTACACAGAAATTTAGTTATAGTACCTTCGACAAGCCCCTCTTTTTACTATAATTGCTTCGTACCCCTTCGTGCAACAGGTTTGGGTAAAATTTCCCGCCCCAGCCGCCAGGAGGTCGAACGTGGAACAACTGCTGCTCAGTGTGGTGTTGCCCGCCTATAACGAGCGACATCGGATTGGAGGCTTCTTGGAGTCGATTCGGCTTTACCTGGACGCCCAATATCCGGCGGCCTATGAGGTCCTTGTGGTTGACGACGGCAGCACCGATGGAATGGCGGGGCTGGTTGAAAATGTAGCGGCCGGTTGGCCTCGGCTTCGGCTGATCCGACACGAAGTCAACCAAGGCAAAGGCGCAGCGGTTCGGACCGGCATGCTCGCCGCCGCAGGCCAACGGGTCCTGTTCGCCGACGCCGACGGCGCCGCGCCCATCGACCAGGAAGCCCGCTTGACCGAGGCCATCCTGCAGGGGGCCGATATCGCCGTCGGAAGCCGACTACTGCCAACCCACGGCGAAGAAGTCCATCGGCGAAAATCCCGCGGCCTTTTTGGCCGGATGTTTGCCGCCCTGGCCCGCCGACTGCTTCGACTGCCGGTTCAGGATACCCAGTGCGGTTTCAAGATGTTTCGGCTCGAAGCGGCCCGAAACCTTTTTCCCGATGTTCGCCAAAGCGGGTATCTTTTTGATCTGGAGGTGCTCGGTCTGGCGGTCCGACGCGGATATAAAATTGTCGAGGTTCCAATTCGATGGGCGGATACGCCCGGCGGCCATTTCCACCCTATCCGCCAACTCCCTCGCATCCTCTACGATCTGTGGCGACTCTGGCGACGACTCCGACGAGCAGGGTAACTCATGCCGACGAGAATAACCTATTGTTGTTTGTCGTCGGCCCGTCCGCTGCCGACCGAATTCCAAGCAGTTGCCTCCTGTGGGAACGCCTAGGGGAGTTTAGAGGATGATTCTTCGGCGGGGGCAAAAGCCGAGTCTTCTGGAAGTCGTCCCACCATCATGATATTTGTCGGCGCAAGGACATAAGAAAACCCTTTCAGAAACCCCAAGAGGCCCGCTGTCCGCAATAGCCGAACAAGGGCGACTCCGATCACCCAAGACCACCGTCGCTGCCGCCGATACGGAGTTGTCCGAAAACGAATTTTGCCGATCTGCTGATCCAACGGGGAAAACTCTCCAGGCCGGGCAGTAGCCCACACGCCCATCTCCGGCGCAAACCAAAGTCGGGGAAATAATAAACGCACCCCCTCCGGCGTAAACCGCCAATAGTCGTTGGGATAAGCGTGAAACTTCCAGGCAAACGGCGCCGACACAAAAAGCACCCCACCCGACCGAAGCAGCCGGGTCAGGTTCTCGGCCATCCGCTGCGGCGACCGACAATGCTCTAAGACGCTCATGCAAAAGATGGTCCCAAACCGTCGGCCTCCCAACCGAGCGTCGATCTGCTCGAAAGGCATCGTCAAATCCAATACCACGTCCACCCCCGGCCCTGCCTCCTGATCCACCCCCAGATATTCCTCACCGGTCGGAACGACCCCCCGGAGATTTTCCGTCGATCCGTAGTCCTTCGATCCCACCTCCAAGTACGGTCCCCGAAGCAACTGCCGATATTTCTCCACGAAAAGCCGGTGGTTGACATCTCCCATTGGTCGGTCCTTTGTCTTTTTCTCTTCTCTCCCCCCATTAGGGGGCATTTTGGTTACTCTGAAACCCAATCCGACGGAAGAAATACACCCAAAGATTCCTAAAATATCCCTTTTTGAGAAAAGCAGAAAGGTAAATTAAAGAAGATGGAAAAAATGGAGAATTTCAAGGGCAATCTGCGATACTGCAATCGGGTGGGTGTATTCCCTTCTGTAGATGCAACATGACTTCCATCGTCCAAGAAATTGAAGAAATCAATGATTTTGAAGCCCTGCCCGGGTATCGAGAGGTCTGGAATCGCCTGCTGACCCAGACCCCGGAGGCCCATTTTTTCCAATCCTGGGATTGGTTGACTACCTATTGGGCCTATTTCCAGGCCGACCAAAAGCTCCGGGTTTTCCTCCATCTGGAGGCGGGGGAACCGATCGGGTTTGTGCCTTTGGTTGTCCGACCGGAAAAGACCCGCGTGGGACGGATCCGGGTCCTTACCTATCCGCTGGACGAATGGGGGTCGCTGTACGGCCCGATCGGTCCGGAACCGGCCAAAACCCTTCAGGCCGCCTTGGAACACCTTCAACACAGCCGACGGGACTGGGACCTGTTGGAACTTCGTTGGGTTGGCCCGGAGGATGAGGCCGAGGGCCGAACCCGGCAGGCTCTGGAGGCGGTTGGTTTCCGACCGATCCGCACCGTTTGGAACCAGACGGCGGTGGTGGAATTGGCCGACGGCCAGGCCGGCTGGGAACGGTATTTAGCCCGACGATCGGCCAAATGGCGGGCCAACCTTCGCACGGCAGAAAAGAAATTGGCCGCCCTGGGACCGGTCGAATATATCCGCTACCGCCCTTTGGGCGAGCCGGCAGGTCAAACCGATCCCCGATGGGACCTCTATGAGGCATGTTACCAAATTGCCCAGCGGAGTTGGCAGGGCGGTTCGGAAACAGGCACGACCCTCTGCCATCCTCAGGTGCGGGATTTCCTGCGCCAGGTCCATGCGTCGGCGGCTCGGTTAGGGGCCGTGGATATGAACCTTTTGTATGTGGGCGGACGACCGGCCGCCTTTGCCTATAACTACGTCTGGCAGGGCCGGGTCTATGGGCTGCGCTGCGGTTTTGACCCCCAGGCGGCCCACGACGGAGCGGGCAATGTGCTCTTGGCTTGGGCCATCCGAGATAGTTTTTTCCGAAACGACCATCTCTACGATTTAGGCGTTGGCTACCTGGAGACCAAACGCACCTGGATGACCTGCCTGCGCCCGATCTATCGCTACAGTTGCTTTCCTTCGCGTCGGCTCCGAATGCTTCCGATCCGCTGGAAACGCCAGTGGCAGGCATGGACCGAAATCGCCGACTCTACCAAGACCAGCGAGCCGCCATCTGGAGGGGGCGCCGGCGCTTTCTGAAAACGGAAGATTTCCGCCGAGAGGAGACCCCCTTGGGAGAGCGGCGGCAGGGACGCCGCCAGCTTCCGAGGCCGCTTGGTGTACAAGACTTTTTCCCAAGACTTTTCCTGCCGGAGGAAGGTTAAAACAAAGCGGCCTGTCGGCCCCCTCCTTCGGACGGCCTTCCCATCGGACTCCAAAATGTGTAGATACACCAATACCCTAGCGGGCGGGGGACCTTATTCGCACCCATCCGCCAATAAAAAAACCTGCCTTCCAGCCCGTGCGAGGCTCGAAGGCAGGTCGAATGGCTTCGACGGCGCCCCTCAGACACAGATCAGACCAAGGCCCGGCTGTGTGAAGGGCTTTTCCCGGCTAAGTTAACTTATTGTTGGAAGAATTGGCCGGTCGGGTCGCCGTTGCTCTTGGTGATCAGGAAGAAATACATGCAGAAATCCACTTTTTTGCTCACGCTGCGGACCGCACCGTCGGCCAACAGGTGGTTGACCACACCTGGATGGCCGGAGCTGGGCCCATATTGAGCTTGTCGTCCGTTCGGCTGAAGGGTGGACTGGGGTTCCAAATGGGTATAATACCCTGGATCGCCCAAGGAAAAATCGTAAGCTAAATAGGTCTTCAATTGGCGAATGGAGTCCGGCGCTTCATCGTCAAACTTTCCGTTAAATCCGGTCGGGGCATAATAATTATATAGCGTCACAGACCAACTTCCTACATTAGGAATATCACTTGGCAGGCCAACCAGGACGCATTCTCGGCCATAGGTCCAGATGCCGTACTGAGGATCGATCGTCTCGGTGCATAGCAAGGTATGGGCGGTACCATCTTTTCCGAAGGCGGCCAAGGTGATCCGAGCTCCAGGATACAAGGCGCCGTCCGGATGGATGGTCCGCAATTGGGTTTGAGAAGCTCCCGAAGGATACTTGGGAGTCGTCGAGCCGCCCCCACCATCCCATGCATAAGAGAGGCTTTCAATATGGGTGGCCCCAAGCGCCTTGTAGTTGGTCAAGGCGCCTTCTTTTGCTTGCGGATCGTAGTAGGTGGGGTTTGGGTTGCTGGGGCAGGTCAACTCACCCAACTGGGTATCGCGTGCCAACTGAGCCGCCGCCTTTTGGGAGTCCGAGGAATTACTATCAATCGAGATGTCCGGGAAGCCGGTCTTCAGGTTCAGCTTCTCAGACAACGAAGCCTGCTCCATATAGGGGAGCAAGTGTACTAGGAAGCTCCAGCCGCGGACGAAATGGATCCGGCCCGTG
>JAKPGL010000118.1 GCA_029550925.1 Planctomycetota bacterium
CGTGCTTGCTCTGAGAGAATTGACGATTTCCGGCACGGCGATTTATTCGCCGGACGATGCGGCGGTCCAAGCGCTTATTTCCGCCTACAATGCGGGAACATCGCTTGCCGTTACGTTGTCCGACCCGACGTTGTCGTACACGGGCAAGTGGACTGTAACGAGCCTATCGAACGGGCAGCCGCTCGAAGATGTTGCGACCTTGGATTTCACGCTGAAACCTACCTTGGAGGCGTCGAGCGAATGAGAACGTTTCAGGATTCTGCTGGCCGGACTTGGACTATTTCGGTAACGGTGGACGCCGTGAAGCGGGTAAGGGACCTGCTGAAGGAAGACCTGCTGGACGTTGAGCAGGTCTTGCCTCGGTTGCTGATGGACCCGATCCTGCTTTGCGATTGCCTTTACGTGGTCTGCAAGCCCCAGGCAGATACGCAACAGGTAAGCGATGTCGATTTCGCACGGGCAATGGCAGGAGACGTTATTGCCCAGGCGAAAGCGGCATTCTTGGAGGAACTTGCGGATTTTTTCCCCGACCAGAGCCAGCGGGAGACGATCCGGCTGGCAATCGCAAAATACAGCCAGTGGAACAAAAAGGCAGTGGAACTGGTGAAAGCGAAACTGCAACGGACGGAGCTTCCGAAGGAACTCGAAGCCGCACTGAACAGCATTGGCGAATCATTTACGAACTTGCCGGAATAGTCGGCGTCGATCCGGGGCCATTGACGTTACGGGAACTCTGCTGGATGGTCGACGGTCGGCAGCGGGATCAATGGAATCACACGGCTCAGCTGCTCGCCGCGATCTATAATGCCTTTCGTGATCATAAAACAAGGGCACTGAGTCCTGCGGACTTTCACCCATTTGTGAGAAAACCGGCCCCCACGATTACCCTGAAACAGCTGAATGAGATGGGCGTTTTAACACCGTCGAAAGGGTAGCTCATGGCCAGCGCCTCTGGAATCAAAGCGGGAGAAGCCTTTGTTGAGTTGCACGCCAACGATAGCCGCCTAGTCAAAGGCTTAAACGCCGCAGCGAAGCGTCTAAAAGCCTGGGGCGCAAGTATGACGGCGACCGGCCAAAAAATGCTTTTCGGGGCAGCAGCAGCCGGAGCGCCTATGGCAATGGCGACCGCAACCTTTATGGGGTTCGAGGACCAGATGAAAGCGGTCCAGGCGGTTACAGGGGCGACCGGAGCAGAATTTCAGAAACTGTACGAGAAAGCGAAAATGCTTGGCCGCACCACAAGTTTCACGACGGCGGAGGTGGCGGCAGGTATGCTGAATCTGGCCAGGGCGGGGTTTTCCACAGATGAAATCGACGCAGCAATCGCCGGCATGTTGAATCTGGCAAGAGCGACCGGAACAAATTTAGCATTAGCTTGCGATATTGCCGCCGGGACATTGCGGGCCTTCGTGCTGGAGGCTAATCAGGCTGATCGGGTAGCTGATGTGCTCGTCGCTACGGCGAACAATTCCGCACAGAACCTTGAAGACCTGGGGGAGTCGATGAAATACGTTGCGCCCATCGCCGAGGAATACGGCCTCTCCCTGGAGGAAACCGCAAAGGCCCTTGGCGTGCTGGCCAATATGCAAATCAAAGGTTCTATGGCTGGGACCAGCCTTCGGCAGGCCATGCTCCAATTGACCGACCCTGAAGTCCAGAGGCAGATTGAAACCTTGGGGGTTCGGGTGAAGGACGTTTCCGGCAATTTGCGTTCGGACTTCGGCTCGATGCTGCTGGAATTGGGCCGGGCTATGCAAGGCATGACCAATGCTCAACGGCTTGCCTTGTTTAAGGCGCTATTCGATCAACGAGCAGCCGCTTCGATGGCAAAATTGGCGAAATCCGATTTTCCGGCTCTGGCGGAGGCAATTGAAAAATCGGGCGGTGTAGCGGCCAAAACAGCCCAGATTATGGACAGCGGGCTAGGGGGCGGGTTTCGGCGAATGATGTCGGCCCTCGAAGGCGTGAAAATCGCCATTGGAGAATCGTTGAACGAGGCGTTGAAACAAGCCGCCGATTGGCTGATGAATGCTTGCGACAAGCTGACGCAATGGATTGCGGCGAATCAACAAGCCGTTGTAATTGCGGCGGCGGTAATTGCCGGGGTAGCAGGGATCGGGCTATCGTTTCTCGTGCTTGGGGGCATTCTCTCCGGCCTTGGGACCGCCTTCGGATTGCTGGGCGGTGTCATAACCCCAGTCGGCACAGCCTTCGGCGTAATCAAAATGGCCATAGGCGCTTTGCTTACACCCATTGGACTAGTCGTTGGGGCACTAACGGCCCTAGGCGGATACTTGCTCTATACATCTGACGTCGGGGAGGGTGCCCTATCTTGGCTAGGTGAGCAATTCCGCAGCTTGCGGGATACGGCGGCCAAGGCTTGGAAAGGCATAGGGGACGCCTTGGCCGCCGGGGATATTGTGCTGGCCGCCAAAGTGCTCTGGCTCGCGCTCAAAATGAAATGGCTGGAGGGGATCAATTGGTTAAACGAGAAGTGGATCGGCTTCAAGGAGGCCTTCATGGCCGTGGCCACCGAGGCGGTTTACTGGGTTAACAGGATTTTCACCTCGGCGTGGGCTTGGCTCCAGACGGCCTGGGTTGAGACGGTTGCGGCGCTGTCTTTGGCCTGGACGTACTTTACCCATCACGTCGTTACCGGCTGGAGGACGGCCCAGAATTGGATCAGCAAAAAATTCGTTCAGCTCATGGCGTTGTTCGATAGCTCCGTGGACGCTGAGGGGGCAATGAAAATCCTTGACGAGGATTTTGCCCGTGAGCAGGCGCAAAGGGATAAGGCGACACAAGAACAGTTAGCGTCGATTGAGGCGACCCGGCAGGCCAAGCGGCAGGCGATTGACGAAGAAGAAAGCGGTACTTTAGCGATGCTGGAGGAGGAGCGGCAAAAGCGGCATGTTAACCGCAAGAAGCAGTACGATCAAGACCTCCAGGCTACTAAAGAGGCGGCCGATCAGGCCCGGAAGGAATGGGAAGAAGCCCTTGCGGCGGCGGCCAAGAAACGGGAAGAGGCGGAAGCCGCAGGGGTAACGGGACCGGGGAAGGCGAAAAAGCCTGGAGACTTAGCTAAGGCGGCTGGAATCGCAGGCATTGAAGCGGCTACACGGTCGGTCAGCATAGTCGGGACCTTTGGCCCTTGGGCCGTCGGCGGCTTAGCTACGGGGAACCCGATGGAACGGACGGCCCGGG
>JAKPGL010000175.1 GCA_029550925.1 Planctomycetota bacterium
AGAAATTCTCCACCATGTCGGCCAATCGCTGACATTCCCGAAGGACGATGTGAATTTTGTCCAAGAGGCGACGTTCTTGAGGGGTTTTCGGCTCGGCGAAATCCTCGGCCAACAGCTCCATATTGAGCCGAATGACCGAGAGCGGCCCTCGGATTTCATGGGCCCAAGCGCCGGCCAACCGGGCGATTTCCGCGGCCTGTGCGGCCGCTCGCCGCTGCGCCTCCTCCACCCGCTGCGTGAAACTATCCATCCCCGCTGGCCTCTTCTAAAAACTTTGGCCCGACCCAATGATTCAGGCCCTCACAACACCCTATATCCATTTGTAAAAGGAGAGCATGCTCAATGTAGAAAAAATATTGTCTCCTTTTCCGCCGGCAGATGCAAGCGGCCGTTGACACCCCATATTGCTCGAAAGGATAATAAAAGCGTATAACCTCACATAGAAAGGAACCGATATGAGCAGCTTTTGCACGCGTCGGAAGTTTTTGGCCTCGGCAGGCGGCGGTTTGGCGTTGCCGATCTTCCTGCCCCGGCATGTCCTGGGCGGGCACACCGAGGCTGCGCCCAGCGAACAGGTCCATGTGGCCATTGTCGGCCTGGGCGGCCGAGCACGCGGCATTGTGCAGGAAGCCCGGGGGTTGCCCATGCAGATTGTGGCCGTCTGCGACTGCTATCTGCCTGCTGCGGAACGGTTTGCCAAAGACCTCAGCCAAGGCCAACCCTGGAAAATCTACGATGACGTCCGCCAGATGCTCGATAAGGAAAAGGCGATCGAGGCGGTCATGGTGGAAACCACCACGCACGCCCGGGCCTGGGTGACGATCCTGTGCATGCAGGCGGGAAAAGATGTCTATATCGAAAAGCCCATGGCGCTTTCGATCGAAGAAGGCCGACGCATGGTCCAGGCTGCTCGCAAATACGGCCGGGTCACCCAAGTCGGCACCCAGCAGCGATCCATGCCGATCAACAACTGGGCCAGCGACCTGGTAAAGACTGGCAAACTCGGAAAATGCCTCACGGTGCTAGCCCCCAACTTCATCGGGCCGGACCGCTGGAAAGACCAGCCCGAACAGCCCCTGCCTCCCGGCGGAAAAAAGAATTGGTGGGACGAGTGGACCAACCAGGCTGTGTATCGGCCCTATCATCCGGCGTTGCACCGTGGTTGGGCCCGTTGGTGGGACTACGACGGCGGTGGACTGTGTTTCGGCGTAACCGGCTGGGGTACCCATTCCTACGATCAGGTCAACCGCGCTTTGGGAACCGACGATACCGGCCCGGTGGAAATCATCCTGGAGGAAAAATGTGAGGTTCGCGAAAGCGGCCGGTTCGTACCTCGGCAGACCGTCGGCGGTCTTGTGCTGGGCGAGACCGGCGACATCGACACCGGTACGGATTACCATCACATGGCCAAGCTCGCCGGCCCGCGGGCCAAAGTGACCATGAAGTTCGCCAGCGGTACGGAGCTAAAACTCCATCTGGACGGCGACCGCGGACCGGGCCTGGGAGCAATTTTCGTCTGTGAACAAGGCAAAATCGAAATCAATCGCAATAAGTTGGCCAGCAATCCGAAAGACATTGTCCGCTCGCCAGACAATCCTGGGCCGATCACCCGGCCGGAAACCGCCTACCATATTGAAAATTGGCTCCAGGGCATTAAAACCCGAGGCCGATGCACAGCCGACATCGAGATCGGCCAGCGTTCGACCACCCTCTGCTACCTGGTCAATATCGTCCGGGAAGTAGGTCGGGTGGGCGAAGTGCTTCGCTGGGACCCTGTAGCCGAGCGGTTCACCAATTGCGACGAGGCCAATAAATTGCTCAGCCGACCTCGCCGGGCTGGCTACGAATTGCCCGGATAAAGTCCATTTGCCCCTACGGAATACGTACCCTCCACCAACCCAGAACCGTAGGACGGCCCGCAAAATCTCCCCGGACTATGCACCTACCATCCGTACTGGTTGGGCAATCCCCCCCGGCGGGTGCTCCAGCCTGCCCACCCTCCTTTAACAAAACCCCACCGGGTACAATGAAATTTTCGTACCCTTTCCAGCGGAGTGAAGGAACTCCCCATTTGGGGTGGGAGACGGCTAGCCTGTGATTCCCGCCCAAGAGGGAATCCAGTTTTTGTAACATTTTAGCCGAATGCAGTACCTTGTCATTCCCGCTCTAGCGGGAATCCAGGGTCCTAGGAGGCGGCTACGTTCTCGTTCCTCCCAAGGAGCGGCAGCAAGAAGCCTGGATTGGGCGCTTGCGCGGGAATGACAATCCTGGGTAAACTTCGCCCTAAAAATACCTCCTTTGCATTCGGCTGAAATGTTACCAGTTTTTTTAGCTTTTTGGGTTTCCCGCGGATGCGGACAAGTCTGGGTTGCCGGGTGCGCGGGAAGGAGATTTCTGGATTCCTGCCTGGGAGGAATGGTAGATTCCTCCATCCAGTTAAAATGCTACAAAGGGGGGCTCTGTTCCCTCCAAGGAAAGAGGCATGGCCTTGTGTGGCCAGGCTTTCTAGATTTTACTTATTTTGTGTATATTGCCTAAATGAAACCAACATGGCCTACCACCCGTAAATGGCTCCTGGCACTGGCCAAACTCCTGGTGGTCCTGCTGGTCTTGTGGTTTGTTCGCAAAACCTTGCAGGAAGGTTGGCAAGAGCTCCAGCAAGGCCATTGGCGATTGGAGTGGGGTTGGCTTATACTCTCTGGTGGGGTTTATCTGGTGGGGTTGCTCGGTCCAGCCCTGTTTTGGCACTACGTGCTCCGCCGCTTGGGCCAAAACCCGCATCTTCTCGAAAGTCTTCGGGCCTACTATATCAGCCATCTGGGCAAGTACGTGCCTGGCAAAGCGATGGTCATTGTGCTGCGGGCCGGTCTGATTTCCGGCCAACGGGTCCATTTAGGACTGGCCGCGGTCAGCACCTTTATCGAAACGCTGACCATGATGGCCGTCGGGGCGTTTATCTCATTGGCCATTTTGCTGGCCCAGTTTCGCGATCATCCCTGGCTGATGCTTTTGTCGCTAGGGCTGATGGTCGTTTCGGGCCTGCCGACCTTGCCTTCGGTGGTGCGACTGGCCCTGCGTTGGTTCCGCTGGCCGGAAAATGGGGGCACGATCTTGGAAACCGCCGACCGATACCGCCTACCGACCATGCTGCTGGGATGGGCATATATGGCGGTTTGTTGGTTGGTCTTGGGGCTGAGTTTAGGCTGTTGTCTGGCCGGAATGGGGGTACAGGTCCATTGGGGCAATACGGAGCAGTGGGCACTCTGGACCGCCACGGCGGCCTTGGCTGTGGTGGCCGGGTTTGTCTCTTTGGTGCCCGGCGGCATCATGGTCCGGGAAGCGGTGTTGTTGAGTCTGTTGGCCCCCCAGGTGGGCAAAGCCGCCGCCTTGGCCAGTGCGGTGCTTTTGCGCCTGGTCTGGCTAGTGGCAGAATTGGCAATATCGGCTATCCTATACGGAAGTTATTGGAGCATTCTCCAAAGGTCTCCCGGGCAGTGCGATCCCCGGAGCCAGCGTTGATCCTATAGCCATAAGGTACGAAAAGGACCTCGGCAGATGCTTTCGGTGGTGATCCCTCTCTATAACGAAGAGCCGAGTCTGGAAAAACTCTACCAGGAATTGGTCGAGATGTCCTCAGGCCGGGGATACTCGATGGAGATCATTTTCGTCGATGACGGTTCGACGGACGGTTCCTGGGGGGTGATTCGGCGGTTGGCCGAGCGGGACCAGCGGGTCCGGGGCATCCGGTTTCGGCGGAATTTTGGCAAGGCGGCTGCTTTGGACGCTGGATTTGCCGCCGCACAGGGGGAATACGTGATCACCCTGGACGCCGACCTGCAGGACGATCCGCACGAAATCCCCAAGCTGCTGGCCAAGCTGGAGGAAGGGTTTGATCTGGTCAGCGGCTGGAAACAGCATCGGCAAGACCCCTGGGGCAAGGTGATCGGCTCTCGGATATTCAACTATGCGGTGCGTCGGCTGACCGGCGTGCACCTGCACGATCATAATTGCGGCATGAAGGCGTATCGACAGGAGGTGGTCCGGGAGGTGCGCTTGTATGGGGAGATGCATCGGCTAGTGCCGGTCCTGGCCGCTGCCCGCGGCTTCCGGGTAACGGAAGTCCCGGTGCACCATCGGCCTCGGCAGTTTGGTCGGTCCAAATACGGCCCTAGCCGGGCGGTTAAAGGCGTGTTGGACCTGCTGACCGTGAAGTTCTTGACCACCTATGGGTTCCGGCCGCAGCACCTGCTGGGCGGAACGGGTCTGCTGATGATGTTGTTGGGCCTGCTGGTGCTCGTGTACTGTCTGGGCAGTTGGGCGGAGTGGTGGCCCTGGTGGCTGCTGGCCCAGTTTCCTTTGCAGCCGTTGGCCGTCGGCGGCGTGGGGCTTTTGGTCCTGGGCGGCCAGTGGATCGCCGTGGGACTGCTGGCCGAGGGGATGATCGCCCTCTACGGCAGAGGTCCTAAGCCTTATTCCATTGCCGAATACGCGCCGGCTTCTTCGCCGACGCCTGCCGCTTCGATCTTGCCTCCCGGGGCATCGGCTGCCGGAGATTCGACGCCCTTCCCGAAACCAGAGTAAAAACCAGAGGCGTAATCGTCTTTTCCGGATAGGAGAATCCCACATGAGTGTTTCGCAGTCCGTTCCCGCAGAAAGAACTTCGGCCCGCACGTTTCGCTCCGTGGCCTGGGTGGTGATTGCTGCCGGGGTGGCGGTGGTACTGGGTCGGCTCATGGCGGTCGATTCGGTCAACATGCTCCATGTTTATACGGAACGGCTCAAGGAGCTGGAAAAGGCCCGGTCGGCCCAACGCCAGGAGCTCATCGCCCAGGGGCTGGCAGGCGCCGAGTTGGAAAAGGCCCTCCAGGATTGGGAAACCCGCTACCGCCGGGAACGCCTCTCGGTGATGCGCCCCTTCCTCAGTAGCAACGACCGGAGCCGGTGGTGCACCGTCCGGGTCCTGGTGGAACCCGACCTCTGGGTCTATGACGAAGTGGAAGTGAACGGCCGAAAGGAAAGACGTTGTATCCCGTACGCCCTTGACAAGGTGATCCAGGAGCCTGGCTGGGACACGATCGACATGGTTAAGCACGACGCGGAAGGCCGGGGCGGCCTAGGCCCGCATGAAGGACATTTGTACTCTAGCAAGCCGCCCCTGCTGCCCACGCTCCTAGCCGGGCCGTATTGGATCATGTACCACATCCTTGGTTGGAAAATGGCAGAACACCCGTACCTGGTAGGTCGGACGCTGCTGGTGCTGGTGAATGTGATTCCGCTGGGGGTGTATTTTTGGCTATTGGCCCGGCTGGCCGACCGATTGGCCCAGCATACCTGGACCAAACTGTTTATCTTGACCGCCGGAGTGTTCGGCACATTTCTGACCACCTTTGCCGTGGTGTTGAATAATCATCTTTTGGGCGCTGTTAGTGCGATGGTGGCCCTGGCCGCCGCTGTGCCGATCTGGTTCGACCAGGACCGGCGATGGTGGCTTTTTGTACTGGCCGGGCTTTTCGGGGCCTTTGCCGTGACCAACGAACTGCCCGCGCTGGCGTTTTTCGCTCTGCTGACGTTGGGGCTTCTGTGGAAGGCGCCGGTGCGCACGGGTGTCTATTATGTACCGCCTGTTCTGGTGGTCTTGGCCGCCATGCTGGGGACCAACTGGATTGCCCACGGCACGCCCATCCCGCCCTACGCCCGCCGTCATGCGGTGGAGAAAGAAGAAAACTGGTACGACTATGAATATACCGTACGCCGGGGCGACAAGGTCATTGTGCGGGAAAGCTACTGGCGCAATCCGCAGGGGATCGACCGCGGGGAAACAAACCGGGCCAAGTACGCCCTGCACGCCCTGGTCGGCCATCATGGGGTCTTTTCGCTCACGCCGATTTGGCTGCTGGCGGCCGTGGGGCTTGTCATGGGCCTGCTTCGACCGCCGGTGGAAGGGTTCCGAGGTCTGGCCGGGGCGGTGCTCCTGGCTTCTCTGGCCGCTCTGGTCTTTTACATCGGGATTGTCAAGGAGCTGAACTACGGCGGCCAGGCCTGCGGGTTCCGATGGATGTTCTGGTTTGCGCCGCTTTGGCTGGTGGGGATGATCCCGGCCGTAGATTGGCTGGCCCAGCGCCGCTGGGGCCGACTGCTTGCCCTGGTGCTCCTAGCCGTGTCCGTTGCCTCGGCCGCCTACCCCACCTGGAACCCCTGGACCCAGCCCTGGCTCTACCAGTGGATGGAACACCTCGGCTGGGTGTAAAATGTTTCTGGAACCAGAGGTTTTTCGAGATTCACTCTGATATATTGAATCTTGGTAACATTTTAGCCGAATGCAGTACTTTGTCATTCCCGCGCAAGCGGGAATCTAGGCTTCTTGCAGCCGCTACTTGGGAGGAATAACAACGTAGCCGCCTCATAGGACCTGGGATAATCCCAGGCAAATTTCGTCCTAAAAGAAGCCTCCTTTGCATTCGGCTAAAATGCTACAAACCGGGAAAGGACGGTGATCCGGGCCTTCGGGGATTTTAGCTGGCCTCGGCAAAGCCGAGGCCGGCCTCTCGACGGCCAGGGGAGAGGCGAAGGAGTTGAGCCACTTTGGCGGTTTGCCCGGCCTCCGGCATGGGCCTCTGGGATGTGTAGATACCAATGTCCGCCGGGGGAGGGCAGAAAATCCGAAACCTTTCTCTTGGGCCGGTGAGATGCCCGAAAAGTTTATTCTGGAGTCTTGCAAAATGGGTTTGTTCAGTAGTTTGCACACTACGCACCCGCCTCAAAAATTCCGAGTACCCTTTCAACCGAATGAAGCAACCCCCCGGCAGCGCGGACCTCTGGTGCGCACTGCTAGGGGGGGCCTCTGGCCCGCCCCGGTTCGCTACCTTTCGGAACAAAGGGGGAACTCAACACTTCTCCATTCGGCTGCATGGTTGCCTATTTTGTAAACAGAAAGGGAATATTCAAATGTTAGAGCGAATCTCGGTCAATCCGAACATTCATTTCGGCAAGCCTTGTGTGGCAGGCACCCGAATACCGGTCGAAAACGTCCTGGAACTACTCCGGGAGGGGCTGTCGTTTGAGCAGATCATCCAAGATTACTATCCGGAGCTCCAGGTAGAGGACATCCGTACATGTATTCAGTATGCGATTGCCTTAATCGAGGCTGAGGAAATTCACCTTGCGGTAGAACCGAAATGAAATTCTTGCTCGACCAGGATGTATATCAGGTTACGGCTCGGTGGCTTCGGGATCACGGCCACGATGTGGTAACGGCCACTCAGATGGGCCTTTCCCAGGCCTCGGATGAGGAATTGCTCCGAACAGCTCAGGCGCAAGGCCGGATATTCGTAACCCGCGATAGAGACTTCGGGCATCTGGTCTTTGTCAAAGGAATCCGGGTCGGTGTGTTTTATCTACGGATGTTGCCCTCGACGCAAGAGGCCGTTCATCGCCAACTTGACCGTATATTGAACAGCTATTCTGAAGAAGAAATCAATGGGAGCTTCTTTGTGGTCAGTGCTCAGGGATATAGGAAAAGGAAAATTCATCCCTAGCTTTCCCTGGAACCTGTCCTTCGGAGATAGGAGCAGTTCATGGAGGGGTTTGCGATGACGAGTCGGGAGCGGGTGGCGGCGGCCATGCGACATAAGCCGGTCGATCGGGTGCCGGTCATGTGTCAGTTGGCCATCGGCCATTACCTGTTGAATACCGACGTGAGTCCTGTGGACCTTTGGTTTACCAGCGAAGGATTTGCCCGGGCTCTTGTAACCCTGCAGCGGCGCTATCGGTTCGACGGCATCTTGATCAATCTGTTGGGCACCGATCCGGATTGGATGCGGTGGGTGGCTCGCATCGAAACCCATCCGGACGGAAGCCAAACCGTCTATTGGAAAAATGGGGACACGGCCCGCTGTCCGGCCGACGACAATGTGCAGCATTTTCCTGCCGGCGGACGGCGTCGGCCCACCATCCAGGAAGTGGACCCCGATCTACTCTACTACGACGATCCCCATGGGCCGGGCGGCCTGAAATATCCCTTCTACTTCGGCATGGAACCGTATCGGCCCGACAAAAGCAACTATTGGCCCGACTATATCTGGCGGACCGTGGATCTGGTGCTGGCCGAGACGGCCGGGCAGGTTTCGGTCCATGCCGAGGTGTTTTCGCCGTTTACGCAATTGATGGAACTTTTCGGCTATGAGCAGGCGCTAATGTATCTATTGGACGAGCCGGACCGTTGCCATGCGATTCTGGCGGCGTATGCGGAGGGCACGGCGGACCTGGCCCGGCGGTTTGCCCGCCGAGGCGTGGATGCCATTTTGATTTCGTCGGCCTTTGCGGGCGGTGGGTTCATTTCGCCCAGGCAATATGCGGAGTTTGTGCTTCCCTATGAGGCGAAGGTGGCCGAGGCGGTCCACCAGGAAGGACTGCCGGTGTATGTGCACACCTGCGGCCGGATCGGCGATCGGCTGGAGCTGATGGCCGAGGCGGGCATCGACGGAATCGACACGCTGGACCCGCCGCCGCTGGGCAACGTGGATCTGGAGGACGCCAAACGTCGGGTGGGCGATCGGCTGTTTTTCAAAGGCAATATCGATCCAGTGAACACTCTGCTCAAAAAAAGCCGGGAGGAGGTGCGGGCCGACGCCCTGTGGCGGCTTCGGGTGGGCAGCCCCGGCAGCGGCTATATCTTGAGCAGCGCCTGTTCCGTTTCGCCCCGTGTGCCGCCGGAAAACCTGACTGTGCTGGTCGAAGCCAGCGAACAGTTCGCCCGGCAGCAATCCGAATCTCTCGGCGGTTCCGGGGCCTGAAGGGGCAGTTCGGTCATGTCTTAATGGTTTGAAAACCGCGAGGGAACCCCCCCAGGAGAGACGCATGAGGACATTGGGGAAGCTGTGTTTTGGGCTGGTTGTGCTCTGTGGTAGTTGGCTGTCGGCTGGGGAACAGGGGAGGCTGGTTTTAGCGATCGAGCGGCAGACGGCTGCGAGTGGGCCGACTCAGACGTCCTTCGGCGAAGAGAGGCGGGGGGGCAGAACGGCGGCTGGTTCCGCCGAATCGGCCGGGGCTGTTTCGACAGGAGATGGGCAGAGGGTTTCTGCCAGCGCTAAGGAGACGGCTTCTGCGGGGCAGAGCCAGCCTCCGACGCCGCTACCGACGCTTCGGGAATCGTTGCGCCGGTATCAATTGGCCCGTCAAGAGCAGGATCGGGCCGTCCGCAATCGGATTCGCACGCAGAAGGATTTGGCCGAATATCAGAAGTGGGTGCGGGAGCGGTTCCTGGAGGTGCTGGGGCCGTGGCCGCCGCGAACCCCGCTTCAGCCGACCATTGTCGGCCGTCTGGAACGAGAAGGATATGTGATCGAAAAAATTCTGATCCAAAGTCAGCCGGGCTTCTATGTGCCGATCAACCTGTATCTTCCTACAGGCCGAAAGGGGCCGTTGCTGGCGGTGCTATGTCCTGAAGGACACGCCCCGAAAGGAAAAGCCCATGACGTGAACGACAATTATCAAGCCCGGTTCATCACCCTGGCGAAAAAAGGCTACATCGTGCTGGCCTTCGATCCGCTGGGACAAGGCGAACGGGGCGTCTATGGGGCGGCCACGGGCAATCATCATTACATCCAGGGCTACCAGTGTATGCCTTCGGGCAGACATTTGGCCAGCTACTTCCTGTGGGACTGTATCCGGTGTTTGGATTATCTGGAGAGTCGGCCCGAGGTGGATCGGAACCGGATCGCCTGTTCGGGTTGTTCCGGCGGCGGAGCGATCACGACGTATCTGGCGGCGATCGAAGATCGGCTTGCCTTGGCGGCGCCGACGTCGTATGTGGCGGAAAGCATCCGGCTTACGGACGATACGGGATTGCACGTCGAGTCGTGGTTTCCGGATGTGTGCGGGCCGTATGGGCCGGGCAGCGTACAAATGTTGACCTGTTTTGCGCCCCGGCCGCTTCTAATCCTCGGCAACCAACAGGACGGCGAATTTCCGCCGGCCAGCATGGAGGCAGTGTTTCGAGAAGTGCAAAAGATGTACGAGGCCATAGGTATGGCCAACCGGATCGAATATGCGAACGTTCCGACGCCGCACGGTTATTGGCCGGAAGCCCGCCGAGAGTTCTACCGGTTTCTGAATCGTCATTTCGATCTGGCTTCGGTCGGAGCGGAAGAGCCGCCCGTAAAGACCGAAAAAGAAGAGGAGCTTTGGTGCGCCCCGGGAGGACAGGTGAGCAATCTGCCGGGGGCGCAAACCGTCTATTCGCTGAACCGGGCGTTGATGGCCGAGCTGCGGGCCGCCAGAATCGAGCGGCGAAAAACCCTCTCGGCAGAAGATTACCGGCGATTTATCCGGGAAGCAGTGCAAAGGGTCGTCCACTATCAACCGACCGAGGGGCCGCTTGGCGCTGGGCGGATGGCTCGGCGGGAGGACGGCGCAGGCGTGGTGATCAAAATGGCGCTGGAGTATGAACCCGCCTTTTGGACAGAGGCGGACCTTTACGAACCGAAGCACTCGGTAGAAGGAGCGATCGTGCTGGCGGCGGACGACAATCCGGCGGGCAGGGAGAAGGCCGCCGCATGGGCCGCCCAAGGCATACGGGTCCTTCATCTCCATACGCAGCGGGCGGACGACCGGGTGGAAATCATGGCCGGGCGTCCTCGGGCAGGCGTTTGGGCAAAAATGCTGGTCCGAGGGGCGGACTTCCTCCAACGTCAAGCCGATCCCCCATCAAACCGAGTCGTGGGCGTCGGCTTGGGATGGACTGCCGCCCTTGCCGTGCAAATGGCGGCGCTAGTTGAACCGAGGCGGTTTGCGGGTGCGGCCGCTCTGGGCGGACTGGATCGGCTGGAAAGCCTTTCTGAACAGATCGACGAATTCCATAGTATTCAAATGCTGCCTGGTGCGCTGCGGTGGTTCGACGAAGAAGACCTTTTGGCTGCGTTGGCGCCTTGCCCGGTGCTGGTGGCCGGGGTAACCAACAAAAAGGGATCGCCGCTCTCGGCCTCGGCACTGGCGGAGCGTTACGGTTGGGTAGTGGAGCGTTATGGGCCGCAGCATGGGGGACGGCTTCAGCTCCACGCCGGCCAGATCACGCCGGCGGAGATGGCCCAGTGGCGTCGATCTGTATTGGAGTCGCCGTAAAGTTTTTGTGCCCTCCCGGCCGTCGGCCCCCCCATCTTTTCCGCCCCGTCGTTTTTTCAGCGGCAGGGGAGTTCTCGCAGTGTATTTCTTTCTCTTGGAAAGGCTTTTTGCGCCCGAGCCGGTTGCGTTATGGGACTTCCACCACGATAGCCTGAAACGAGCAACGGAATGCTATCGGAAGCGGTTGTAGGTCGGAGGCGACGCGGCAACCGGCTCTTGCGCCCCTTGTCCTGGAAGCGGTTTGGCTGGATAATAGGTTCCGTTCGGAGGCTATCGGTCCAGAGGGGGCACGGACAGGAATCGACGGAGGCAGGGGGGCGTTCCAAGAGTGGATTGTGTCTTTTGGACTGGGAAGTTCGTCGAAACAGCAGACAGGAGGAGGACCTATGCCGTTAGTGGTGGTCGGATCGGTGGCGTTGGACAGTATCGAGACGCCTACGAGCAAGCGGGAAAATGTGCTGGGCGGATCGGCGGTGTATTTTTCGTATGCGGCGAGTTATTTTACGCCGGTTCGGCTGGTGGGGGCGGTGGGGGAGGATTGGCCTGCCGAATACACCCGCCTGTTCCAACAACGAGGCATCGACACGCAGGGGTTGCAAATCATTCCGGGCGGAAAAACGTTTCGTTGGCGAGGGCGGTATCTGGCCGATATGAACAAGCGGGAAACCGTGGAAGTTCATCTGAACGTATTCGAGCAGTTCGATCCGGTGTTGCCCGACGATTGCCGACGGGCGAAGTTTCTCTTCCTGGCCAACGGACCGGTTACCATGCAACTGAAAGCGATGGAGCAGTGTACCGGCGCGGAACTGATCGTGGCCGACACGATGGACCTGTGGATCAATACCCAACGCAAAGAACTGGAGAACCTGCTGGCCCGGATCGACGGCCTGGTGATGAACGACAGCGAAGCCCGGCTGCTGACGGGCGACGAAAATCTGGTGCGGGCAGGCCATAAGATCCGCGACATGGGGCCTCGCTTTGTGGTAATCAAAAAGGGCGAACATGGGGCCATGTTCTTTTCCAAACACGAAACCTACGTCCTGCCCGCCTATCCGACGCCCGATGTGGTGGATCCCACCGGCGCCGGCGATAGTTTTGCCGGCGGCATGATGGGCTATCTGGCCATGCGCGGGGCCTTCGACCCGAAGACGCTCAAAGAAGCGATGGCCTACGGTATCCTGGTCGCCAGTTTTACGGTGGAAGATTTTAGTCTGGATCGGCTCCTGAAAATCCGTCGGGAAGACCTGGAACAACGGATGGACGAGTATAAACGGATGCTCAGTTTTTGAACCTGGTTCCACCGAATCCACCTGTTGCCCGCTGGAAACCCGATGACTTCTGACCGTCGTTCCCGCGCAAGCGGGAATCCAGAAATACTGGTCCACACCAAGAGGCGCTCCGCTTTGCGCAGGATGATAATAGCGCCAACAGGCTCTTTCGGGCAGAAGTGTTCCCTAAGGAGGATTTCTTGTGAATACAATTCGTACTTTCATCGCCGTGGAGTCCAGCCCAGAGGTTCGGGAAGCGGCGGGCCGATTGGTCCAGCAATGGGAGCGGCTCAGCCGGGATGTCAAATGGGTGGAACCGGAAAACATGCACCTGACGCTCAAATTCCTGGGTGATGTGGATTCGGAACAAATCCCGTCCGTAACCGAGGCGGTGCGTAAAGCGGCGGCGGAGTGCAGGCCGTTTGAGCTGGAAATCCGCGGCACCGGCGCCTTTCCCAGTTTGCGTCGGCCGAACGTGTTCTGGTTGGGCGTCGGCCAAGGAGCCGAACTTTTGGGTATCTTGGCCCAAAAGGTAGAACGGACGTTAGAACCGCTCGGCTTTCGGCCCGAAGACCGCCCGTTTCACGGCCATCTGACCCTAGGCCGAGTTCGGCGGGGCGGCGGACAGTTGGCCGCCCTCCTCGAACGACTCCGCAAAGAACAAGACTTTCAGGCCGGATGGGTTTCTGTCCGCCAAATAACCCTCTTCTCCAGTCAGCTTACGCCCCAAGGACCTATCTACACCCCGCTGGACCATGCCCCCCTGGCCGGCGACTCGTAACATCGCCGGGCCGTCTGGAAATGGCCAGCCTCGGCCTCCATCTACTTCTAGGTGCGATTCCAGAAAGCCCTTGCTCTTCGCTTTCTGGAAGCCCGTTTCACTGCCGCCGAAGCCGCGGATAGGTGCTCAGCAGGAAATACAATAGCGGCAAGGCGCCCAGGACAATGATGATCGTGTCAGGCACGATCCGCCAATTGCCCAGGGTCTGGATGATCGGCAGTTCATAGAAGGCGGCGCTCCGTGCCCACCACAGACCATGATCATAGCTATACCACAGTTGCGCTAGGCCGATCGGCAGTAGTCCCGTCAAAAACATCAAAAACAGCCCGCCATTCAGCCCCCAGAAACTAGCGGCCAAAAGCCGATCGTTCCAATAGCGACTTTCTACCAGACCGCGCCAGCAGAACAAAATCAGCGCAATGGCCAACATGCCATACACGCCGAACAGGGCCGTGTGGCCGTGGTTGCTCGTCAGATACGTACCGTGCTCGTAGTAGTTGATGATGGGCAGATTGATGATAAACCCGAAAAGCCCGGCGCCCACAAAGTTCCACACGCTGGAAGCCGTCAGGAAATAGAGCGGCCAGCGATACGGAAACTCCTGGCCGGCGGCCCGAATACTGCGATACTCCATCCAGGCTCGCACCACCAGAAGAATCAGCGGGATCGGCTCCAGCGAACTAAACACCCCCCCCACCGCAAGCCAAAAACTGGGGCCTCCGTACCAGAAATAATGGTGTGCGGTACCCGGAATGCCGCTCAAAAACACCAGGATGGCTGTCAGATACGCCACCCGAAGGGCCGACTGGGCGCTAACTAGCCCCAGCGTTACCAAAAACAGCGAAATCACCGCCACGCCGAAAAACTCAAAAATGCTTTCCACCCAAATGTGCACGACAAACCACCGCCAATAGTCGGCGATCGTAATGTGCGTACCTCGGTGGTAAAACAGCCCAAACCCGAAAAAGGCCACCACAAAAATCGCACTGAACACGTAGAAAATGGTTAGCGCCCGCCGATCGTGGGATTCTTGTTCGGGCGTTTCCGGCCGGCGCAGCACCGGGAGCATCGCTCGATAGACGATCACCAACCAGAAGATCAGGCCGCCAAAAAGCAGGATTTGCCACAGTCGGCCCAACTCCAGGTATTCCCATCCCTGGTGGCCCAGCCAATACCAGGCCTCGCCCAGATACCCTTTGATGCCGAGGGCCTCGCCCAACAGACTGCCGACGGCCACCAGCACCGCCGCTGCAAACAGGATGTTCACTAGCAGGCCTTGCCCGGCCGGTTCCCGACCTGTCATCAGCGGGGCCAAGTACACAGCCGTCCCGATCCACGAAACCGCAATCCACAGGATCGCCAGTTGCAAGTGCCAGGTTTTGGCCCAGCTATAGGGAATGAGCTCGGCAATTGCCTGTAGGTAGAAACTGCCCGGATGCACCGTGTAATGGGCCAGAAGTCCCCCCATGAGAATCTGAGCGACAAATAGCAGGCCCGCCACCAGAAAGAATTTGGCCGCCGCCCGCTGACTGGCCGTTACCGGCGCTTGCAGCAAGGCCCAGGCCGCCTCCACCGCCTTCGATTCGCCGTAGAAAAACTCGTACCGGTGAACAATATACACCACCAGCCCCAACACGGCAAACAGTGCCAGGATCGATAGCACACTCCAGATCACCGTCTCGTTGGAGGGTTCGTTGCCTGCCTGCCGGTCGGCCGGCCAATTGTTCGTGTAGGTGTAGCTGAGGCCGGGCCGCTCGGTGCCAGCCGCCCAGGCGGTCCAGAAGAAAAAGTCGGCCAAATCCCGCCGTTCCTCGGCCGTGGGAATCGCGCCGGGCAAAAATCCGTAGCGTTGGTCGCCCTCGGCAAAAGTGCGATCCCAATACCGCCGCATCTGCGCAGCGGCAAACGCCTGGGCCGGCGTGAGCCGAAGCTCCCTGGCGGCCGGATCGTATCGGTTGGTGCGAAGTTCCCGCTGGACTTTCACGTCCAGTTCGTCGATTTGTCGGCTTGGCTGGGGCGGAAGTTTTGTGTAAGCATCGGGACTCGGTTTGCCGCCGGCCGCATAATACACCTTCATTAGCTCGGCTACTCCATGGAGTGTATAGGCCGAGAAATCCATTCCCCGCAACGAACCGTGGCCCCACACACTTCCGTGATTCATCAGCCCGTAGCGCTGATAGACCTGCTGACCCCGCCGGATCGACTCGCCGCTTAGGGGCGGGTCCAACACATCGGCCAATCTACCGCCAGAAGAAGCAGCCGAGGTTTCCCCACCCTGACCAGCTAAAGCCGATTCTGACCCGTTCGGCTGGACGACCACTTTGTCCGGAATAGGCGGTACTTTGTCGAAGGCGAAAAAACCGCCGCCCAACAGTAGCGCCATACTAACCACAAACGCCACAATGGCAAAGTTCCGCAAACCCTTCGTACTCATGCATCCATCTCCTGAAAAGAAGCCTCCAACACCAAAACCTTACTACCGGAACAGAGAAGTTTGTGTTTACCTACTATGCGAACCACAGCAAGACGAGGGCCGTTCGGCCGTCCGGGGCAGGCCGTACTTGTCGGCCAGTTGATGGGCCGCCTGGATCCACCGCTCATGTTCCCCCGCTTCTACAGCCGTTTGTTCTGTCTGATGAAACTCTTCGAGAAGTTGTTGCTGATCCTGGGGAGAAAAGGCTTGTTCGGCCATCATAAACAAAATGTTATCTTCTTTGTAGATATGCTCCCGCAAAAGGTCGATGTACGCCCGGGCGTGTTGGCAGAACATGGTTCGGGCTTCTTGCTGGCCCGACTGGAGCCGCTGGAGGGCCTCGGCCATGCTCCGAATATGGCTCCGACCGATATCATGCTCATAAAGCATCACGCCGATCGGCCCCATTTCACGCGGAAATCCTTTCCGCTCTAAGGCCGGGAATAGAAGCCCTTCTTCCTTGCCGTGGTGGCATCGATCGGCAAACCGGCGGAAAAATTCGAGCGTTTCCTGGGCGTCGGCCTGGTCGATCGGTTGGTCTTCCGGCAGGGAACCGAGTTTTTCCAGTACCGAAAGCATTTGCTCAATCACCCGGTGCTCGCTACGCAGCAGATCGGTAGGTTTCATGATAGCTCTCCTTTCCAGAAAGAACGGGATCAGGGGTTAGGAGGGGGAAAACCCTTTTATGGTTGGGGGATAGATTCAAGTAAGGTTTTAAGGACGTGAAAGGCGGACCTCCTTAAATAGTTGAATCACATGCAATTAGCTGATTTCTGTGGTAAAAAAACGGATTTTCGGTAACATCGGTGCTATTTAGGCAATTCCTCCTGCCGGGGGAATTTCTTTGGTGCCAGAGGAGGAATTCTCCTGCGATGGTAGTTCTTTAACCCCAAGGGGGGGTGCTTCCTGGGGCGTAATCCGAGCTCCTGCCAGCAGGTCGGCAATGGTGGTCTGTTGCAAAAACTCCAAATAGGCGTCCCGGACCTTTTTCCACCGGGGATGCACCGGGCAGCCCGTGGAATCCGCACAGAGTGGATGGCCCAGGAAGCAACCTTCCCATCGGCTCACCTTTTCGAAGGGTTCCATTGCCTCCCAAAGGGTGATATGGGTGGCCGACCGAGCCAGGCGCACCCCGCCGCCTTTGCCCTTCTGGGATTGCAAAAGTCCTTGGTCAGTAAGGACTTTAAGCAATTTACCTAGGTAGTTTTTAGGGGCGCCGATTTTTTGGGCGATCTCGGCAGCCCCCAGATATTGGCCTTCCGGCAGGGAGGCCAGGACGACCAAAGCCCGGCAGGTATAAATCCCGGTTCGGCTCAGCATGGGATGCAAGGGCCTCTATAATAGTTTAATCGCATGTTATTGTATGATTATTTTGCTTTCTGTCAAGCCCCAAGGCCAAAATTTTCTCCAAAATCTCTCAAAACCCAGCTTTTCGGGTGGGACATTTCCCCTAATTTTGAGTATCTAGTCCCAAAACGCCCTCATTTGGCATGGGAGACGGGGCTCTACCAGGGCGGTGGAGGGTTTTTCGTGGGCCTGTTTGCTTCAGGCAGCAGGGACGGAGTATCCAGGGCGGAAATCTCCCTGATTGGCAGGGGAAGACGTTTCTCATTTCCTTCCGTTCCGCCTTGGGAGAACTTCTTAAGTCTTTTTGCAAGGCATACTTGGGAAGGAGGCCGCAAGTTTTCTAAACCGAAAGAAAAAAAGCGGATAATTACAGAAAGTTGTGGCAGACCTAGCCGCCGTAAAAGGAGCCGCCGATGAATCCTCTCCTGATGGCCAACCCCGAGGCATCAATCGTCGCCGAAGCCTTCGAGCAGGCGGTGGAAGAGTTGCCGCCCCTGGAGGAGGTAGAGGTTTTGGGGCTTCGGTTGGCCCGGATGAGTTTTGCCGAGACGGTGGACCGGGTGGAATGGCTGATCCGGCGGGGCAAGCCCGGTTTTTTCATCACCGCCAATCTCCACTATGCCATGCTTTGTGAGCGGGACGGTCGGCTTCGGCAGGTGAACGGGAAGGCGGCTTTTTTGACGGCGGATGGGATGCCGTTGGTCTGGCTGAGTCGGTTTTTGGGCCAGCCGGTGCCGGAGCGGGTTACCGGAGCGGATCTGGTCTGGGCGCTTTGCCAACGGGCGGCCGAGCGAGGCTGGCGGGTATTTTTACTCGGCGGCGGACCAAGTGTAGCCGAGCAAGCGGCCACGGCGTTTCAAACCCGATGTCCGGGTCTGCGGATTGTCGGCGTCGAGGCCCCGGTTTTAGAAAACCTTACCGCCCAAGAGCACACCGAGCTTTTGGAGCGGATTCGGCAGGCCAGGCCGGAGCTGCTTTTGGCGGCCCTGGGCCAACCGAAAGGGGAACTCTGGCTTGCCGAGCATATTGAAACGCTTGGCGTGCCGGCGGCGGTGCAGATCGGGGCGGCGCTGGATTTTGTCGCGGGCCGGGTTCGGCGTGCGCCGGGCTGGATGCAACGGACGGGGCTGGAATGGTTTTGGCGGTTTTTGCGAGAACCGGTTCGCCTGGCCCGCCGGTATTGGGCGGACGGTCTGTTTCTGTTTCGACGAGTGCTCGCCGCCGTGCTTTTCGGCAAGAAGGCCCTTCGATAATCCAGGCGGCCGCCGCGCCGCCGACGTCAGATCGCCGGTTGTCTCGCAGCGGCGGAAAGGGCGCTGAGGGGGCAACCCTCAGGCTTCCGAAGGTCCCTCGCCCCGCAATTCAGCCGGCAGAAGAAAGTGGAGGTGTTCTTCTCGGACGATCCGCTCCTGGACCTCGGCGTGGAAATGTTTCTGGAGCCATTGGACGCACTGGGCCACGAGGTGTTCCGGGGCGCTGGCGCCGGCGGTTAAAAGTACGGTTTCATCGCCCTGGAACCACTCCAAGCGGAGGTCCTCTGCGCCGTCGATCAGGTAAGCAGGGACTCCGTGGGCTTGGGCGATTTCCGCTAGTCGTCGGCTATTGGAGCTGTTGGGGCTGCCGACCACAAGAGCTATTTGCACTTCGGAGGCCAGACGCCGGACGGCTTCCTGGCGGTTTTGGGTGGCGTAGCAGATGTCGTCTTTGTGGGGGCCAACAATGTGCGGGAATCGCTCCCGAAGCCGGACTACCACTTTTTCCACTTCGTCTTTGGAGAGGGTCGTTTGGGTAAGGTAGGCCAGCTTGGCGTCCGGCGGCAGGTCCAGCCGATCTACATCTTCGACTGTTTGGATCAGCCGAATAGCCTGCGGCGCTTCGCCCATCACGCCGACGATCTCATCGTGCCCGGCGTGGCCGATCAGTATAATTTGATATCCTTGTCGGGCGAAACGGATAGCTTCATGATGTACTTTAGTTACCAGCGGGCAGGTGGCGTCGATCACCTTCAGGCCTCTGGCGGCGGCTTCCGCCCGAACGGCCGGCGAGACGCCATGGGCAGAGAAGACCAGGTAGGCCCCGGCGGGGACCCGGCTCAGATCATCGACAAACACCGCCCCTTGGGTCCGAAAATGCTCTACTATCCATCGGTTGTGGACAATCTCGTGATAGACATAGATCGGCCTGCCAAACCGCTGGAGGGCCTGCTGGAGGCTTTCCAGGGCCATTCGCACCCCGGCACAGAATCCTCTCGGCTGGACCAGTAGAATTCGCATTGGAAACCTCCGCGATTGGCTAGGAGATCAACATCTACGAGCGTTTCTCACCGGAACAAAGTTTTTGTGGGTGGGGTTGGATTTTCTCGTGGGGAATTTTACGGCATAATAGGAAGGCGATGGCCCGATACAGCTTTACAGAGGATTTGAAACAGTATGGGCCGCAGGCGGCCCTGACCGACCCGATCGGCCTGCGGCAAGCCAGGCGGTATTGTCGCCGACTGGCCCGCTCGCATTATGAAAACTTCACGGTGGTCAGTTGGGGCTTGCCCCGCCGTCTGCGACAACACTTCTATAATATCTACGCCTACTGCCGATGGGCAGATAACCTGGCCGATCTGGCCCCTGATCCCCGGCACGCGTTGGTTTGGCTGAGTTGGTGGGAAAGTCATCTGCGGGCCTGTTTCCAGAACCGGGCGATCCATCCCGTCTTTATCGCCCTGCAGGAAACGATTCAGCAGTTTCGCATTCCGCCCGATCCGTTTTTGGACCTGTTGGTGGCGTTTCGGCAGGACCAGCAGGTTACCCGCTACGACACGTTCGATCAATTATTAGCGTATTGCCGCTACTCGGCCAATCCGGTAGGTCGGTTGGTGTTGTACACGGCCGAGTGCTATGATCCGCAGCGGGCGGCCCTTTCGGACGCCATCTGCACCGGCTTGCAACTGGCCAATTTCTGGCAGGATGTGGCCGAGGATTGGAAAAAGGGCCGTATCTATATCCCCCTGGCCCACCTGCGACGATTCGGCGGGGATGAGACGCCCATTATTCGAGGGGTGGTTACCCCTACGTTTCAGAGAGCGTTGGCCGCCGCGTGCGATGAGGCCGAAGGCTGGCTCCTCCGGGGCCGACCCCTGATTGGTCTGGTCCCCAGCTTTCTTCGGCTGGATGTGGCCCTATTTATCGAAGGCGGATTGGCCATCCTGCGGGCTATCCGCCAACGGGACTATGATGTGCTCAGCCAACGGCCCATGTTGTCCCGTTGGCAAAAGCTCGGCCTAGTGCTCCGCACCTGGTGGAACGTCCGCATCCGACGCGCCATCCCCGCCAGCGAGTCTTCCTCCGCGACGTTTCCTCCCTTTCCGTCTGGATAGGGATCAAGTTTGCCAACCGGGAAGAGATTCTTCTAACCTACCAGCCTTCTCCAAAAAGAACACTGCCTTCCCGAGTTTCGCTCTGGGAAGGCAGCGCCAGGGTATGGAGGCGATTGGCCCCCGTGATAGGGGCATATCTCCGAGTCGGGGCGACTGGATTTGAACCAGCGACCTTTAGACCCCCAGTCTAACGCGCTAAACCAGACTGCGCTACGCCCCGCAATGTCCCGTCGCCGGGAAATGCCTCGCCGACGGAAGCTCACGTTCCCATTATTTTACTGTATCGTGGCCCCAGGAGGCAACCTCTTGAATATGCCAGAAGTTTCCGGGCCGGGCAATGCCTCCACCCAGAAGAGGGGAAAGATTCCAGAAAACTTGGATTGCTTTCGCACGAGTGAAGAGGAACCCTAGTGTTTGTTTAGGGGGCCAGAAGATGTCTGTGTCTTTCCCTCGCAAGGGGCGGTCCAAGTCCTCCTGGCCACCCATGCCCTGGCGGGCAAGGCTCAGGGATCCGGAGCAGCCAGGCGGATCGAATCGGCGTACGGATCGCACGGTCGGCGCTGTCGAACGTACTCCAACGCCTCTTCCAGCGGCATGTGTTGGGTCCAGTGGAGATAAGCGACCACGACGCTGGGCGAGCGGTTGACGCCGGCGCTGCAATGGACAAACACCGTATGGCCCGCCTGGAGGAGTTTTTCCAGCGCAGCGACACAGGCGGGCAATTTCTCGCGAAGGTCTTCGGGGCTAAAGTCTTGCACGGGAATCCGGACCAGTTCGATGTCCATTTTTCGGTAGGCCGACTCCAACGCGGGCCAGTCGATCCCCCAAAAAAGAAAATCTTCTTCCGTCTGAAGACTGAAGACCGCCGTAATACCAAGCTCCTTGAGCTGGTCTATATCCGCCGGTTCTACCGGACAAGAGCCTACATAGACGCGAGGAAGGATTAGGGTGAGTTCCATAAAAGAAAAACGATTCCATGATTCCAACAGGAGCAAGGGCGCTGGAACCCCGTCTGCCAGACTGGATTCCTGGATGGATCGGTCTGGTCCATACCGGTCGATTATCGCTGGTAGGTTCCGATCAATTCGGCGGTTGCCAGGATATGGCCCTCCATTTTTTTGAGAAGGTTTTTTTTGGTTTCTCCGGGCTGGATGTTCAAAGGGGAGTCGAGGGCGTACAGGGTGAAATGATAGTGATGGACTCCGTGGCCAGGGGGCGGCATGGGGCCTCGGTAGCCGATCGTTTGGCCGCTTGCCCAAGAGTTTTTCCCTTGCATCGCTCCGGGCGGTTGGGACAATTGCGAAGTCTTTGGCAGTCCTTCCGGCAAAGCGGTTATCTGGGGCGGTATTTTGTAAAGCACCCAATGGACCAAGGGTTCCGGCGTGGGGGCGTCCGGATCGTCGCAAATCAGGGCCAATTCTTGGGTCCCCGCAGGTACTGCGGTCCATTGAAGCGGCGGCGAGATGTCTTCCCCCTCGCCCGTGTAGCGACGAGGAATCGCCCCGCCAGGGACAAACGCCGAACTGGAAAGTTGCATGGCCATCGCGTTGACCTCCTCGAATATAGCAGGCGCAACGGATCGAATCTGCCGGTTTGTAGCCAGTCCTTTCTGACCCTGCGAAAAGGCGCCGCTGGCAAACCGAAACCGGCAACAAGGCCAACATTTCAGAGCGGCCTATACCCGTTACTATAAAAGACTCCGCCGGGGAATCAAGCCCGCGTGGCGCCCAGAAAAGTTCGGGAAACAGTTCCGCCGACGGAAGATGCTTGCCATTCCTAACGCTTCCAGCAAGGGTGTTGTAACCCAGGCTGTCTAGCCTGAGCCATTCGCCCGCTAGACAGCGGGCGTTCCGGGGAGGGCGTTATGTAGCTTAGCCTGTCCAGGCTGAGTTACGCGCCGGCTGACAGACGGCGGTACGTAGCTTAGGCTGTCTAGCCTGAACCATTCGCCCGCTAGACAGCGGGCGTTCCGGGGACGGATACGGCAGGATCATGTTGCCCTGGAGGGTAGCAGCGTCTTCAGGTCAGCACATTGACTCCTGCCAATTCCGGGGCGGAGTGCAATAGGGCCAGCCGGCTGATCCAATCGAGGCGCTTTTGCAGCCCGGCCAGCACCGGAGCAATTTGCCGAAACGCTTCTTCGGTGCTTCCTTGGGCCTCCAGAGAGTCTTGCAGTTTGTCGAGCTTTTTCGTGTAAAATTGCACCAGATCGACCGTTTCGTCCAGATCGACGCCTTCCTCGCTCAGGTCGAAAAGGATTTGACCCAGCAGTTGGACATCCGTTTCCGAGAGGGCCCGGGACTTTTGCAGTTCTTCCAGCATCTGGGCAAATTGCCGAGGGGTGATCCGAGTAACATCATACTGGGCGGCGATCTGCCGCAGTGCTTGTGCAGCGGCGTCGGCGGCAGAAGTTTTGGAACTCGATCCCGAACTAGCTGTACCAGTCGCCGGGGCGCTCTCGGTAGGCGCAGGTCGCACCGAATTCCACAACGACTGCAACACTCCGGTCCCGCTAAGCACTTCTGTGAAAGGAGACATCGTTCGTTATCCTACCGGAAGAGAGGAAAAATAGGTAATTTGCAAAAATGGACGGATTTAGAAAAGAAGGAGACGGCCCTTTTCTTATCTTTCTGCCATCCTGGCGAAAAGAGGGCAGGAAAGGTCTGCCCGGGATTTAGCAAATGGCGTGCCGATCGGAGAAAAACTCTTGCCCCGGCCAGGAGGACTTCACCAATCAATAAAATCCTCCGGGGAATTCCACGGGGCTGTTAACCTACCGCCGCTCAGGCCCGGCTCGACCAGAACAAACCGTTCCGGGTTGGCCAAAACCTCATCGGGCGAAAATTGCCCGTACCAACCGGCAGTTTTGGCCAACCTTGGGCAAGGACCCCCGGCAGGCAAGAAAAGTTCGCTAAAAGTTCGCTTAACGCATGGGTATCTACACATCTTCCCGGAAACGCAATAGGTTGGGGTGATCTGGTCGGGGCTCCCCCAACATTTTGTAGGGAAAACCCCTGTGGAGATACCAATGCGCTTAACGAGGGGGCGCCGATTTTCGACCGTCGATTTGGTCCAGGGCTTGTTGGGCGGCCTGGCGGACCTCTGGCTCGGCGTCCAAAGCGGCGGCCGCCAAGGCATCCCGATAGGCCCTGGCCTCCCGTCCGATGGCGCCCAGGGCCTTGGCCGCCGCTTCCCGAACCCATTTGTCTTGGTGATAAAGGGCCAGCGCTAAGGCGGGAAGGGCGTCGGCGGCTTTCGGTCCCAATTTGGCCAAGGCTTCTGCCGCCGCTACGCTCTCATAGGGATTGCCCCCTTGGAGTCGTTCGATCAGGGGTTTTATCTCCTCGGATGCCTCCTGGGTTGCCTGCTGGACCAGGGCCTCCAGATTCAGTTGTCGGGCGGCCAGCTCGGCCATCTGGCGAACCGAAGCGTCCGGGTCTTCTTTGGCCAGCTTCTGGACCTGGGGCAGGAGCGATTTGGCTTTCGGCCCGATCCGCGCCAGGACCAAAACCGCCCGGCGCCGCGTGAGCCGATCCGAATGTTCTAATAAAGGGGCAATTTTATCTAGGACGACACTCACCGCCGGACCGATCCCCGCTAGCGCCTCCAAGGCGTACCATCGTACCCGGGGATGGGGGTCTTGGAGCCGATCGGCCAACGAGGCCAAAGCCGGTTTGGCCTGCCCGCCTAATTTGGAGAATACATAGGCGGCCCCGGCCCGGACATTGGCCTTTTCCGATTGCAAAGCGGGCAGGAGCGTCTCCACCCCCGCCGATCCCATCTCCACCCAGGCAGATGTCGCTCCTTCCGGCATTTGAAACACATTGCCGTCCTCGCTGGTCTGCACCAGGACGTCCAAGGCCGATTGGACCGCCTCCGGCCCCTCGGCCACGAGGGCTTCCAGCGCCTTGGATCGGGCCACCGGGTCTTTCGACTTCTGGAGCTGGCCAATCCACTTGGCGTAAGGATTCAGACCTGCTGGATGGTCCGCAGCGCTGGACGGCCCCGTACCCAAACCGCCTTCTGGAGTAGCCGTGCGAAGAGTCCGAACATACCGGCCCGCAGCGACCGCCGCAATCAAACCGACCAAAAACAAGGCCAATCCGCTCAAAATCCAAATCCATCGGCGCAACGGGTCGGCGCCGACAGGTTTGGTTTCCGAGGGGACTATGGCGTCTTCGGAGGGAGAGACGGTTTGCCCCGGATCGGCGCCGTCTCCTTCGGACGGACCTGGGAAACGAAACCGCCCAAAACAATGAGGACAAGATACCTCGCCGCCAGCGGAGGCTTCGTAAACGACTTCTTGGAAACAATACGGACAGGTAGTTTGAGGCATACACTCCGGTTTCACGCCAAAAAAAGCTCTTCGTTTAGTGTACCTTCAGCAATTCTCCCCTTGCAACTCCCCGGCTCGCGTAGCTTAGCCTGTCCAGGCTGAGTTACGCGCCGGCTGACAGCGGCGGTACGTAGCTTAGGTTGTCTAGCCTGAGCCATTCGCCCGCTAGACAGCGGGCGTTACGAGTCTATCAGGAAAAAATTGACCTGGCCTGTGTCCTATGGCATACTAACGGAAAAGCCCTCCCCGCCAAATAGGATAACGGAGAGGTTTTCTTTGCAGGACGCTTTCGGCAAAAAAGGCGAAAAGCGATTTCACCTCTTGAAAAAGGAGCCGACTATGGACCGACGTGAATTTTTAGTTTCGAGCGCGGGCGCTGGTTTGGGCGTTTGCCTGGCAGGCCGACTTCGGGCGGAAACGTGGAAGACAAAACTCCACAAAGCGATGATCGGCGCTCCTACGGAGCAGACCCTCCAGGCTTGGAAGGCCGCCGGCTTTGAAGGGATCGAATGCAACCAATGGAACGTCCCCCCGGCCCAAGCCGAACAGGCCCGCCGGTTGGCCGAAAAGTTGGGCATGAAAATCCATAGCGTGCTGCGCGGCTGGACCAATTTCAACGGCCAAGACCCCGAAAAAGTCAAGGCCGACATCCAGAGCGTCGAGACGGCCCTGAAGGCGGCCGAAGCCTATGGAGCCGACGCGGTGCTGTTGGTGCCTTGTCGGGTCGGCCCGCCCGGCATGACCATCCCGGAAGCCTGGGAGTTCGATATCGAGTTCGACGAAAAGACCGGCCATGTCAAACGGGTGGTACAAGGAGACAACACCAAACATGCCGAGTACATCAAGGCCCACAACCACGCCATCGATACCTCGCGAGCGGCGGTCGAAAAACTGATCCCCACTGCGGAAAAGACCAAGGTGGTCATCGCCTTGGAAAACGTCTGGAACAATCTCTGGGTGTTGCCGGATATTTTCGCCCATTTTGTCCGCTCGTTTGGCAGTCCGTGGGTGCGGGCGTATTTCGACATCGGCAACCACGTCAAATACGCCCCGCCGGAAAAATGGATCCGTACCCTAGGCGACCTGATCGTCAAATGCCATGTGAAGGATTTCCTCCTGAACCCGGATGGCCGGGGCGGCAAGTTCGTCCATCCCAGGGACGGAAGCGTCAAATGGCCGGAAGTGCGCAAAGCCTTGGACGAAGTCGGCTACAACGGCTGGCTGACCATCGAAGACGGCGGCCTGGCGCTGGAAGAGTTCAGCCGACGATTGGACCTGATCATCGCCGGAAAGTAATCATCCCCCCCGAAATAACCTCCCCTGTGGAAAGGAGACTTGGTGATGCATACTTCGTTGTGTCTGCTGGTACGTTGGGAAAAAGTAGTTTTGTGGACCATGGCCGTTGTGGCGGCAGGCTGGCTGCTGGCGTCGGCAACCCCGATGGGACTTGGCGCAGACGAAAAACCAGCCGCCTCCCCGGCCCAGCAACCGACCAAGCCAGAACAAAAGGTTCTTCGGGCCGGGATGATCGGTCTGACCACCTCCCATGTGATCGCTTTCAGCGGCATGATCAACGATCCGAAGGCCGTCGGCCCGATGGCCCAGGTGGAAGTGGTCGCGGGGTTTCCCGGCGGCGTCCAGGACAACCCCTCCAGTTGGGACCGTCGGCCCAAATATACCGAAGAGCTTCGGCAGAAGGGCATCCGCATTTATGAGTCGATTCCCGAAATGCTCCGGGATGTGGATGTGGTGTTGCTGGAGGAGGTGGACGGCCGACCGCATTTGGAGTGGGCGCGTCCGGTCATCGAAGCCGGCAAACCCCTCTTTATCGACAAGCCGCTGGCAGGCAGTCTGGCCGACTGCATCGAAATCTTCCAACTGGCCAAAGAAAAGGGTGTGCCTTGCTTTTCGAGTTCGTCGCTTCGTTTCGGCTGGGGCCTGGAGGAGATTCGGGCGGGCAAGAGCCGATTTGGCAAAGTGAAAAAATGCACCGCCTGGAGCCCCATGTCCATCGAGCCGCACCATCCTGACCTCTATTGGTACGGCATCCACGGCGTGGAGATACTGTTTACCATCATGGGCCCCGGTTGCCAGACGGTTACCCGCGAAGGACCGGAAAAGGTGGTGGGCGTCTGGAAAGACGGCCGGGTGGGCGTGTTCGAGGCCCGCAAAGGCTACGGCGCCTATGTCGAAGGCGATAAGGAAAGCGGCGAAGTCGGCAAATACAGCGGTTACAAGGGGCTGGTGGAAGAAGTCTGCAAGTTTTTCCTGACCGGCCAGCCGCCCGTCAGCATGGAAGAGACCCTGGAAATCTATACCTTCATGTCGGCAGCCGACGTGAGCAAGGCCCAGGGCGGCAAACCGGTGAAAATGGAAGAGGTTTACCAGAAGGCCCTCCAAGAAGTCCAGGCCCGCCGAAAAAAGTAAACCGTCCCCGGACGTAGGAGCCATTCCCTGCTGGACAAGCCGGCATCGCCGCAGCGCCTGGCCGTGCGCTCCTACCGACGTGGCGGTCCCCAACCCATACGCCCACTGAAGTTTTGCAAAATGGACTTGTTCAGGGGGGGCCACTGAACAAGCCCTAAAAAATCTCGAGATTTTTTAGGGTCGGTAGGAACAAGATCGGACGAAATCTCCGATTTGCAAAACTTCAGTCCCAGATACCCTCCCTTTTTCCCTTTTTTAGAAAGGGCGCTGAGGATGTTCGTGCGCAGATCATCTTTTTCGGTGAGAACATGGCTGCCAACCTTGCTGGCGGTGGTGGCAGGGATGGGGGGAATGGCCTGGTGTGTTGGAGCGGCAGGCGGGGCGGACGCAGAAACTCCCATTGGGCCGCCGCCGGAACTTACCCTCCGACGCAGCGATGTGGTCTTCATGTACGATAACCCGGCCAAATATGAACTCTACGGCTGCACGGTGATGGGCTGGGCGGGGCATCGAGACGCCAACCGGAGGGCCCAGGCCCACGCCAAAGGCGTTCGGCTTTTTTCCATCAGCATCGGTTTTCGCACCGAAGGCCGCGGCGTGATCGACTTTACCGAAAAGTTCCTGGAGGCCGCCTGCTACAACCTGGACGGCAAACCGATTACCGTCCCCTGGCTCTGGGACCACAAGTACAAAGGGCATCCGTATTATTGGTGGTGTACAAATAGTCCGGAGTTCCGGCGCTATCTGACCCATCGGCTCCAGCAGGTCATGTCGGCCAATCCGGACGGCCTGCACATCGACGACTACACCGGCACGGCCGGCTGTGTAACCTGGTTGGGCGGCTGCTTTTGCCCCCATTGCATGGCCGGCTTCCGAGATTATTTAGCCCACCAAGACTCGCCAGAAACCAAAAAGACCCTGGCCGATCTGGGCGTTACCGATATGGCCAATTTCGACTACGGCCAGTTCCTCCGCTCTCGGGGCGTCAAGCTGGACGAATATCTCAAGCGCCGGTGGACCATGCCGCTGGCCAGGGAGTTTCTGGATTTCCAGATGAAGGCCAATACCCAGTTTGTGGCCGAGTTTCGCCGACAGGCCGAGCGGCTCCGCGGCAAGCCGATCGCTTTCTGCGTCAATTCTGGTCTGGGCAGCCCGGAGGCATTGGCCATCGCCCCGCATCTGACGTATTTTTGCTGCGAGGTGGGTCACCAGGCGGCCAAAGGCCAGTTGCCCGGCCATCCGATCTACGTCTATAAATTGGCCGATGGGCTGCGCCGACCCGTGGCATCCACGGCCAGCGGCTACGATTGGGCCTTCATCAACGAGCACAAAAAGGAAGGCCTGGTTCGCCTGTGGATTGCCCTTTCCTATGCGATGGGCCACAACTTCATGGCCCCTCATCGCCAGTGGTGCTACACCAAAGAGAAAGGCACCCACTGGTACGACGGCCCGGACGAGGCGTATGCCTGGGTGTATCAATTTGTTCGGCAGGAGGCTCGGCTTCTGGATGGTTACGAAGCTCTGGCCCCGGCAGCCGTGCTCTACGACAACGCCGCACGCCGCCAAGGCCGGGCCAATATCGAACCGATCTGCATCCGCCTGGCCGAGCTAAATATCCCCTTTACCGTCGTGGTCCAGGGCGACGATTGGCTGGAAGGCTACGAACTGACGGCTGAAAAACTGGCCGGCTTCCGGACGGTTATCGTGCCGAAAGATCACCCGGCCCTGGATGAAAAGGCTGCTGGGCAGAAAGAACCGCCCCGTTGGCTGGCCAGCGTACAAAAAGAGGGTCGGCTGGTGGTCTGGCCGGATGAAAAGGCTCTGGAAAAATTGCTCCCCCAGCCTGTGCAGGTTCAGGGCAGTGATCAGGTGCTGGTGGTCCCCCGGATTCGGCCCGATGAGCCAAAGGCGCCGGTGGTCCTGCATCTAGTCAGCCGGGCCTATCGAATGCCGGAAGACCGAATGGAGCCGCAGAAAGGATGTACCGTTCGCCTTCGGCTGGATATACTGGGCCAGCGGAGGCCGAAAAAAGCGGTGCTTCATGCACCCAAGGCCGAGCCGCAGAACCTGACCGTTTCGATAGACAACGACTGGATCAGCGTTCCAGTGCCGCAGTTGGATTTCTGGGCCTTGGTCGAATTGAGCGAGTAAACCGGAAGGACTTTCGTATCAATCCCGAGCAGTGGAGTTACCGCCTCTCCCCTGGCCGTCGAGAGGCCGATAGGGCGTACGCACTGCCTACACCGAAAACCACTCACCCTCTCCCCTGGCGGGAGAGGGTGGCCTGCGTTAGCAGGCCGGGTGAGGGGGAACAAACCCTTTCCCCTTTGTAGGAGTGGCTGGCCTCCATAGCAGGCCGGATGAGGGGGCCCTTTCCCCTGCCGCATATCCTTCCTATTGTCATTCCCGCGTAAGCGGCAGTCCAGTGTTTACAGACAGTGTATTTACCAATGGGATTCCCGCTTTCGCTGGGATGACAAGAGAGGATTTTCCATTCGGCTAAAAAGTTCCTGTTTTCTGAAATGCTCCTTTTTTGCAAGAGGAGAAAGACAATGGCCAATGAGCATAAAGACTGTCTCGTTTCCGGCGTTGCTGCGCCGATGGTGGTGCCGGCGGCTGCATTGGGTCGGGCGGAGGGGCCGCCACCTAGTGAGAAGATTTCCGTCGCTCTGATCGGCTGCGGCGGCATGGGGATGGGCAACCTGGCCAATTGTGCCCAGTATCCCGATGTCGTGGTGGCGGCCGTCTGCGATGTATGGCAAGAGCGTCGAGAGGCGGCCTTCCAGCGCTACAAACAGACGGCCAAAGCATACCATGATTATCATGAGGTGTTGGCCCGGCAAGACATCCAGGGTGTTATTATTGCCACTCCGCCCCATTGGCACGCCCTGCAAACCATCGAAGCCTGCGAGGCCAAAAAAGACGTGTATGTGCAAAAGCCGATGACTCTCTATCTGGACGAGGCGTTGGCCGTGCGCCGAGCCGCCGAAAAACATGGCCGCGTCACCCAGGTGGGCACCCAGATCCATGCGGGCGAAAATTACCGCCGGGTAGTCGAGTGGGTCCAGTCCGGCCGATTAGGCCCAATCCCGGTGGTCCGGACCTTTCTTACCGGCAATCAGGGCGAAGAAGGCATTGGGCCGGACCCGAAGGCGCCGGCGCCGCCGGGGATGGATTGGAACCTCTGGTGCGGTCCGGCGCCGCTTCGACCGTTCAATCCGCTCATCTGTGCTAATGCGCACACCAACTGTTCTTTTATGGACTATAGCGGCGGCTACACGCCCGGCATGGCCCCGCACATTATCGACGTGGCTTTCTGGGCCTTGAATCTGGGCATCCCGCCCCGGACCGACGCCACCGGCGGCCGATTCGTTACCAAAGATTGCGGCGACGCCTACGACACCCAGCAGGTCCTCTGGTCCTACCCGAACCTGACCATGACCTGGATGCTGCAACTGTGCAATAGCTACGGGTTTGATCTGCAGGGGCCGGACAATAAGATCCGCCGACGCCTGGGCGTCTATTTCCACGGCGTGAACGGCACCCTGTTTTGCGACTACGGCACGCACAAGGTAGTACCGGAGGGCGATCGGCTGAAAGACCTCAGCCCGCCGCCCAAGACGATTCCGCCCTCGCCCGGGCATGAACGGGAGTGGTTGGACTGCATTCGCAGCCGGCAGCAGCCCAGTTGTAATGTGTCGTACCATTACAAGCTTGATGCGGCCATTGGGTTGGCGAACATCGCGTATCGGCTTGGCCGATCGGTGCGGTTTGATCCGAAAACGGAGCGGATCGTGGGCGACGAGGAGGCGGCCCGGCTGGCCCGCCCCGTGTATCGAGACCCCTGGAAATTCCCCGCCCACTATCTGGAAGGCTGAGAAAGGTTTTCTAGGCCGAAAGATAATTCCTGCTTTCGCCCTCTAAAATCCTCTCCATTCCAACAGCAGTAAACTAGGAGACGGTTTTGAGGCGGCGGAAGGCTTCGGCGCAGGCCCAGTAGTTTTCCGCGGACATGCCCATGGAGCTATATTCTTCCACGTAGCCGATGAAGCCGCCTTCCGGGGCGCCCAGGGCACGGTACATCCGTTCCGCCTCGGCAAAGATTTCTTCCCGGGTGCCGCTGATGCCTACGGTCTGGTAGCTGATGGGCATGAGGAAGCATTGTTTGCCGCGAAGCCGACGGCCCACCCGTTCGATATCCACCACGTTCGGCTGAGAAATGTTCATTACATCCACGCCCAGCTCATGGAAATCCTCGACAATCTCGGTGATATTGCCGCAGCAGTGGAACCACACGTCCAGCCCCAACCGGTGGGCCAATTCAAACTGCCGTCGATAACCCGGGGCAAACAGTTTTCGCCACAAAGCGGGCGAAATCATCAGCCCCTTTTGCGTGCCCCAGTCATCGACAAAATGGATGGCGTCGAACCCGTATCGGGCCGCCAGCTCGATCAGCCGACATTCAAAATCCCAAATCAGGTTCATCAGCCGACCGAACCGCTCCGGCTCGCTGACAAAATCCACCATCGCATTTTCAAACCCCCGCAGGAGCATGTAGGTAGTAAAGCCCGACAGATCCAGGCTGGCCATCCGATACCGATCTTCGCAGGCGGCCAGAAACTCCGGCAGGCCGGCCATGCGCTCCTGTTCCCGCAGGGGCGGCGGTTGGTAGGCTTCGGCCGACTGCCAATCGGGCAATAGCGGCGCCGTCGGATGGCCCATGGTGCCGTCGTCCAGGTACTCCAGCCGATAGCCCCATTCTTTCACCTGGGGATCCGAGACGCCCTGCCGACCCAGCAGCATGTGATAGACCATCACATCGCCCTCCGCTTGATCGGCGTTGACAAACCAAATGGGAATCCGCTCAGGCCGCTGAAACCGGATCGCCTGTTGCACCACCCCTCGTCGTTTGCTCATAGAAGATATTTCCTGAGAGGCCAAGAAGCTCTAACAAAACGAAGCCGACCTATTCCCCCCGCTGGAGGAAGTGAGGAGGAAAGGCCGTTTTGTTAGAGCCTCTAAGAACGAACCAATACCATTGCGCCGTTTCAGCTCTATTCTCGGAGAACAAAAGCATACTGCCCCGGCTCCACCGGTTGCCAGTGGCTTTGGAGCCGATTGCCGGTCGCCAGATGCCGAAGTTCCAACGTCTCCTTATCCACCACCACCAACAGCTTTTTCCACAGACCGGAGGCCGTCAGAATATAGACCGTTTCGGTTTCGGCCAACTGCCAACGGCGCCAGCGGTCCAGCAGGGGATACTCGGCCAATAGACGGGCCATGCGGGGATCGGCCTTGCTGACCGTTTGCAACCCTCGACAGGCCGAGCAGACGCCTTCCTGAAGGGCCGCTGGACTGACCTTCTCCTGACACACCGAACAGGGGCGCAATTCGCTTCGGAGCACGGGCTTACCGGAAAGAGAACAAAAGTCCATCAGTTCTTTGGCCGCCTGCTTGCCCGTCCAAGAGCATCGAACCAGCTCATCTGCCGGCAGCCGCCGCCCCGTAACCTCGCAAACGCCGACGGCCGAGGCGTCGAGTATCTGCCCGTCGTCCGTGGCGGCCAGATGGAAGGTGGCCCGGCCCGTGCGTGGACAGATAAACGGCGGCGGCTCCACCGTGCGCGCCCAGCCGGAAAACGGCAAATCCACCCACGCCGAGCCGATCGTAAACCGAAGTTTTCCCTCTACAAACTTACACCAAACCGCGGCGATTTCTTCCACGCTTGTCTCGCCCCCTGGGGCGAAAACCCCTGCCGCCCGCTCCCTGGCTTGCTCGATGGCCCGTTGAAACATGCCCGGGGCGTACGGTGGGGGAACCGTTACCGGCCTGGCCTCCCCAAGCCCCAACTGCTGAACCAGCTCGGGCAGGAGAGGCTGTCCATGATCATCCGTCCATAATTCCTCGGCCCGTCCGTTCTGTTGCCCCCGTAAGCGCACAAAGAGCCGGTCTTCCCACTGGCACCCGGCCAAATACACCCGGCCCCCATCCACCTGATACGCTGGAAAAAGCCGGGCCGTCAGTTCCGGGAGACTACTCGGCTGTTCTGGCGCGTAATGCACCACCCGATCCCCCACATCCACCGGTGTCTCCTTGCCAAGAAAATTATCCCCCTGCGCTTCCTAACCGCCCCAATCGCCCGTCCATATCTTTCTCATCCAAAATGTTGAGGAAGTTTTCTGTCTCGTCGATTTCCCCGGAGACGCCTCCGATACGTCCTTTGGCGCCCTCTGTTTTTCTCTTTCTGAATGCGGAATGCTTGCCAAGAAGAAACCCCGAAGGCAAACTCTCTCCTTATCATTTTATAGAAATCGCTTCGGTTTTCCAACCAGCCCGGGATGACCAGATAGGTCAAACCGTCTATAGTGAAGAT
>JAKPGL010000177.1 GCA_029550925.1 Planctomycetota bacterium
CATTCGGCTGAAATGTTACGGGTTTTCTAGCAAGAGTGCTTTGTAACTTCTTGAGGCAGCGGGAATGGGGTGTTCCCAGGAAAGGACGGGGGTTTTTGTACACTTTTACCGATGGGAGGGCTTTTCATGAACAGGCAGCACCGTTTGGCAAAAGCCGGTTGGGTCATTGGGGTCATCGGGGCGATTTGGCTGGTCGGTTGGTCAGCGGCGGCTTGGGCCGGGCCGATTCAGCCGCCGGCGCCGGATAGAGCCTGGCTATTGGACGAAGAGGCCGGTCTGAACTTCCGGCCTGTGGGTATCGGCGGCATGGGCCGACTGGGTACCAACGGCACTTCGCCCCCTTGGAACAGCCCACCCCAATGGAGCACCTATACGCCGTTTAGCTATCCGGGCAACCATTCGCTTTATTTTGAAGATGGCAGTGGCCCAGGAGCTTACGGCCCCTGGGCCGCTTTAACCGGGTATCCCCAAGGTACGGCCGGCACGATCTCCTTCTGGGTAGCCGATAATAACACCGGCGGAAAGTATATCCTCGATGCCACCGACGGCCATCGCACCTTGCTCTACCGATACGGCGCAGGATACCCCGAAAACTTTGGGGTGTATCTCAACCAAACTCCTATAGGAGCTCTTTCCGGGACTTCTATCGCCGCCAACAGCACTTGGCATCATGTGGCCCTGGTATGGGATAATTCTCTTTCCGCCCAAAAACAGAAAATTTACGTCAATGGGAATCTGGTCTTTACCAGTGATTACACTGTTGGGAGTGTCAACCCGGCCTATGTATATTTAGGAAGTCGATACTCTGCGCAGGAAACGTGGGGCGGCTGGATCGACGAATACGCCCTGTGGAATACGCCCCTTTCCGCGGACCAGGTGGCCTGGTTGGCCAATAATAGTATCCGCTCGATTGCCAAAGGGCCGCAGATGAATATCCCACCGGCGCCCACCGACGCCTGGTTTTTTGACGAAGGCTCTGGCGGCGCCGGAACCATCGTGAAGCCTCGCTGGGGCAATAATCCGGGCACTTTGTATTCCAATGTCGGTTGGACCACCGATACGCCGTTCGTTTACGAGGGCAATTCCGCCCTGTGGTTTGACGGCACTACGGACAACCGAGTGGAATTCGGCCAGCATACCTTCGGCACCGCAGGCAGCATTTCCATCTGGGCCTACCGAATGCCAGGGGCTCAGTATCTTTTTGATTCCTCCCCCGGCGCCCGAACGCTGCTGTATGCTCAGTTCTCCCTATTTCTGAACGATACGTACCTGGGCAACATCTCGAATCTCCTGGACGACAACCGTTGGACGCACCTGGTGATCACCTGGGATAACTCCGATCCGACGGCCAAGCAGAAGATTTACAAGAACGGCCAGCTTTGGGCCACCTTCAATGCAACGCTTAATCCCAAGACAGCGGCCACCCTTTGGTTGGGCAACCGCTATAGCAATAACGAACGGTGGGTCGGTGGCATTGACGAATATGCCCTCTGGGATCGGGCCTTGACGCCGGAAGAGATCGCCTGGCTGTTCCAGCATTCGCTCCATGAGTTGCCCGAGCCGAGCACCTGGGCATTGCTGATGGCCGGGGCGATTGGCTTACCCGTGCTTGGCCGGTGCTATCGCCGCCGAAAAGGTGCGACCCAGTAGCAAAGTAAAGGGGTTCTACCAATTTGGCATATACAGAATCACACGCCACTATCTAGGGGTGTTCCCCTAAATAGAACGTAGGGGCAACGTCTTGCTGCCCTGTGGGTCGGACAGGTAAAAAACCCGTTCTGGGTGTGCATCCCATTTGACAAGAAGGCCGGGGTTTGGCTATATTCTATCGGTAGATTCTTTGCTCCGATGGGGGGTTAAGTGCAGAAAACCACCGGCTCTTGGAAATGCTTGTCTCACTAGGACTTATCGCAGGTCTCCTTGAAAGGAAACTTATGGTCCGAGCGTCTTGGAAATTAGGCGGTTTGTTGTGTGTGGGGATGGTTTTCCTTTTAGGCTGTGGTTCTGGGCAGGCAGGCGGCAAACTGGCCATTTCCGGCGCCGTAAAACTTAAAGGCCAACCGCTGGACTCAGGCACGGTTACTTTCTCTTCGGTGGATCCTCAGCAGCAACAGATGACCGGTGCCCAGATCAAAAACGGCCAGTTTTCCATTCCGGCCGAGCACGGCCTGCCGCCCGGTAAATACCGGGTGCGGATTTCTTCGCCAGTTGGCGGTCCGACAGTCAAACCGGATGAGGCCCCTGGGGCAGCGCCTACAGTAGCCCAAGAGCGAATACCCCCAGAGTGGGGCAGCAAAAGTAACCAACAAGTAGAAGTCAAAGCCGGGCAAAAGAATCACTTCACCTTCGAAATTCCATAACCAAAAAAACCAGGATGTTCCGCGTGCGTAACAGCGGGATTGCCAGTCTTTTTCCATACCTTTGGATTCCCGTATAAGTATCTTAGTTTAAGAAAGAAAGATTGATATGAGCCGAGACAGAGTGCGTAGGAGTAATGGACCTATTTTCTTTGGCAGAGGCTTCACGCTCGTGGAGCTATTGGTGGTGATTGCCATTATTGGGATTTTGATTGCGCTATTGTTGCCGGCGGTGCAGGCGGCCCGTGAGGCGGCCCGACGCGCCCAGTGCCTGAACAATTTCAAACAGATATCCTTGGCCGTCCATAATTACCACGACGCCAATCGGGCCATCATGGTTGGCGCCTATGGATGCTGTTGGGGCACCTGGAAGGTGGCGATGTTGCCTTACATCGAGCAACAACCGCTGTTCCAACTTTATGAACATGGCCCCAAAGGCACTGCCTCGGACGGCTACGGCGATCCGCCGTCAGCCCGGCCATGGCGGAATCGGTATAGTCATCCGGTCAACATGCAGGTTACCACGGTTCAGATTCCTACTTTTTTATGTCCCAGCGATCGGCCAAACGCCCCCATTCTTGGTATTCAGTCCCACAGTTACGCCGCCAATTATGGAAATACCTACATTTACTACACGGAAGGAGCAAAACATCCTTCGGATTCTACTCTGGTACACATGGGAGCGCCGTTTGATTGGGTGCGGGTAGGAGCGACGGCGGAAGCCGGCGGCGGCAGGTCGCAGAACTTCTCCGCCATTACCGACGGCCTGAGCAATACCCTCCTTTTTGGCGAGGTGATCATCGGCCAAGGGACGGACCTCCGGGGGTTTAGCTGGTGGGGCGACGCCTCCGGGTTTACGACCTATCTGCCGCCGAATAGCCCGTTGCCGGATCGCATCTATACGGCCTCCTATTGTCAAAATGTCAAGCCGAACCCGCCCTGCGATGTTTCCACCTCCGCGGAACCAATTAACTTTGCCGCCCGGAGTCGGCATCCGGGCGGGGTGCAGGTCAGCTTCTGCGACGGCTCGGCCCGATTCATTTCCGATACCATCGACCTAACGGTGTGGCGGGCATTGAGCACCGCCCGCGGAAGCGAACCCATTAGCGGCAGTCAGTTTTAGCGTCTGATTTCCCTAGTCTAAGAAACCGTTTCAAGTTCCTTCTTCCCGCTGGCCAGCGCTTTTCAAAAAGGAATAACAAGATAAAAATAATAACTGGAGTTTTGCAAAATGGGCTTGTTCAGGTGTTCGTACACTGAACAGGACCCTCAAAAATCCTGTGATTTTTAATCCTGTGATTTTTGAGGGTCGGTAGTGTACAAGATCGGTGGAAATCCCAAATTTGCAAAACTCCAGTAATAAAAAAGTTCTTGTATTTTTCTTTTTGCCGTTGTCGGGGGAGGTAGGTTGTCATGCCGAAGCAGTCCTTTTCTCAGCGGGCGTTTACCTTGGTGGAACTTCTGGTCGTTATTGCCATTATTGGGATTTTGATTGCGCTATTGTTGCCGGCAGTGCAGGCGGCCCGTGAGGCGGCCCGACGCGCCCAGTGCTCCAACAATGTGAAACAGATTCTCCTGGCCATCCACAACATTCATGATGCCCGGAAAATCTTGCCGCCGCTGGCCGCCCGATGTGCCGACAATGACGCTAGCGATTGGTCTGGTTCCCCACCGGCAGATTACTGTTATACCCCAAGCGATCATCCGTATGGAAAACATATATATACTATGTTTCATTTTCTTCTGCCCTTCATCGAACAGCAGCCGATCTATGATCGGATTACGCCCACCGGCTATGCCGGCGGCGTCTATTCGATGGTAATCCCCACCTATTTGTGTCCGGTGGATCCTTCGATCCGGGACGGCAAAAACCAGACCGCTTATGGAGGAGCCAAATACTGGGGCGCCGGCTGCTACGGCGGGAATAACTACGTCTTCGGCGATCCACCGAAAAAAATTACTTACGGGGCGGCCACTATCCCCGGCTCCATCCCGGACGGCACGTCCAATACCATCTTTTTGGCCGAGATGTACGGCACCTGCGGCAATGATCCGACCGGCAATATCGACAGCTCTTTAGTCTGGGGAAGCCTCTGGGCCGATTCCAATAGCATCTGGCGGCCCGGTTTTAACCTGGGCACAAGCAAAAACGGTACTACCGTGGACCAGTATCCGCCGTCGCCCATGTTCCAGGTGGCCCCGCATTATATCAAAACCTGCGAACCCACCCGTCCGCAGGCGGCGCATCCGGGCGGAATGCACGTCGGCTTGGGCGACGGGAGTGTGCGGTTTGTCTCCGGCACGATGAACGAACAGATTTGGGCACGCCTGGCCGACCCACGCGATGGCCAACCCGTCGGTGAGTATTAACCCCGGCCTGGTTCAACGGCCTACTTCTGGGACAAAGAGTTTTCGCTAGAGCGTAGGAGAAAGAATCGATGACGGACAAACGGGTTTGGCTGTTTGGACGGTTGGTTGGTTGCCTGGCCCTATTCGGGTTGTTTTTAGGCTGTGGCGGTGGCTCAGGTCGGCCGGAAGGGGCGCTACCGAAGTTGCAGCCGGTGCGTGGCCAACTGGTCCGGGCCGGCCAACCCGTTAGCGGCGGTTCGCTCCGTCTGGAGCCGATCGCCGCCAAAAGTCCCGCTCCCGGCCCCGCCTCTCCAACCGCCCAAAACGTATCTATCGCTGGCAACGTCGGGCCGGACGGCCGATTCGAGCTGGTTACTCTGCACACACTCTCGATGCAAAGCAGCCCCGGCGCTCCGGTCGGCCAATATCGCGCTATCTATGTGCCTCCCGCCAGTGAAAGACCAGAAGATCAGGCAGCCGTCCAGCCAATCACCCTCCCAGAGCCGGTTACCATTCAGGAAGGCCAAAACGACCTGAAACTCTCCCTGGACCGGCCCCCAGCCGCCAAACGAAAATAGGGACAGAAATGCGCCTCGGACGCCAGGCCGTAACGCCGGCTGTTCAGCCGGTAGTAAAAAAACTGGATTCCCGCTTAGGCGGGCAAGAGTGCGTCTCGGACGTTAGGTCCGAAGGTTAGCCCTGTTCCCCCGATGCTCCGCTGAATAATCTGGCAGGAGGAGCAGCATCCAGCAGAGGGTTCTTATTGGTCCTGGGCCGAGGTTTCCTGAACGCCGCGGGCGTATTCGGCCCCTAAAAAGAGAATGCACCCGGTCAGTTGCATCCAGACCAACAGGGCCAACACTGCGCCGACCACCCCGTAAGCGGAATATCGCGGCCCGATAATAAAGGCGGCCAGAAACCGGCGAGTCAATTCCCACAAGACGGCAGACACCGCCGCTCCTTCGGAAGCCGCCTGCCAGGCCACTTGGGTCCGGGGAAGGGCTTTGTAGATGACGGCAAACAAGGCCCAACTGGCCAAAAGCCCCACGGCGGTTTCCAGCCCGTTCCACAGTAGCTCGCCGCCCCAAAGGGAGCTGGTCAAAGTCCGCACGGCGGCCAGCGTCATGCTGCCGAAAAACGCCGCGGTCATCCCCACCACTACCCCCAGCAGGATCAAAAAGGCCCGAAGCCGATAGACCAGGGCATTCCACACGGCGCCCCAAAGGCCCTGCCAAGGTGCTGGCGGCACCCGCCAAATCCGATCAAACGCACTCTCCAACTGGGAAAAGATGCCCACGGCCGTCAGCACCAAGACCAGCAGTCCAACCGGGCCGCTCATGTCCGCTTGGGTTTCCACCTGGTTTAGGACTTGTTCCAGGTAACGGGCCACCAGCGGCGAGGTATTTTCCGCTGTCAGCGTCAGCAGTTCTTGTTGGGCGGACTGCGCCTGGGGCGTGAACCGCAGCACGTATCCAAAAGCCGCCAAAAGGATCAGCACCAGCGGAAAGAGCGAGAGCAGCGCATAATAGGCCAGCGCGGCGGCCAACAGATCGGCCTGGTCTTCCTGCCAATTTTGAGCCGCTCGCCGCAACCGCGGCCAAAACGCCTCCCAGCTCTTTCTCATCCCACTCCATCCTTGTAGGGGACATTCTCAAGGAGTAGCCTTCTGCTAGCCCCCGCAGCAGGACTCCTTGCAGGACGGCACAGGGCAGCATACCTGCACCGGAACTTGTTTATACACAACCCGCGGTTCGCATTGGGTTACCGTATAGGGTACTTGCTTTTCTACATACCGCACACAGGTTACCCGGCGCTGATACTGCTCCAGGCGCATCTCCGTATAAGGAACCCGCCGGACCACCTGCTCCTGCACATAGCGGCATGTCTGGACCGGTACTTTTCGGGTAACCGTCTCACTGACCCATCGGCACACCGTATAGGTGCAGGTTCCCGTCTTCACCTCGGGGACCATTCGACAAACGGTGTAGGGTACTTTTCGCGTTCGGACCTCATATTCATAGCGAACGCACTGGACCTCTTTTTCCACAACCTCTGGCACCCACACCCGCTGGCAGACCACCCGCGGGCCGCAGGTGGCCGGCGCGCAAGTCGCTGGTGTACAGGTCGCTGGCTGACAGGTAGCCGGGGCGCAGGTGCTCGGAACCGTTACCTGCCGGGTCTCCCAATGGCCGGTGCAGACTTGTACCTTCTTGGTCTCCACCACCGGCTTGCACACGGTGTAGCACTCCTCCCGATAGCGGGTTTCATAGACCGGTCGGCAGACCGTATAGGTTACCTGTTTGGTTTTGGTTTCATAGACCGGTCGGCAAACGGTCTCGCAGCGGGTTTCCCACCGGGTTTCATAGACCGGTCGGCAAACGGTCTCGACGCATTCCCGATATTTCACCACCGGTACATATCGGCATTCGGGAACCATTTTTTGTTCATAGACCGGCTGGCAGACGGTGCGATAGCAGGTTACTTGTTTCGGCACGTACTCGACGACGGCGCAGGTTTTCATGACCGTATGGCAAGTCCATTGGCAGCAGGTGCTTGGGCAGCAAACGCGGCGAAGACAGGCATGCCGGGCCGCTCCGCAATAAGCCGCCTCCGCCGAACTTGCCCCCATTTGGGCCGCCAAGGCCATCGCCAATCCAATCCCAACCGCGAGCAACCGACGTTTCATCGTAGGACCTCCTCTTTTGAGAAAATAGAGAATGTAGGCAAAAAATACTGGCATTTCTAATAAATACGTTACCCAAAAACTCCCGTCAACCATCCCCCCACCCGAAAAATCCAGAAAATTCAAGAAGCAGCATTTTCGCCGTTTTTCCCCCACTGCTCCCAAAGAGGCCGGATAAAGAGGTTTTCTCAGAGCCTCGCTCCGTAGGAAGCAGCGATGGTACCACTGGACCGGCCTACTCCCACGGCAGCAGAAGCCGGTAGAGCATCCCCCACCTATTCCTTCTCACGCTGCCTTTTTCAACGGGCTAGTGCGGGGGCACCCCCTCCTTATTTCACTCGGCGGAAGGGTTAGGAGAGTTTTTTGTGTAGGGCGGCTTTGGCCTCTTGCAACCGGACGGCTTCCGAAGAGTTTTTGTAATACGGGTCCAGCGGGTAGCAGCCGCTGGGCAGCCCTTGGCGCGGCGCCGTGGTGCAGTCGCTCAACGTTCGACAAAGGCGGTTTGCCGCGATCCGTCGGCCTTGCAGGACATCGGCGGGCAGGTCCCAGTAGGCCAACACCATTCGGCCCAGTCCAACAAAGTCGATCCACCCGGCCCGCACCACCGCTTGGGCCACGTGGGGGAGGAAATCTTGAAAGTAGGTATAGGCGCTTCCTACCATGGGTGTTTCCGGGGCGGCCTGTTTGATCTGCCAGGCGGCCCGTAGTTGCCGGATACAACCGACCAGCGGGTCTTCCGGCGGCTGATAACCGTCGCTGGGGGGATACATTGCCGGTCGTTGAATGTGCGGGTTGTAATATGGCGACCCGGCCGTCAGATTCACCAGTTCTACCCGCAGCTCATCCCGAAGCATTCGGACCAGGCGGATCGGTTCCGATAGGTCGATTTGCAACGGATTGTATCGGTCGCAGCCGAAGCCCGGATAGGGTGTAGGAAACTTCTGGGGGATACCGGGGCCGAGTTTGCCGACGCCGGTTCGAGCCGGATCGGGGATAAACGGCGGAAAGTCGAACATGGAAAGCCGCACGCCGATCATCAGCCTGGGGCAGGCGGCTCGGACCGCCTGGATCGTTTCTCGCAGGAATCGGGTTCGGCCTGTAAAATCGCCGCCGTAGGGGCCGGGGCGATCATAGGCAGACAAAAATTCATGTCCCAGGTATCCGTGGCAGTGTTTGATGTCAACAAAATGGAACCCGGCCTTTTGGGCCGCCTCGGCCGCCCGCACAAAGTCTTCCACCAGCCCCGCGATCTCTCCGTCGGAGAGGACCGCCGAATTGTCGTCCGGCTGGATACCCACTCGGCGATCCAGCAGGGGATGGTGATAGACGATCTTCGGCTCAGGGCGATCGAACTGATTGGGTCGAGAGAATCGGCCCGAATGCGTCAGTTGCAGGCCGACCAGGAGGTCCCTGTCCGCGTTGGGGCCGAAGCGGTTTCGATGGGCCTGCACCAGGGTCTCCAAAAGTTGGGCCAAGGCGTCGGCGTTTTCGGGCCGATAGCAGAGTTGGTTGGGATTGGCCCGACCGTCATGCCGAACGGCAGCCGCCTCGCCGCCCCAAATGAGTTTGGCCCCGGATTGGCCGAAATGGGCCCAACGGCGCAGGGTTTTCTCCGTAGGTCGGCCGTCGGGCGTGCCGTCCCATCCTTCCATCGGTTGGATGCAAAAGCGGTTGCCCACGATACGGTTGCCGATCCGACAGGGCCAGGCCAACGGCGATCCATCCGCCGCCGAAAGCGTCTGCTGGTCGCACGGCACGGCCGGATCAATCGAATGGAGATACTGAATAAACTCTTCTGCCGAGCGCAGGGCGCCGATGCGCCGGTAGGTCCTGGCAGAACCCTTAGCCATCGTTTTCCGCCTTTGCTAGAAAAAAAGACGCTATCTCCCCTTCGGCCCCAAAAACATTTGTCGTCGAAAGGGAAACAGATTTTCCCCCAGGCCGAACTTCAGGCACGTGGAAGGGGAAACGAGTTTCGAGTGGATCGGTTACACATCGCCTTTTTGGGTGCGGCGGCGAGGTTTTGTTTTGATGGCGGCCTGGGCGGCGGCCAAACGGGCGATCGGCACCCGGTACGGCGAACAACTCACATAGTTCAACCCTACCTGATGGCAGAATTCCACGCTGGCCGGGTCGCCGCCCTGCTCGCCGCAAATGCCGATCTTCAGTTCCGGCCGGGTCTTCCGACCCCGCTGGACCGCCATCTCGATCAACTGACCGATCCCCTCTTGGTCGATCGTTTGGAACGGATCGGCGGGCAGGAGTTTCTTGGCCAGATACTCCTGGAGAAAGACGCCAATGTCGTCCCGCGAAAAGCCGAATCCCATCTGCGTCAGGTCATTCGTACCGAAACTGAAGAACTCGGCCGTTTGGGCCATTTTGTCGGCCACGAGACAAGCCCGTGGGATTTCGATCATCGTGCCATAGGCGCAATCGATCCGGACCCCATACTGTTGCTGGACCTCTTGGCGGACCCGGTCGAAAATGGGTTTCACGAAATTCAATTCCGACACCGCACAAGTAACCGGCACCATGAGTTCTGGCCGAGGTTTTTTACCGGCCTTTTTCAGTTCGGCGGCGGCCTCGAAGATGGCCCGGATTTGCATTTCGGTAACTTCCGGATAGGTAATCCCCAGCCGCACACCCCGATGGCCCATCATGGGGTTGGTCTCATGCAGGGCTTCGCCGCGCCGTTGGACTTCTTCGACAGAAATGCCCAACGCCTCGGCCAACTCCCTCTGAGCCGACTCGTTCTGCGGCACAAACTCATGAAGCGGCGGGTCCAAAAGCCGAATCGTTACCGGCAACCCATCCATCGCTTCCAGAGTGGCTTGAATATCCCGCTTGACATAGGGCGCCAATTCATCGACGGCTTTTTTGCGTTCTTCCGGCGTAGCCGCCAGGATCATTTTGCGAAGAATAAAGAGCGGCCTTTCCGAACCAGCGCCATAGAACATGTGTTCCGTCCGGAATAGCCCAATGCCTTCTGCGCCGAACGATCGGGCTACCTTGGCGTCTTCCGGAGTATCCGCGTTGGTTCGCACGCCCAGTTTCCGATGTTTATCCACCAATTTCATGAACTGTTGGAGTCGGGGATTTTCTTTGCCCTCGATCATCGGCAACGCCCCGGGATACGCCCGGCCTCGGGTGCCGTTGAGCGTAATGACATCCCCTTCTCGGAAGGTTTGGCCGTCGGGGACGCTACAGGTCTTGGCCTCCAGGTCGATCTTCAGGGCGCTGGCGCCGACGATGCAACACTTGCCCCAGCCGCGGGCCACCAAAGCGGCGTGGCTGGTCATGCCGCCGCGAGCGGTAAGGATTCCTTTGGCCGCCCGCATTCCCTCGATGTCCTCTGGGTTGGTCTCCTCGCGAACCAAGATGACATCCTCGCCCCGTTTGGCCCACTCCACAGCGTCCTCGCTGGTGAAAACGATTTTGCCGCAGGCGCCGCCCGGCCCAGCCGGCAACCCGGTAACAAACGCCTTGGCGTTCTTCTCCGCCGCCGGATCGACAATCGGATGCAACAGCTCGTCCAACTGGGCTGGTTCCATTCGCAACACGGCCGTCTCTTCGTCAATCAAGCCCTCTTTCAACATGTCCATCGCCATATTCAGCGCCGCCGTACCGGTCCGTTTGCCGCTCCGGCACTGCAACATGTAGAGCTTGCCTTCCTGGATGGTAAATTCGATGTCCTGCATGTCCTTGTAATGTTGTTCGAGCTTGATGCGGATGCGGTCAAGCTGTTGGTAAAGTTTCGGCATGGCCGTCTCCAGCGACGGCAAATGCTGGTTCTGCTCGCTCTTGGTGGCTTCGTTCAAGGGGAAGGGTGTGCGGATGCCAGCCACCACGTCTTCGCCCTGGGCGTTGATGAGCCATTCGCCGTAAAACTTGTTCTCCCCGGTGGCCGGATTCCGCGTAAAGGCGACGCCGGTGGCGGAATTCTCGCCCATATTGCCGAACACCATCGCCTGCACATTGCACGCAGTGCCCCAATCGTCGGGGATGCCTTCGATCCGCCGATAACTGACGGCCCGCCGCCCATTCCAACTCTTAAACACCGCCCCGATCGCCCCCCAAAGCTGCTCCCAGGGATCGTCCGGGAACGGTCGGCCCAACACCTCCTGTACCTTCTGTTTGAACTGTTCAACCAACTGCTTAAGGTCATCGGCCGTCAGGTCCGTGTCGAGCTTGTAGCCTTTTTCGTGCTTCATCTGTTCCATGAGGCGTTCCAATTGGAGCCGAACGCCTTTGCCTTCTTCGGGCGTAATGTCCTCGGCCTTTTCCATAACCACGTCGCTGTACATCATGATCAGCCGACGATAGGCGTCATAGACGAACCGCTCATTGTTGGTCTTGCGGATCAGACCAGGAATCGTCTTGGAACAAAGGCCCACATTCAACACGGTCTCCATCATGCCGGGCATGGACTTTCGAGCACCCGATCGGCAGGAAACCAACAGGGGATCATTCGGATCGCCGAATCGCATGCCGGTGTCTTTTTCCACCTTGGCCAGGGCTTCCTTGACCTGTTGCTGGACCTCGCGGGAAAACTTCTTGCCGGCGGCGAGAAAGTCATTGCAGTATTCCGCGATGATCGTAAATCCTGGGGGGACGGGCAACCCCAAACGGGCCATTTCCGCCAGGTTCGCGCCTTTGCCCCCCAAGGTGTTTCGCATCCGCGCATCCCCCTCGGCCCCCTGCGGACCAAAATAATACACATATTTTGTTGCTTTCGTTTTCGTTGCTGCTTTGGTCGCTTTCTTTGCTGCTTTTTTAGTTGCCATCGGATAGTTCCCTTTCCTTAACTCGTCTTTCAGAAAGAACTTACAGTGATATTCGAAGGTAAAACTTCTAAAAACGATAGATCGCTTCCGGAAAACGAACCCCGCGGCTTCCTAAGCCGCCGCTCAAGAGTTCATCGCCGGGGGAAAACCACACGGCATTTTTGCTAGATGCCGGTTCTCTACACCGTTCCCTCTTTGCCAGATTCCTCAAGGTACGCCAACCGAGGAATTTCTGACAAAAAGAAACTAAGAATATATATCTCCTAAAATGCCACGTCAAGGAGATGGAGAAAGCAGCGTGGATTGTCCGCCTTTTAGTTTCTCTTCTGACAAAGAGAGTGGAAGATTGGCTTGGGGCTACATTCGGGGGGCATTATGTAATACTGAAGTCTTGGCTTCTTCGTCCCACTACCCCCTGGGCCACTTTCTTCTCCCTCTTGCAATCCAGGGGAGGTGCGGTAGAATCTACACTGAGAGTGCAAAGGGGGGCCGAGGGTACCGAAAGGGGGCAAGGTCAGAGGGTGAAAGTGGTCGCAAGGAATTTCTCCGGATCTTGAGGAACAGGTTGCGGCAGTAGCTCAGTTGGTAGAGCACCGGCTTCCCAAGCCGGTTGTCGAGGGTTCGAATCCCTTCTGCCGCTCTCGAAATTTCATCTCTTTAGAGCCTCTGACAAAATGACTGTCTCCCACCACCTTTCGAGGGGTAGGGAGGCCCACCAGCTTTTCCGAGAGTCCATTTTGTTAGAGATTTTGCAACATTTTAGCCGAATGCAGTACTTTTTCATTTTTCATTCCCGCGAAAACGCCTAATCTAGGCTTCTTGCAGCCGCTGCTTGGGAGGAATAACAAAGTAGCCGCCCTCCTAGGACCCTGGATTGAGAGCTTTCGTGGGAATGACAATCCCGGGCAAATTTCACATCCTAAAATAAGCCGCCTTTGCATTCGGCTAAAATGTTATGAGATTTTTATTCTGTCTGGGGTAGGTTGACTCTTTTTGCCCTTTTCTTCTTTGTTGAGGCTATTGTTGGGATTGTGGGATGTAGGGATAGGCTTCCCTAGCTGAGCTGCTTTTCTGAAAACTATCCTCTAATGGGGGGGAAGGCTTTTATTTGTATAAGCCGAATAAACAGGCCTTTTCTTTGTTTCAGCACTCGTTAAGGGTCTTCTTCTGGGGTAGAACCTCTCCGCTTAGTCGCTCCAGGAAACCGAAATCATCTGGAGATAAGAAATCCGCCCCCTAGTTTGCTTCCCCTTTCCCCAAATGCGGGAGGATTTTAGGGTGGTAAAGGGGTTGCCGACGAGTAAAATTGGGGATATTGGTTAGCTTTTATCGACGCGACTTTTTTGGGGGTGGCCCAATTCCCCCGGCTTTCCGGCGTAAGATCGAGTTTCAAAGCCAACTTTCAAGGAAACCGCCCACGATGGAATCTTTTCCTTTTTTCCCTCCGGTATGGAAAAAACAAAAACTGGCCGGAAAATTGTTTTCCCTAAGTCTCATCTGGGGTTTGGTATGTTCTCATGTCTGGGCCGCCTCGGCCAAAGAGGAACTTCAAAAGGCCCTGGAAGCGATGCACGCCTGGACGGAGGGAACGCCGCACGGGGCTGGGTGGCGAGAGTACCTTCAGTCGGCTCGGTTAGAAAAGGAGTTGGCCAAACCAGAGCAAGCCGACCCTCAAGTCCTGGCCGAGGTATTGGCCCGTTATTATGGCGAAGCCGAGGGGTTAGAACTGGCGCATTTTGTCCGAGTCCGGCAAGCCTTAACGGATTGGCTTGGGGAAATCACCGGCGACTCTTGGAAGGGATTGGCCCAACAGGCCCGCGTTTCGCAAAAGGCCTTTATTCCATTTGGCCCGGCTACGATGCATCGGGTGCAGACGCGGTTGAAGTCGGCGGCGGCGGCCTTGGACGAGCGGCTTCGATTGGCCGGCCCCAACGGCCAGGCGTGGCGAGAATACTTGGCCTGGAACGATTTCGTCGAACAGATTGGCCGAGGTCCGCAGGCCGATTTAGACCGCCTGGACGCCATCTACTATAAATTCGACGCCGGTTTTGAAGGGTTGGGGCTCTATTGGTTTACCGATGTCCGACAGGCGTTACAGGACTGGTTGGTGGTGCTTCGCTCGACCAACCAAGCGGAATTGGAGGCCAACTATCGGACAGTGCTGGACAGTTTGGCCCAGGAGTTGGAAAAGCTGGGTCCCACACCCACTGCGGAGCAGACGGTGCGGATCGGCCAGATTTTGGGCTGGCTCCGGGACGCCCGACAGGCGCCGTGGCTGGTGGAAACCATTCGCCGGCGGTTTGGCCGGGCCAATCTTACGGCGGAAATCTCCGCCCCCTTAGTCCAGGCCGGTCTGGATCGAAACGTTCAAGATGTTTCTCCGGTGGTCGATTGGATTTTAGGGACCGAGATTCACGGCACAGGCCGAACCGAAGGGAAAATCACCAGCTCTTTGGTTCCCAATGCTCAGGCGGCAGAGGTGCTATTGCATTTTAGCGGCGTTACCTATTCAGACACGACCGGCTACAACGGACCGGCCCGGATTTACGCCAGCGGGCAGACGACCCTTCGAGCGGAGAAAAAATTGTGGATATTGCCGGAAGGCTTGCAAGCGGGGCCAACAGAAGCGGAGGCCCAGACTCAGACCGACATCGAGGGGATCGGTCTGGTGCGAGGCGGTCGTTTGATCGAACGGATCGCTTGGAAACGCACTTGCCAAAGTAAGCCGACGGCCGAGTGGATCGCCGCCCGCCATGCAGAAGATCGCCTCCAGGCCCGCCTGGACCAACAGGTGGACGCCGAGGTTTCCGAGACAAATCGTCGGCTCCAGGAACGGCTTCGGCGACCGCTATGGGAGCGGCGGTTGTGGCCGGAGCAGATTCAACTTCAATCCACCGATCGGGCCGTCCAGTTGACCGTCCGGCAGGCCCAACCGGTCCAATTGGCCGCCGCAACGGATCCGCCTTCTGCGAATCCGCCCGGCGACCTGCTGCTTCGGGTCCATGAGACAATGGTGAACAATACCGCGGCTGCCGCCCTCTCGGGGATGATCCTTACCGATGAGCATTTCGATCAGGCCCGACAAGAGCCGGGAGTCCTGGGCCAATTGTTCCAAGACCTACCCACCCAGCGGGAAGGGGAGCCTTGGGCGCTGTACTTTGCTCATGGGCAGCCGGTGTTGGCGACATTTCGAGACGGAAAGTTTACCATCACGATCCACGGTCGGGCGTTCCGCCGCGGCCAGACCAAGTATCCCGGCATGGACATTACAGCGGAGTATCGAATCGAAAAAGGCCCTCAAGGCTACCGGGCGGTGCGACAGGGCGAGTTGCGTATCTTCCCGCCGGATTTCCAGCCCGGCGGACAACTTTCGGTCCAGGAACAAGTACTCAAGGACTTGTTGCAACGGCGGTTTGAAAAAATCTTTCCGCCGGAAATGGTCCCTCAGCCGATTGCGCCGCCCGAAAGACCCTCGGTAGGCAAACTCGAACTGGTCCATTGGGACGCCCGCGATGGTTGGCTCATCTTGGCCTGGCGACGCATAGCCGCCGATTCGCCGTCGGCCTCCTCGACCACGCCAACCGCTTCGATCGGTCCGTAACCTTTCTATCACCGGGCGTCCCATCAAGCGGAGTTGGGCTGACGACGGCGGCCTATTCGAAAGAAAAAAGCGGCCCATTCTAAAGAAAAAAGGGGAGACGCCGCCGCTCCGGCGGGGCGTCCCCCCAAGGATATTCTCAGCAGATGACAAAATCCGGTTAGACCTTTTCCGGCACGACAAAGGGCGGTCGCGGCGGCCGGGTGAGCAACGCATCGGCCTTCGGGTTATCGACAAACTTCTCTTTCTCCGGATCGAAGGCCAGTTTCGGTCCTAATGTGTACGTCGCCTTGCTCAGGTCAATGTCCAGGGCGTTTCGAAGGTTTTTCTGGATGGCATCCCAAGAGGCTCGCACTTGGGGCACATCCATCGGCACGCCGGCGGGCGTCTGGCTGAAGGGGACCTGGCTGCCCAATCGGTAGGAGATATTGCCCAGGTGGCAAAGGGCCGACGACAGATGCCCGTGGAGGATATCGGCGTTGAGGTCCTCGACCTTTCGGCTTCGGACGGCCTGGATGAAGTTGGCGAAATGGTCGCCGGGCTTGATGTCGATCTCAAAATCGCCGAGCGGTTCCGGCTTGTCTTTTCCTTTCGGATAGAAACCGCCGGCGGTGATCATGCCCTCTTCGCAGTAGAATTCATTGGTTACTTGCGGGGGGATATCTTTGCCGTCGCGGCCTTTTTTACCCACCAAACCGCGCACTTCAAACACCAACAGCACATCGCCGAAATCGAGCACTGTCAGTTGCATATTGGGGGTCTGGCCTTGGTCTTTGAAGTTGGGTTCATTGACCCATCGGCCGCCCAGGCTGACGACGCTTTTCGGCAGCCGATTCCCGATGACCCAGCGGGCAATGTCCATCTGGTGGACGCCCTGGTTGCCGATCTCGCCGTTGCCGGTGTCCCAGAACCAATGCCAGTTATAATGCACCAAATTTTCATGGTAGGGCTGCTTGGGCGCCGGGCCAAGCCAAAGATCAAAATCCAGTTCCGGCGGCGGCTCTTTGACGGGCTTAAACCCGATGCTCCACCGTGGTTTGGAGGCGTAGCCTTTCGAAACTAGTAGTTTGCCGTATTTGCCGCTCCGGGCGGCGGCCACGGCAATGGCCCACTTCCGATCGGATCGGCTTTGCGTGCCGTGCTGTACAATTCGCCCGTATTTTCGGGCTGCTTCGAGGCATTTGCGCCCTTCAGACATCACCTGGCTAGCCGGCTTCTCCACATAAACATCCTTCCCCGCCTGGCAGGCCCAAATCGTCATTAGCGAATGCCAGTGGTTGCAGGTAGCAATGGAAATGGCGTCCAGCTCTTTGTCTTCCAACGCCTTGCGGATATCTTGGAAACATTTGGGCGTATTACCGCCTAACTGTTTCACCTGGGCGCTGCGCGATTCAAACAGCCGACGGTCCGGATCGATCAGATGCGTGATTTGTACTCCGGGAATCTTGGCAAAGGCACGAATGTGTTCACTGCCTCTGCCTCGGATCCCGGCCACGCCAAGACGAACGACTTCATTGGCGCCCAGGACTCGACCGGAGGCCTTCGTGCCGGCAATGGTGAAACTAACGGCAAACCCTGCTGCGGCCTGTTTAACAAATTCACGACGAGAAAACCGCGACATGATAGGCTCCTTTCGTCAACAACAAGGAGGGACAAACTGGCAAGAAATACATCGGGGGGAGGAGGCGCCACTTAAAACGGTAGAACCTCTACTTTTCCAATTTCTGGTGGTTCCCCTCCTCCTCAAACTACATCAAGGAAGGACAAAATTGTTTTAACATGCCTATAAACTCCTTGCAAGAGGGCGAAACATGTCGGCAAGTTGGGAATTCCGTTTAAGTACGCAAATTCGGTTCGGCTGTGGTATGCTCAGTAAACTGAGTCAAACCATACTCCCGTGGGGCCGAAGGATATTTTGGGTCGGCTATCGAACTCCCGCCGGTCTGGAGGCGGCGTATGAAAAGGTTCGGCAACAGGCGTCGGCAAGCGGTTTGGCGGTGCTGGAATTCTTCGAAGTGGACGGAGAGCCGGAGGTCTCTTTGGTGGAAAGGGGCGTCGAGGCGGCAAGGGCCTTCGGCGCGGAGGTGGTGCTGGGCGTCGGCGGCGGCAGTGTACTGGATACGGCCAAGGCAGTAGCCGGGTTGGCCTGTATGGGCGGCCGACTCGAGCAGTTTTTGTCCATCCAGCCTGCCCCCCGTCGGATCGACCAAGCCCTGCCGATAATTGCTGTGCCCACTACGGCCGGGACCGGGAGCGAGGTAACCTCGTTGGCGGTGTTCCATTGGCAAGACCCCGCCCAACCGGACATCCGGATGAAACTCACCCTGGCGGCTGAGGCGTTGGCGCCGAAGTCAGCGCTGGTGGATCCGGAGCTAATGGCCAGTTGTCCGCAGAAACTGACGGCCAGTTGTGCGGCGGACGCCCTTGCTCATGCGATGGAGGCGTCCATGAGCCGACGGGCCAGCCCGCTGGTTCAGCTCCTGGCGGAAGAAGCCATTGGACAGATTTTGAGTTATTTACCGACGGCGTTGGCCCGGCCCGAAGATCGGCAAGCCCGGGAAGCCCTCGCCTTGGCCGCCACGCTGGCTGGCGTCGCCCTGCAACAGGCCGGGGCTACCCTGGGCCATAGTATGGCCCATGCCTTGGGCGCCTTGGCAGGCTTGCCGCACGGTGAAGCCGTGGCGGCGGTTACGCCCGCAGCCCTGCGATACAACCTGGCTGAGGTCCGCCCCCTGCTTGCCCGATGGGCGCGCCGAGTAAACCTCCCCGGCCAACATGAGGAAGAACTTGCCGAGGCCTTCTTGGCCTACCTGGAGCGAGTGTTTCACCAGGCCGAACTGCCCAGCCGGATTACACTGCCCCGCTCAGAAGTCGATTGGCCCGCTCGCTTGGCCCAGAACGCCGTCCGAAGCACTCCAGTGCCATTGAAGCTCAACCCTCGAAAGATCGACGAGCCGACCCTTACGGAACTTTTCCGCGACCTGAAGTAACGTTCTAGGGATTCGTCTCAGGGAGATGCCCCTACGGCGAACCGGTTGCGGCCACGACTAACTCCGGTTGGAAGAATTGGGTTCTGCCTTGGCCTCGCCGGAAAGCCCGGCCAACCACAGCAGGATCGGCGAGGCGATATACACGGAGCTAAACGTTCCGGTAACCACGCCGAAGAGCATCGTAAAAGCGAAGGCGTGGATGCCTTCTCCGCCGATGACATAAAGGATCAGCAAGCCCATGATCACGCCGCCGCCGGTGATGATCGTGCGGGCCAAGGTATCGTTGACGCTGCGGTTGATCATCTCTTCGGTAATCCAGGGCGCCTTGCCCTTGATTTCTCGGATGCGGTCGAAGATGACGATCGTATCGTTGAGCGAATAGCCGATCAGCGTCAGGAACGCCGCCAGCACGTCCAAGCCGATCTTCATCTCGTCGATCAAAAGGAATCCTAAGATCGGGGCCAACCAATAGGTCAGGGCCACCACACCCAGCGTAATGATCACATCGTGCACTAGCGCCACGACCGCCGCCAACCCATAGACCAACCGTTGGAACCGGACCCAGATATAGACAATGATGAAGAACAGGCTGGCCAGCAGGGCGGCCATCGCCTGACGCCGCGTGCCGCCCGCCACCTTGCCGCCAATCTCGTTCGATGACGGAAAATACGGCGACTCCTGAAGCCGTGCCTTCACCTTCTCCAAAACCGCATTGGCCTCCTCCGCGGGAAGGGCCAGTTTTACCTCCCACTCGGTAAACGCCGTGGAAATGCCCGGTGCATATTCCGGATTGGCCAGATCGAAGGCCACTGCCCCGGTTCGGCTCTGTTGCAGGACCTCTTGGATAAGGCTTTTGAACCGCTCGTAGTCGATCCGATGCATAAAGACCAACACGGCCTTTGTCCCGCCGATAAAGACCTCTGGTTTGGCAGGTCCTTGCGGTTTGGCAGGAGTTCCAGACGGCTGCAAGGCCGGTTTTGGCGGCGTCGGCGCAGCCGGTTCCGGAGCCTCCGGAGTAGGTTGCGACGGGGCCGGGGCGGCCGGTTTCTCGGACGCCGGACCGGGTTGAGGTTTCATAGGCTCAGGCGGTTTGGGCTGTTCACCACTGGGTTGCTTGGCCGGGGCGGCCGGCTTCTCCGCAGCGGGCGATCCTGAGGCGCTCGGCCCTTTGCCGGCCTCAGCCGATTTCGGGGCTTCCGGTGCGGCGGAAGGAGGATCCGCCATACTCACCAGGCTGAGACTCTGGTTCCCGGCCCATGCCGGAAACATTTCCGCCCCATGGCCTGCCGGGGTTGATTCCGCCTCTTCCGTTCCCAGGCTGGTGAACATCATCGGGAAGACCGGCTGGGATGGCTGAGAGGTCTTCTCAGTGGATTTTTCCTCAACCTTTGGTTCTTTCGCCGACGGCGTTGACGAACCAGGCTTTTCCTTTTCCGCCTTTTCGGTCTTTTGCGCCGACGGCGAAGACTGAGGTTTTTCCGCCTTTTCGGTCGGTTCGGTTTTTTGCGCCGGCGGCGTCGGCGATTTAGGACCGGAAGGCGGCGTTTCGGCGGATGGAGGTGCGGTAGGCTCGGCTGGTTTGCGTTCCGGCTTCACCGGGGCCTCGGGAGCAACCGACTTTTCGGTAGGTTCGGCTTTGGGAGCGCCGTCGGGTTTAGTCGGCTGGGAAGGTTTTGTTTCCGGTTTGGCTTGGGAGGAAGCCGGCGTGGACGCCGCCTGAATAGTTTCCAGGGATTTGATCGAAAAGCTGTTGGCCGACAGTTTGTCGCCGAATTGCTTAACAAGGGTCTCTTCCACCCATTCCACCGCCGTATAAGCTCGACCGGTCTTGGGATTCAGCAACGGCTGGCCCGTCTGCGGATCGGTCGGGGGCTGCAAGGAAGTGTTGATGATAAACCGAACACCTTTGGGCTCGTTCAGTAGTTTCACATCGCTGACGGCCAGATCGGGGAGAGTTCCATCGGGACCGCCCAAAACTCGTCGAATTTCCGCAATATCTTGAGGTTCCTTGAACACGACTTCCACCGACACGCCGCCGGTAAAGTCGATATTGAAAAGCCCCTGGCCTCTGGCCCAGACGCCGATCAGGCTGATCAGGATCAACGCCCCCGAAAACCCCACCGCCGCATATCTGGCCCCCAGGAAATTGATGTCCGTGCGTCCGAGCATCTTCAGCATCCGGAGCCTACTGATCCAACCTTGCCGTTCCATCAGATCGAAAACCACCCGGGAGCAAAATACGCCCGTATAAAGGCTCAGCAACACGCCCAAAAGCAACGTAATAGCGAACCCCTTGATTTGGTCCGTGCCGACCACATAAAGCATCACCGCCGTGATCAACGTCGTCAGGTTGGAATCCACAATGGCGGACATGGCTCGGTGGAAACCGTTCCGGATGGCCATGCGCAACGTGGCTTCCCGCTCCAATTCTTCCCGCATCCGTTCATAGATAAGCACATTGGCGTCCACCGCCATGCCGACGCCTAGCACCAACCCCGCAAAGCCCGAAAGGGTAAGCTCGGCGTGGATCGTAATCATCAGGGCCAAGACCATCCCTAAGTTCAGCAGCATGGCCAAGTACGCCACCAGACCCGCCGTCCGATAATAAATGGCCATGAACACAAAGATAAACAGAATCGACAATAACGTGGCGATTGTGCCTCGCTGGATGAGGTCCTCGCCCAAAGTCGGGCCGGTAACCAGTTCGCTGATGGGTTGCTGGGTCAAGGCGGCGGGCAACTGCCCGGCTTTTAAGACCCGAACTAGATCATCCACGTCCTGGCGGGTGAATCGACCGGTGATCTCGCCGCGATCGTAGATCGTGCTTTCGATATTGGGCGCCGAATATAAGGCGCCGTTGAGAATAATACCCAATCGACGGCGGAACCCAGAAACCGGATCGGGAACATTCTCGCCCGTGAGATAGCTGAACTTTTGAGCGCCTACAGCGTCGAATGCAAACTCCACGCAAATCTGCCCCCGACGATCCATCCCCGGACGCGCATCGATTAAATAATCCCCCTTGACATCGTAAGGGTCTTGATAGACGAGCACTTCGAGAGTTTTGCCGCCCCGTTCATTCACGACGGTCCGCCAGTGGATTTCTCCATCGCCTTTGCCGGACTCGGCCGTTTCCCATCCGCGCCCGGCGAAATCGGTCTCCTGGCCCTTTTCCACCGGCGTCCACCAGGCCAGCCGATTCCCCTCGGAGTCCAAGACCTCGCGCGCCTGGGGATTCTTCTGCGCCAGTTCGATAATGGAACTGTGGTCCCGATCGTTGCAGAGGATGCGGAATTCGAGACTGCCGGTCTGACTGATGATGCGTTTGATCCGGTCCAACTCGGCCTGTTCGGCCTGGGGGATGATCACCTCGACTTGGTTTTCGCCGTACTGGCGGACGGTAACTTCTCGCTGGCCGCCAGGATTCACCCGCCGCATAATCGCCGCTACCAACTGATCCATATCCACCCGCTGCGACGGATCGTGTTTGGTGGGATCGACTTCATACACCAAGATGACCCCGCCGCGGAGGTCGATGCCCAATCCGGGCGGCCAACGAGTCGCCAAAATCGCGCCCGCCGTCAATACGGAAAATAAAATAAGCGAAAACTTCCACCCATAATCGGGCATCCGGAATCGACGGGCCAAATAGGCGCCGACAATCCACGAAATAACCAAAATCGCCAGGGCCGCCAAAAAGTCATACAACAACTGAGACATCGTTTCTCTTCCTGTTTCTTCCTGCCAAAATCATTTCCCGCAAACAATTCCTCTGTACTCTTGCGCCCCAGAAGCAAAAACTTAGACCCTCTACCAAAAATGACCTTTTCTCCAACGAGAGATGGCGGAGGGCCGGGGGCTCTTTCCACGGATTCATGTTGTTAGAGGTTCCTATGTGTTTTCTTCCGAAGGCCCTTCGCCTAAGACCCGGGCAATGGCGCTCAAACTGACCCGAATCTTGGTGTTGGTGGCTTCATCGACCTTCAACGTTACCTCATCCGCTTCCCGATGCACGTTGGCCACCACGCCGTAAATTCCTCCAATCGTAATGACTCGATCGTTTTTCTTCAAGGCACCCAGCATCTGTTGCCGCTTCCGCTGCTCCTTCCGCTGCGGGACAATCAGCAAAAAATAAAACAAAAAGCCGATCGCCAACATGGGAATCAGCATTCCTAAAATACCGGGACCTTCTGGCGGTTGCTGGGCCAAAAGGATCAAAATCCTCGGGAAATACGTTTCCACTCGAAGCTCCTTGGTCGTATAGAGTGGGGGATAGGTCTTGCCGAGAGTCTGGGAAGCCGCTCCGACGCCCACCAGAAAAACACCACGATGCAGCCTCCAAAAACTATTCTCTCGGACAACAATAGCCGGGTATCTTAAGGCCCCAAAGGCAGACGGGCAAGAGGACTCAGGCTGGAGAATACCAGGATTGGGCCTTTCTGGGATATTCGCACCTCTCCTTCCCAAGAAATGATCCTTACTTATTAACCAGGGGCAAAAGAACAGAAAGGGCGGTAAATCTCTTCCTATGCTTCCTGGTCTTCCTGATCTTCCTTATCTTTATGTCTTCTCCAGAGTTCCTGTTTTGACAGACGAAATTGGTCAAAACGGTCTTCCTCAATCGCAGCCCTAGCCTGGGCCATCAGACGTTGATAATACCAGATATTGTGCAACGAAAGTAACACCGGCCCAAGCATCTCTCCGGACAAAAACAAATGGCGCAGATACCCCCGAGAGCGCTCGCAAGCCGGGCAGGAACACCCTTCTTCCAAGGGACGATCATCCCGCTCATAACGCTGGTTCCGAATCCGCACCACCCCCTGATCGGTAAACGCCCAGCCATTCCGCCCGTTTCGAGTCGGCAGCACACAGTCGAACATATCCACTCCCAAGGCGATGGCGTCCAACATGTCCTCCGGTCGGCCCACCCCCATTAGATAGCGGGGTTTATCCGCCGGCATGACCGGTGCGATCGCCCGAAGAACCTCCCGCATTTGTTCCGGGGTTTCTCCAACACTCAAGCCCCCGATGGCATATCCGGGAAAATCCAATTCGACCAACTGCCGAAGGCATTCCAAGCGAATGGGAATGTCCAGCCCACCCTGCACAATCGCAAATAAGGCCTGATCGGGGCGTTTGGCGGCCTGCTGGCACCGCTGCGCCCATCGGACGGTCCGTTCCGCCGCCTCCCGAACCACCTCCAGCGGGGCAGGCAATCCCACCACATGATCCAATACCATCGCCACATCCGAACCAAGGGCCTCTTGGATTTGGATTGCCTGTTCCGGAGAAAGTTCCCAGCTTCGCCCATCCACATGGGAGCGAAACCGCGCCCCCTGTTCGGTAATCTGGGTCATTTGGGCTAGGCTGTATATCTGAAACCCGCCGCTGTCAGTCAGGATCGGCCCCGTCCAGCCACAAAACCGATGTAACCCCCCCAACGCCTCGACCACTTCTACCCCCGGACGAAGCATCAGATGATAGGCATTGGCCAGGATCATCTGCGTCCCGGTAGCCCGGAGCAGACTCAGTTCAATCCCTTTGACGGTCCCTTGGGTACCCACGGGCATAAAGGTCGGGGTCTCCACCGGCCCGTGAGGGGTCCAAAAAGTACTTCGTCTAGCCCATGTATGGGCGTCCACATGGTCCACGCGAAACGAAAAGTAGGTCCCTTGCATTCTGGCTGCGTGGGCGCGGGGCCGCCCCTTATTCCCCCCGAAGTTTCAAGCCGAACTGCCGGAGTTTTTCCCGCACTTCATTGAGGCTGGTAACGCCGAAATTTTTGCACTCCAGCAGTTGGTCGCCGCTGAAGCGGATCAGGTCGGCAAGCGTATTGATTGACAGACGCATCAGGCATTTTCGGGCGCGGGCCGAGAGGTTCAGGTCGGAAATCGGTCGGCTTAACACGGCCTGTTGCTCGGGGGTCAACTCATCGGTCTCGAACGGCTCCAAGGGGCGTTTTTCCGAAGCACGCATCCCGAGGGACAACCCCTTGGAAGCCAATATCTGACGTATTTCCTGGAGGCTGGTTTCGCCGAAATTCTTGCTGGCCAACAGTTCCTGTTCGGTGGTTCGGCACAAATCGCCCAGGGTTCGGATGCCCATTTTTTGGAGGCAATGTCGGCTTCGGGCCGTCAGCTCGAAGTCGCTGACCGGAATATTCATGACCTGACTGAGCCGATCCCGTTTTTTCTGGATGTCTTCGTCCAGGAACATGCTGCTGGAAGCCTGGGCGTCCCGGAGGAAAAGCCACGCCCGTTCATGATTCGGGTAGGCGTCCAGAATCCGTTGATAACACTGGACCGCCAATTCATATTGGCCATGATCCTCGTACAATACCCCCAGGTTTAACAAGGCCCCCAGATGAGGAGGAAACCGAGCCGCCGAACGTTTGTAACACTCCATGGCCTCGTCATCGTTGCCTCGACGGTCGTTTTCCAAGGCCAACCCGAAAAGCGCCCCGGGGTGATTCGGATCGGCCTCCACCGCCCGGGCGTACAGGGCCGCTACTTCCCCGGGATTGACTCCTAGGGCGGCGATGGTTGCGCCTCGTTGATACAGATATTCGGCCGTCTGTTCGATCGCGCCGGAAAGTCGGTCGAGAATCTCCAGGGCTTCGGTGGGTTTGCCCATCAGGCGGAGGACCTCGGCCCGGCCCAGGGCGCAATAGTCCGGATCATACCCGGCCTTTTGGGCCGCCGCGTAACTATCCAAGGCATGTTGGTATTCTTGCAGGGCCGCCCACGCCTTGGCTAAGTAATAATGGGCCAATGCGCCGCCGTCCCCTTTTTGCAAGGATTCCACGGCCCGTCGATACCGACCGAGCAAATATTGACACGTTCCTAACCGGACCATCCCGGCAGGGCTAAGCTCCTCTTTGAGCTCCAATTCCCCGACCGCCTCTCGAAGCAGTCGATATTGATTCAGGTCTGTCGCAATGGCCTCGGCGATCTGCTGGACCTCCTTAGGCCCAAAAACGCTATCGACCAAGACCATTTGTTTGATATCTACCATCGGCTTTGGATCTGCCGACGCCGTCGATGTGGGCGCCATCGAAAACCTCCCTCCACAGTACTTTTATATGTTAAGGCGTCGCCAATAGACGCCTTCTCCGTCAGGATCGTTTACAGGGGGAAAGACTTGCGGGCGCTAGAAGCCCGCTATCCACGGCCGCCTTGGGAGAAACCGTCTCCAAACCCCGGCAAGATGGTCAAAAATAGGCCTTTTTCGGTAATCTTCCTGGTTTGGAAACAGCCTCTAGGAAATAGGAGAAGACTCTTTCGCCTCCTGGCGACCTCCTCTCTCCTGCGGCAAACTCTCCGGGAAAACCCACTTCCAGCGGATAGACGCCATCCACCTGGCCCGAGGGAAAGGGTAGCATCTTCCCAAGGCTCTACCGTTTCCCATCTTCGTCCAAGAGCCTTCCTCCGTGGGCGTTCCCGATCCCAAAGCCAGCGGTGGGACTCGAACCCACAACCCCCGCATTACGAATGCGGTGCTCTGCCAATTGAAGCTACGCTGGCAAGTCGTTTTGCGCCAATGAGTTACGGCGAAGGTTCTACCTGCCGCCGCCTTGAAGGTGCAGTGTGCTGCATTGTGCAACCCATCATTCTAACGCAGATTCCCTCCTTTGCCAAGCCCTGCCCGAATTGGAGTTTACCCAGAGTTGATTTCGTGGGGATGTGCGAATTGGCCGGAATTTACAGCGATTGACCAGGTTAGGTCGCTTTGGACGCCCAGCTCGGATCGTACCAACCCGCTCGAGTGCTAGCACGGACGACATCCCGGCGGTAACCCGAAAGATGGGCGAATTTTAGCTTCTGCCCGGTATTTGGCGATCATCCCACACTGGGTAAACCCCAGCGAAATACATCTGTGGATTCTCAGCGTTTTTGTCCACCCAGTCAAACAGGTTCTCTTGCTGGAAGATCACGTTGCCAAAAACTCTCGGATTCCGATAGAAAACGTTGGCAATCCCCTTGTTTCCGGGAACCACGTCAACAAGCGTCAGGTCGAATGACTTCTGATACGCAGCGTACGCTTTTCTACACAACGTCATTGTTATCTTCGCGGAGCCGCACGCTATGTCCAGCATGCGAAGCCGCGTTGACGCAAAGCCAGCGACCAAGGTGGCAAATATGCTATCGAACAAGGATTGGCTTCGTTGCCGAATCCTCGGATCGCTTCGCGGCGTCAGGCGCGCGAACAACTGGCCAATCAAGGCATGGCTAGACGGACGAGCGCTAATCTCGGCCGGCGGATAGACAAATAGTTGGATTCCTTCGGTCCGCATCAGGGGAATACGTCGGTAGTGCCAGTAAAGATCGCCTGCTGTAGCCAGATCGTTGCAGGGACAAATCAGCGGCAGATACTTAGGGTCCTCCTGCGTATTGGGGTTTGCCAGTTTACTCAGAAGATATACAGGATGCCTTGCGCTGATGACGGCCCCTGCTGAGCCGCCGCACTCCCCAACCACGCGAATCGTCTCAAAACCAACAATCTTCTTGAGCACCGGGAGCGCATTCTGGCCATGAGCATAACCCTCCAGACATCGGCGGAGCAGTAAAAAGTAGGTGCGGACAAAGTCGCTCCGCAGGGGCGGAGCAAACCTCCCGGTGATCAGAGCACGCCAAGCGGCCTTCAAGTCTTCGACTTCTTTCGCCCAGGGGCCGCACTGCCCCCAATACTCATCCCAGCTCGCACTGGTAATGCGAATCTGACGGCTTCCCACCGCCTCAATGGACCTTATGAGCCGATCTTCCCCCACTGCCTTCCGTAGTAACCGTTGATTCTCTCTTTGGATGCGGTTCATGTTGCGGCCTTTCCGCAAGGCTGCTACAGCGGGAACAGTTCCTGTTGATCGGCGCTGGTCTGGGGCGTCGTCGGCCAACGACCCGTAATATGGCATGAGCCCCGGGAGATGTCCAGGTTTTTGCAGGCGCAGACAAGCATTTCCAGACCATAACGATGGGCAATAGATTTCAAGCGGTGGAATATCTCAAGACGCTCTTCGGTCGGAATCGCTCGCACCCGACTGTTCTCCGCATGGATCGCCATCGGTTCGGCGCGAGCAAAGCGATCCAACAACCGATGTACCATCTCTTGGTCCTTCACGCACCGTCGCAACGATCCTATTACCGCCGGACGAAGAAAAAGAACGCTGGCGGCTATCCTACGTACCCCGGCGCCCGCCAACGCCGCACAGAGCGATTCCAAACACTCCTCCCCGTCGGTCACGCCCGGCAGGATGGGATCAACCCTTGCCTCAACCTGGACGCCGGCGTCTATCAGTTCGACGGTCTGTGCAAGCCGAACCTCTGGCGCCGCTGCCCAGGGTTCAAACGTGGACGTAACGGCCGAATCCATCGTAATCAGCCCGATCTGCCCCCGGACCAAAGGTGCATGGAGGGCAAACAACTTGCGGTGCCGCTCGGGGATCAACCCCTTGGTCACAAACGCCACACCGATCCCCGACTCCAAAAGAAACGAGAACACCTCATAAGCCAGGTCCAGCACCTCGGGAACCGGCTGAAAGGGATCGCTGGACGGACTGAAATAAACCACCGTGGGCTTCTGGCGCTTGCGATGCAATTCTTCTTGTAACTTTGCAAGTGTGTTTATGTATAGCTTAATCTTGCCTTCCCCAGGATGGGTCAGATAGCCGCGGGCGTAACAGTAACGGCACTCATGGGCGCAGCCCACGGTGAAGTTAATTGTGGGAATGTGCGCCAGGCAGGCCAAACTGGAAGGTGTGAGCACCGCTGATTTACGCTCCACGGGAATCACTTGAATCATAGGCGCCACCCCGACGTAAAGAGAAGGAGCTATTTGTCGCCATGACGGCGTAAAACCTTTGCCAACACTATAGGAGGACCAAAACCATAACGCCACACAGCACAATCGCTCCCTGAAACGACTCCCGGCCCCCAAGAAAAACAGGCCCGTTTTGTTTCGGAACTTCCACCCAGAACATGCTCAACATATGTACTGATGCCGATGATATCAGATTGGCCGCTTGCTTCAAGCCCACTTTTGAACTGCTAACTTCGGCGATCCAAGATGATGGGGCTGTCCGGAAATGTTTTCAGCGACCGCCTATGGAAACGTTCCAAGGTAACGAGGTCTTTCACACCACATGGCAACTAGGAATCCCCCCACTCAATGACCTGGGGTAAGCGGGAAAATAAAGCATCACGCCGGCTCGCCGGAAACGTACCACACGAAGGTGTTCCTTGTAACTGGAGTTTTGCAAAATGGGCTTGTTCAGGTGTTCGTACACGGAACAGGTCCCTCAAAAATCCCGTGATTTTTGAGGGTCGGTAGTGTACAAGATCGGTGGAAATCCCAAATTGGCAAAACTCCAGCTTGTAAGAAGCACCGTCTAGGAATCGGTTTGGCTCTGTGGAAATCTCCTTGGCCGGGAATCACCAACACCCCCAAAACGCCTGGTCAAATGAACCCTCCTGTCGAAATACCTCGGCTTCCTATAGCAACCTTTCCACCGAGCCAAACGGTTTGCCAATCCCTCTGGGCGTCTGCCGTTACAAACCAGCACTTCCTTGGAAAGTCGCCCCCCTATCAGAATGGGCATTACGCCCCCCAGAATTAGCAAGATATATTTCCCCAGGGCGGCTTTTTTCTCTTCCTATTTATGAAATAATACGGTGGAAATAATGAGATATTTTCATTGTAGGGTACCCCAAGCTGTGATACAATCCAAAAGGAGTCTTTTCGTACCCATCGGGAGGATATCTGGCTGGAGGCCCAGCAGGTAGGCTACTCTGCAAGAGTTGCTTTCCACTGGGGGCAAGGGAAGCTGAACGAAGGAGGCGATCCTTTCATGGCTAGTCCAAACCAGCGGCAACCTCAAACGCCCCAAGCAGTTCCGGTATCCCCTCCGCAGTCAGGCGTCTCGGCTGGAACTCCTCAGGGGGGCGGGCAACCGATTCCCCAGGCGGTCCCAGTAGCTAGGGCCATCCCGGTAGGGCAATCTGGAGTGGTCCCTCCGGGGGGCACTCCGGTACCTCAAGCAATTCCTATAGTAACCCCTATCGGGGGGCAACCCATCCATCCCGTCTATCCCCAGGCCCAACCGATCCCGACTTCCTTCCCCCAGGGCGCCTCCGTCCCCGGTAGGGTTGCCCAATCGCAACCGATCCCGGCCACCCAAGCCAGGGCCGCTCAGGGGGTCATGCCCAGACCTGTCCAGGCTGGCAAACCGGGCGCACAACCCGTAGGCGTTCGCCCCACCACGTCCGCTCCGCAACGGTCCCCCGAAGAAGAGGAACACCCTGAAGAAATCCTGGAGGTTGCGGTACGAAACGCTCCTCCCTGGCTGGTGAGTCTTTTGGTCCATATGGCGCTACTGATTATCTTGGGGCTTTGGCTATTGCCGCCGCTAGCGAAAAAGACCCTGACCCTTTTGGTCCCCCGAGAGCAATGGGCCGAACACTTGGGCGAGCAATTGGAGTTCGATACCCCCCTGGGCGTGGAAAAGGCGGAGACCAAAGAAGAGCCGGTCATCACGCCTGATAACCTCGTCGAAGTGGAAGACCCCTTTGCCGCTCCGAGTATGTTGGACGCTATTCGGCCTGACGGACGCAGCGCCACGAGCGACGAAAAAGTGGATCATATTGGTTTGGCCTTGCACGGCCGGGAAGCCGGAATGAAAAAAGCTCTGGCGGGGCTTTATGGGGGGAATCGGCTTACTCAAGAGGCGGTGGATGCCGCGTTGGCTTGGTTGGCCCGTCAGCAGCGAAAAGACGGCTCGTGGAGTCTTCAAGGGCCTTATCGGGACGGAGCGACCCAGCAAGACAATCCCGAAGCGGCGACCGGCTTGGCCTTGTTGGCTTTTCAAGGCGACGGCAATACCCACCAAAAAGGACAATACAAGAAAAATGTTCAAGAGGGGATGGCCTGGCTTCTCAAGCAACAGGATGAGTCGGGCAATTTCTTCCACGAAGGCGCCCACAATCATACGTTCTATACCCAAGGCATCTGCACCATCGCCGTCTGTGAGCTGTACGCCATGACCAAGGATGAAAAGCTCCGACAACCCGCCCAACGGGCCGTGCAATACTGCCTGGCCTCTCAAGCTCCGGAAGGCGGCTGGCGGTATCAGCCCGGCGTTGACAGCGATATCTCGGTAACCGGATGGGTGGTCATGGCCTTGCAGAGCGCCCGGATGGCCGGCATGGAAATACCGCCAGACCATTTTCGCCGGGTGGAACGTTTTTTGGATCGCTCGGTCGCCCGCGATGGATTTCGCTATTGCTATCAGAAAGGCGTCGAACCTTCGTTGGCCATGACCGCCGAGGCCCTCCTGTGCCGACAATATCTCGGTTGGCCTAAAGACGAACCACGCATGATCGAAGCCCTGGACTGGATCACCCAAAAAGAAAATCTGATCAACTTTTCACCTGGCAAACGCAACGTCTATTATTGGTATTACGCTACTCAGGTCTGCCACCACATGGACCGGACCAGTAAATACTGGAAGGCATGGAACGAGGTCATGCGAGAAGCGGTTCCCCGGGCGCAGGTCAAAAAAGGTCCCGAGGCGGGCAGTTGGAATCCCGATCCCCAGGATCCTTTTGACCCCCACGGCGGTCGGCTTTATGTAACTTGTTTGTGCATCTACATGCTGGAGGTCTATTACCGGCATTTGCCGATCTACGCTCCGGTCTATACTCTGTTGGGCAAACCGAAGTATCAAGTTCCGTAAATCGCCTCACGCCGCCCAAACGGGGGGCACTGGGGCCTTCTACCGATCTACTAGACGCTTGTTGCTCTTTTCTGTACCTCTAATGGGGGGTCTTTTCTAAAAAATTCCCTTTCACCCCTTCGGCAGCGTAAAAAATAAGTAAGGTTAAGTAGGGACGTTCACCACGTCGCCCCCCATCCTTTGGAATGGCTGATTTTGTTTCCCCTGCGGGGCGTTTTGGCCCGGGAAACGGGAAGATGCCGTTCCCGCCGGCAGATGAACTCCCTAAAGAAAGGGGGCTATGGTCTGCCTAAAAGCAAAAGGGAATTCGCAATGAACTCTTTGGGAACTCGAGTGAGGAAACCTGTTGTCCTGGGGACGTTGATGCTGATCCTGCTGGGGGGAGGAGCCGTCTCCTGTTTAGCGGGCGGCTTGGATTGGCTATTGCCGCCGTTAAGGACTCCGTGTCCCAGCCAAACGGCCCCTGCTCCGGTGGTATCTACCCAGACGACCTATATGCCTCGGTTTAGTTGGGGGTTGTGGGGTGG
>JAKPGL010000182.1 GCA_029550925.1 Planctomycetota bacterium
TCGCTCGATCCGCAAGAGGGCCCCGTCGTCTCTGTGGAACTCGCGGCCCAGGTAGTCGGCCGTGAGTTTTTCCAGCCCGGCATAGATCGCCCCCTCTACGCCGCCCGCTTTGGTGACGGCGGCCAGCGTAGGCCGGGCGTCCCGGAGCGTAAAATACGGCCGGTGTTGCTTGGGATAGGTCCCATAGTCGATCACGTAGCCTGTAAAATCGTCTTCCCAGGCCGCCACCACATAAAACAGCAGGTTCTGCTGCACGTCGATGAACATCGTCAGGCGGTTGCACCCGATCGGCACCTCGCCCCGACGCAGACGGTTGAGCTTGGCCGCCACGGCGTCGGCGGTGAGGTCTTCCTCTTTGGCCGAAGCTTCGGGCAGAGGCTCGTTCTGGTATTCGGCCCAGAAGGCCCGCTCGTCTTGGAACTTCAGGTTCATGGCGTGCTGGACCGCCGATAGCTCGTCGTGGTTGTAGCGCTCGGGCCAAGCTACGACCGCCCCCTCGTCCATTGCGGCGCGATTCTGCCGATAGAATTCCGTTGCCTCTTCCCCCCGTCTGCCTTGGCGGAAACTCTCGGCCCGCAATTCGGCGTAGCGCTGCCAGAGGTTTTCGTTCGTCGGAAAACTATAGACCAGCCTGGTCCGCTCGCCGTTCCATTCCGGATGCTTGTCCCGATTCAGAATGTTGTCGGCCATGTCGCCGGGCCGGATGACCGTACATGGCATGATGCCGCTGATCTTCTTGCCGGGCCCGGCTAGGCCCAACACGGCGCCGGCTAAGATGCTTTCTCTAACGGCGCATTGAGAAGGACTCCGAGCCGATTCGTCTGTTTGGGGATCATCGACAATCACCAAACTTGGGCGACTTACATGCCCGTTCGGTTTCTGATGGGTTATTCCTCGGATTTGCCCCGTAATCCCAGCAACAGTCAGCACTGCGCCTGATGCTTTGCTTCCGGGAATCGAAGGCAACACGATTTTGTCTGCAGTCCACTCGATATGAGTTCTCTTGCCTTGATAGAGTTGCCCTCGACATCGATTCGCAATCCCCTCCAATCGGTGAATTGGGTATATCACTTCCGGGAAGTCCTCTGCTAATATTGGCGTTGTCTCTAGTTGCAATTTTATATCATGTAACATCCCCAAAGCGTGCGCTTCGCTGGAACCGATCAGCACCACAAAATCCCGATATCCATAGAGTACCGCCCAAAGACATGCGGCTTTACAGAGGCTCGTCTTGCCGCTTCCTCGGGGCATCGCGACTGCAAAAAGTCCACCATGTCGAACGGCAGTCTCGATCTTCGCAATAACCTTCAGATGGTCTTGGCTCCAGGGGAGAGAGAAAATTTCCTGAAAATAGGTTTCGCAAAAAATGCGAAACGACTGCCCAGCCTTAGCACGGCGTTGGGGATCGTGTATTGGGGGCAAAGGAGCAATGTCCCGTCCGTGATAGGATTCCAGCCTAGCGCGTTTAGCCGCTCGTTGTTTATGACTGTGGTAATCCATCTTTTTGTTTCTGGGTTTCGTATTCGATCAATTTCATTGCGGCCCGCCTGCAAAGCTCCGGCAAAGGCGTATCGGCGTCCCCTAGGCCCAAACCTTGTAGATAGCTTCGGGATAGGCTCTCCGTGTCCACGTGTTCCATTTCCGCCGCCATCGGGTGGTCGTAGAGGTCTAGGAGTTTGTTAAGCTCTCTTTGGATTTGTAAAGCCGTTTTCGTGTCTTGAATCGCAACGGCTCTTCGGTATAGATCATTAAGTCGGGAAATAGCCGTCCCAAGCTCTTTGGTGCGGTCATAGTTGGCGGCCAAAATAATTTTTTTCTCGGCTTCTTTCGCTGCTGCAATCGCCTGGGCCGCTGATACCCCCAATTTGCTTTGTAGAGCATTCGCTGCGGCCTCGGCGCTCAGACCGGACACTAGCAATAAGATCGCCTGGTCAATCAATTCCTTACGCTCCGTAGTATGCGAACCCATAGGCCGCCAGCCCCTTTTCCTGCACTGCCTGCATCGCCCGTTTCATCTACACGGGGCCACCCGCCCCAATAGTCATTGTGATTGACGACCTGATCACCAGCGGGGCCACAATGAAACGGGCGATGCAGGCAGTGCAGGAAAGGGGGCTGGCGGCCTATGGGTTCGCATACTACGGAGCGTAAGG
>JAKPGL010000205.1 GCA_029550925.1 Planctomycetota bacterium
GCCCCATGAATGAAAAAATCCTTTGCGTTGATGACGAACCCAATATCCTGGACGCCTATCGGCGGACGTTGCGCAAACGGTTCAACATTGATGTGGCTTCCGGCGGCGAAGAGGCCCTGCGGGCCATCGCCGAGCGCGGCCCCTATGCGGTCATTGTGGCCGATATGCGGATGCCCGGCATGAACGGCGTGGAACTGCTGGCCAAAGTGCGCGAGGTCGCCCCGCTGACGGTCCGCATGATGCTCACCGGCAACGCCGACCAGCAGACCGCCATCCAAGCCGTCAACCAGGGACATATTTTCCGCTTTCTTTCCAAACCTTGTGCGCCGGAAGATTTTGCCAACGCCTTGGAAGCGGGGCTGGAGCAACATCGGCTGCTGACGGCCGAACGCCAACTCCTGACCCAAACCTTGAGCGGGGCCGTCAAAGTCCTGGTCGATGTGCTGTCGATGCTAAAGCCGATGGCCTTTGGTCGGGCCTCCGAAGTCCGACGCGTCGTCCATCAGCTATGCGAACAACTCCAGGTGCAAAATGCGTGGGCGGTGGAGATCGCCGCCGCTTTGTCCCAGATCGGCTGCATCACAGTGCCGGAAAAAATACTGGCCAAAGTCTATCGGGGCGAGGCCCTCAGCGGGGAAGAATTGGAAATCTATCAACAGCATCCCAAAGTCGGCCATGAATTGATCCGAAAAATCCCCCGGCTGGAAGAGGCGGCTGAGATCATCGGCTATCAAGAGAAGCTCTACAACGGCAAAGGGTTTCCGCAGGACTTCCGGGCCGGCGAAGACATCCCCTTGGGCGCACGGATTTTGAAGGCGGCGTTGGATTGGACGTCGCTTTTGGCGGCAGGGCTCCAGCCGGAGATGGCCTTTGTCCACATGCGGCAGCGCCAGGGCTGGTATGATCCCAAGGTGATCGAAGCCCTCAAACACGCCCTGGAAATCAGCGAAGAATACGCCGTCCGGGAACTCCGCGTCAATCAATTGGCCGACGGGATGATCCTGGCCGAGGATATCCACTCCATCCACGGCACGCTGTTGTGCCCGAAGGGACAGGAGATCACGCCGGCGGTTCGGCACCGGCTGCGGAATTACATGGTCAACGTGGGCATTCAAGGACCGATCCGTGTGTTTGTCCGTTTCCGGGATTTACTAGAAACCGAAACGCCCCAACCGGAAACGGAACCTGTATCCTCTTGATCGAAGGGGCGATACCAATGGCGGGTGTAGCGGAAAGAATCCTTCTAGTCGAAGATGACCCAGAACAGGTGCGCTTAGTAGTCCACCTGCTGGAGCAGAAGGGGTATGTGGTGGAAGCGGCGCCGGACGCCGAGACCGCATGGAACGTCTGCCGAACCACGGTGTATGACGCCCTGGTGGTGGATTACTATTTGCCGGACGGAAACGGCTTGGAGTTCTTCCGGCGATTGACCGGTTTAGGCCCCCCGCCGCCGACGATCATGCTCACCGGCGTCAAAGAGGAAGCGGTCGAGATGGAAGCCATTCGGCTAGGGGTGGAAACCTTCTTGGCCAAAGACTCGGCTGGCCTGTTTCGGACGCTCCTGCCGATCTATTTGGAGCGGGCCTTAAGCCGGGGTCGGCTGGAAAAAGAAAAGCGCCAGGCCGAAGCGGATTTGCAGGCCCATTGGCGGATGTTCCAGGCCATCAACGACGCCGCATTGGATGCGATCATTGTCATGGACGGCCAGGGCCGAGTCGCCCATTGGAGCCCGGCGGCGGAACGTATCTTCGGCTACCGGGCCGACGAAGCGATTGGCCAAGATGTTCACGCCTTATTAGCCCCGCCGGAACTGCGGGAGCAGGCGACCCAAGGCATAACGAAGTTTCTCCAAACCGGCCAAGGTCCTGTTTTGGGGAAAATCGTGGAACTGGAAGCGGTTCGCCAAGACGGCGTCCGGATTCCCGTAGAACTTTCCGTGGCGGCGATCCGCGAGACCTCCTGTTGCCGGGCCGTGGCCATTGCCCGCGATATCTCCGCCCGCCGCCGCGCCGAAGCCGAGCTGCAACGCCAAACCGAACAGCTTCATTTCCGCTTGAAAGAACTTCACTGTTTGTTTGGCATTTATCAACTGCTGGAAGATACAGAAAGTCCGTGGGAAGAGACTTTGGCGAAGGCGGTTCAGTTGATCCCCTCGGCCTGGCAATATCCGGAGAAGGCCTGCGCCCGCCTTATTCTGGACAATCAAGTCTTTGCGACGGAGAACTTTCAGGAAACAGTCTGGAAGCTGGGCGCTCCGATTTGGTGCGGCGGCCAACTGGCCGGCGCCCTGGAGGTCTGCTATCTCCAACCGCTTCCCCAAGCGGATATAGGACCGTTCCTCAAAGAAGAAAAGGCCCTCTTGGAATTGGTGGCCGATCACCTGGCCCACATCATCGAGCATCTCCAGGCCCAGCAACGTATCCGGGAACTGAAACGCCAGATTGAATTCGTGCTGGAGGCCACGCGAACGAGTCTCTCGATCACGGACGCCGAAAGGAACCTTTTGTATGTGGATCCCGGGGCGCAGCGGATCTACGGCGATCCGACAGGACGAAAATGTTACGAATATTTCGGCGGCGCCGAGGAACCGTGTCCTCACTGTCCTCTGGGCGGCGTTCGTGAGGGCGAAGTGGTCCAGTACGAAGCGACCCTGCCCAAGGAAGGCCATCGGCCCGTACAGGTCATTACGACCGCATTTCGAGATGAAAAAGGGCGTCTGCTGATAGCCAACGTCGTGGTCGATCTGACGGACCGCAAACGGATGGAGTCCGCCCTCATGCAATCGCAGAAACTGGAAGCCGTCGGGCGTCTGGCCGCCGGCATCGCCCATGAGATCAACACCCCCGCCCAATACATCCGAAATAACCTCCACTTCCTCCAAGATGCCTTCCAGGAACTCCGACAGGCATTGGCCTATTCCGGGCGGCGTCTGGAAACCGAGGGGCAATCCGAGGAAGCGGCCGAGGCCGCCGAAGCAGCCGCTCCACCTTCCGACGAGGACTTGAATTTCCTTTGTCAAGAAGTGCCCAAAGCCTTGGAGCAGTCTGCCAAGGGAGTCGAAGAAATTGCGGCCATCGTTCGGGCGATGAGACAGTTTGTCCAGCCCGCGCAGACCGGAAAAGAATCCGTCGATCTCAACGAAGTGATTCGATCGACGCTTACCATCTGCCGCAATGAATGGAAATATGCGGCCGAGGTGGTTACCGATTTGGCCCCCCAATTGCCGCTTCTGCCTGGCTCGGTGCACGACCTCCATCAGGTAGTGCTTCAGTTGGTGGTCAACGCCGCCCAAGCGATTCAAGAGGCCCAAGAGAAACAGGGCCAAAAGACCAAAGGGACCATTACGGTTTCCACGCGCCAGAACGGGCCTTGGGTAGAAATGCGGGTGGCCGACAACGGCGTGGGCATCCCGCCGGAAAACCTGTCGAAAATTTTCGATCCCTTCTTTACCACCCGGCCGGTAGGCCAAGGTCGAGGCCAAGGGCTTTGCATTGCCCGGTCCATTGTGGTTGACGGGCACGGCGGCGCCATCGACGTGGAAAGCAAGCCGGGCCAGGGGGCCACCTTTATCGTCCGACTGCCTGTATTGCAATCCGCCCAAGAGGCAAGCGGTTTACATCCCTTGGCCTTACACTCCGCGTACCAACCGCTCCACGCCGACCAGCCCGAGCAAAGGCCGCCCCGCCAGGAACCATTGACCTTGGAGACCTCGGCCCAGACCGGCTTCGCAGTGCCGCTGGAAACGTCCGATGGAAGTTGTTTTTTGGAGGGGGGCGGGTTTCCGTTTGCCGCCTCCCCGGAGTAACCCGTTCCAGCCTCCAGCAGCAAACCAATAGAAAGCCCCAAAGGAGAAATCTAATATGCCAGCGACCGTGCTTCTGGTGGATGACGATCCGAACGTACTCCGCGGATTGGTCCGGGCGTTCCGGCATCAACCGTTTCAGTTCTATACCGCCCACAGCGCCGAAGAGGCTATGGAAGTGCTCAAAAGCCGACCGATCGATGTCCTGGTTACCGACGAGCGGATGCCGGGGACTTCGGGGATGGAGCTTTTGACGTGGGTAAGCAAACACTTTCCGGAGGTCGTGCGGATTCTGCTCACGGGTTTTCCTAGCACGGAAATCGCCATCCGGGCGATCAACGAAAGCTTGGTCTTCCGCTTCTTTACCAAGCCGTGCGACCCGGTGGCCCTGGCCCTGGCCATCCACGAGGCCCTCGAACAAAAACAACCTCTTTCCAAGGAAAAAACCGGGGCCTCTTTCTCGGACATTTGCCCAGCCGATCATCCAGACTAAGAAGCTCTAACAAAACGGCCTTTCCTGCTCATTTCCTCCAGAAATAGGTCGAATCTTTTGGAGCTTCGTTTTGTTAGAGCCTCTAAACAGCGTGAGATCGGAAACGGCGCGGTCTTCGACGCCGAGATGGTTTCGGATCGCCCCTGCGTGAACCGCTGGGTTGTTTCAAGGGGTGTTAGGCCCAGCTCAGGGGCATCATGCTTTAGCGGAGAACAGCTCCCACTGCAGGGGGGCCGGCATCCTCGCATTCTTCCAAAACCTGAGCGTATCTCAAAAGGTGCGCTTCTACGGAAGGGAGGAGCCGGTTAAAATAGTAAGGAGACGCCTACGGTCGGGGATTGCTGCTTGGTGTGCGTGGCTCTACCGGGGGAAGCTCGGGGAAAAATCTCGTAACCAGGTAAATTCTTCCGCTCTCCCCATTTCCGGGAGGGGGCTTTTGTAGGAATTGCCAGATGAGTCTTCTCATATTACGCCTTGGTTTTATTATGGTGGCCATCGGGCTGGGGGTGTTTATTATTTTGTGGTCCGGGGTGGTGCCGCCGGATTCGGTCTGGATGGGGTGGACCATTTTGGGCGGGGTCTTGATCCTGTCGCTGGCGGTGATCGGCGTGGATATGGCCATTCCCCGCAAACCGCTGGACACGATTTCGGCGGTGTATTTTGGGCTGATTGTGGGGTTGTTTTTAGCGTATATATTGGGCTTGGCCTTAAGTCCCCTTTTTGCGGCGGTCAATCCGAGGGACGAGACGTATGCGATGAAAGTTCGGGCGGCCGTCCAGTTGATCATTGCCGCCGTGTTGTGTTATACCTGCATCAGTTTGCTTTTGCAGACCAAAAATGACTTCCGGTTTATCATCCCGTATGTGGAGTTTTCCAAGGAGATCAAAGGAGCCCGGCCGTACATTTTGGATACCAGCGTGATTATCGACGGCCGGATCGCTGACCTGGTGGAGACCCAGCTTTTCGACGCCCAACTGGTGATCCCGCGGTTTGTGATCACCGAGTTGCAGGCCATTGCCGATAGTTCCGACCGGCTCAAACGGAGTCGGGGCCGACGCGGACTGGACATTCTCAACCGCCTGCGGAAAAACCCAGAGGTGGATTTGGAAATCTACGACCGGGAGTTGCCGGAGTTTGCCGGCGAATCGGTGGATTTAAAACTGGTGGCCCTGGCCAAGCACCTGCGCGGCAAACTGATGACCAACGACTACAATCTCAACAAGGTGGCCCGCTTGCACGGGGTGTCGGTGGTCAATTTGAACGACCTGGCCAATGCGATGAAACCGCTGTTTTTGCCTGGCGAGCGGGTGGAAGTTCGCCTGATCAAGGCGGGCGAAGAGCCTGGCCAAGGCGTCGGCTACTTGGACGACGGCACGATGGTCGTGGTGGAAAACGGCCGGGAGCACGTCGGCCAATGGATCAGTCTGACGGTAACCAGCGTCCTGCAAACCAGCGCCGGTCGAATGGTCTTTGGCCGATTTGAAGCCGTCCGCGCCGTAGAAAACGCTTCGAAAGCCTGAACCCTCAAAACGGCATCAAAACATAGATAGGCGTCCATCCCAAAAATAGTCATGGATTCTTGTGTCGGAGATTCCATGCCATCTTTCCAAAGGAGGTGTGCGCTATGGGATGCACATGGGGGAAACCGCAAGAGAGCGGAAAAGGCCCTTCTGGGAGGGGCCGGTGTCTGGCGAATTGCTCGGCGGCAGCGGATCGGCTTTCGGGGTTCACGTTAGTCGAACTTTTGGTCGTGATTACCATTATTGGCATTTTGATCGCCCTGCTCTTGCCGGCCGTCCAGCAGGCCAGGGAATCCGGCCGGCGCGCCCAATGCGCCAATAATCTCAAACAGATCGCCCTGGCGGTGATCAACTACGAAGCCCAACACGGCGGCTATCCTCCCAGCGTCCAATTCGATCCGGGCGAGGAACCCGCTGTGACGGACCGTTTCCGCCCCAATTGGATCATCATGATCCTGCCGTTTTTGGAACAACAGGGGCTTTATAATTCGTTCAATCTGGCGGCGCCGATTTCCGACGCAGCGAATCGCTATGCCCGGGGAATGGATATCCCCATCCTGAAATGCCCCTCGGACGCCGGGAATAACCGAATCAAATTTGCCGGTACGCCGGGCCGCAACGAAGGCGATAACTGGGCGCGAGGCAATTACGGCGCCAACGCAGGCCGAGGTTACATGTTAGGCCCAAGTTGGTGGAGTAGTCGGCCGGATCCTATTTGTGGGCCAGACTCGCCCGGTTGGAGCACCAATGCGCCTCTTTTCCGGGGAGTGATGGGCCCCAATTGTTCCCAGCCGGCCGCCAAAATCCGGGACGGCTTGAGCAATACCCTTATGTTGGCCGAGCTGCGGGCGGGGGTGAATCAGTATGATTCCCGGGGTACCTGGGCGATGGGCAACGCCGGGGCAAGTTCCTTGTACGCCTTCGGGTCCTACGGCGACGCGAACGGCCCGAACGCCCCCTCCATCAATTCCGACGATATTAAATCATGTAATTATCTCCGAACCACGGATCCCGGCGAAGCGGTGCTCCTGCAGGAACGGATGGGATGCTGCATGAACCAAGGTTCCTGGCAGGCCACCACCCGCAGCCAGCATATCGGCGGCGTCTATACCGCGTTTTGCGACGGCAGCGTTCATTTCATCAGCAACTGGATCGAGACCTCAGCCGGCAGCAGTTTGAGCATCTGGGACCGGCTGATTTGCAGCATGGACGGCCTACCGCTGGACGCCTCCAAAGTATTTCCCTAACTTATTCCTGGAGTTTTGCAAATTTGGGATTTCCACCGATCTTGTACACTACCGACCCTCAAAAATCACGGGATTTTTGAGGGTCCTGTTCAGTGTACGAACACCTGAACAAGCCCATTTTGCAAAACTCCAGTTATTCCTCGGCTGTTCTGGGGCTATTGGGTTCCCGGCTTTAGAAGAAAAGGATGGCGCCTATGACATTTCAACGGATGCTTTTATCTTTTGCCGTCGTTGGGGGAATCGCCTTCTTGCTAGGAGGCGGCTGTTCACGCCAGCCTTCGGTCAACATGGTACCGGTTCGCGGAACGGTGAAGTTTACGGATGGAACCATTCCCCAGGGCGAAGTGGCTACGGTATTTTTTGAACCGGTTGACATCGGGGCGCAGGCTAACCAGCTTGCGCCAGGGGTGTTCCGAAAGGCCGCCTTTGGAGATATTAATTCCAAGGACGGCTCCTTCCAGTTGACCACCGTCAGCCCCGGCGACGGCGCCATTGTCGGCAAATATAAAGTCATTTTCCAGGTCCATAAAACTTATCTGGGCCGGGAGTCGCTCATCCCCGAAAAATACACCCGGGCAGAGACAACGCCGTTTGAGGTAACGGTCGAGCCCGGCTGCGGCCCTTTCACCTTCGAGCTGGAAAAGCTCCGCTCCAAGTAGCCCGCCAATCCTTTCCCCTTTGCCGATCAAGGCGCCTACAGCCTAGGTTCAAAAGGCAGCCCCTCGTCCGTTTCCTATCCTCCCCAAGCTTGGGCCAGGTATGCTAGAATTGTTTGACGGGCGACTCTTTTTCCGCAAAGACGCCCCCAGAGGATTGTGGGAGTCAAAGGGAGGTGCTTTTTCAGAGGTGTTCGATGAGTTCTCGCAAACGGATTTTGGTTACCGGAGGGGCCGGGTTTTTAGGCTCCCATCTGTGCGAACGGCTGGTCGCCGAGGGCCACGATGTCATCTGTCTGGACAACTTCTTCACCAGTCAAAAGTCCAATGTGGAACACCTGCTGAGTCGGCCCAATTTCGAACTGATCCGCCATGACATCACCTTGCCCATTTTTTTGGAGGTGGATCAGATTTACAACTTGGCCTGCCCCGCCGCTCCCGGCCATTACCAATATAATCCCATCAAAACGATGAAGACCTCGGTGTTGGGGGCCATCCATGTGTTAGGCATGGCCAAGCGGTGCCGGGCCAAGGTCTTGCAAGCCTCCACCAGCGAAGTGTACGGCGATCCGGAAGTCCATCCCCAGCCGGAAACTTACCGCGGCGCCGTCAACCCCATCGGCCCCCGGGCCTGTTACGATGAAGGCAAACGCGCCGCCGAAACCCTGTTTATGGATTATCACCGGATGCACGGCCTGAACATAAGGATCGTTCGCATCTTCAACACCTACGGTCCTCGGATGCATCCGTTCGACGGTCGGGTGGTCTCGAATTTCATCCGCCAGGCCCTCCGCGGCGAACCGATCACCATCTTCGGCGACGGCCGCCAGACCCGCTCCTTCTGCTACCGGGACGACATGGTCGAAGGGCTGATCCGCATGATGGAAGGACCGGACGATTTCGTCGGCCCGGTCAACCTGGGCAATCCAGAGGAAATCTCTGTCCGAGAATTGGCCGAACTCGTCATCGAACTGACCGGCGCCCAATCGACGCTCGTCTATGGACCGTTGCCGCCGGACGATCCGGTGCAGCGGAAGCCGGACATCACCCTGGCCCGCACTCGGCTTGGTTGGAGCCCAAAAACGCCTTTGCGCGAAGGTCTTGAGCAGACGATCGCCTGGTTCCGTTCGATCGACCTGAGCCACTACCGTCCGCCGACGCCCAACTATGGACCGCCTTGGGTTCCCCGGTGCGGGGGTCAATAGGTGATCTGTCGCTTGGTTGGGGAAAACAGCTTCTTCTGGGCAGTCCTAGGCAGCGGGCCCCCTCCGCGCCGCGCCGTCTGGCGGTGTAGAAAAGAATAATGGCCCCTTTCATGCAGAAGAAGGGTTCTTCGGAGCAGAAGGTTCTTTTTCCGGCGGCAAGGGGGGATTGGCGGCGGGGGGCGATTCGGACTGGAGGCGTTTGGCCTCGGCCAGATCGGCGCCGGCCCGGATGTAATCGCCTTGGGCTTGGTAGGCGGCGGCGCGGGCGCGGTAATGTTCCGGATTTTGCGGCTCCAGGCGGATCGCCTCGGTAAAGTCGGCGATCGCCTCCGACAGTTTTTTGGTCCGCAGATACACATTCCCCCGGCCTCGATACGCCTGAGCGGTGTGGGGGCTTAGCCGGATCGCTTCGGTGTAGGCGGCCAAGGCGTCGTCGAATCGCTCAAGCTGAGCCAGGGCAGCTCCCCGCTGGCAATGGGGCAAGACCCACTGGGGTTGCAACCGACATGCCTCGACCAAATCGGCCAATGCTTCCTCAGATTTTCCCTGAGCCGCATACAAACGCCCCCGATGATACCGGGCCTGGGCCGATTGAGGATTCCGCCGCAGGATTTCTGTCCAATCGGCCAGGGCTTCCTCCAGCCGACCTTGCTTTTCCAACGCCACAGCCCGGTTGCTACGGGCCTCGGGATACTCCGGTTTGAGCCGGAGGGCTTCGGTAAAGTCGGCGGCTGCTTCCGCGAACATGCCGATTTGGAAATAGAGCAGTCCTCGGCTATTCCGAAGGCGGGGATCGTTCGGCGCCAACCGAATCTGTTCGGTAACCTGGACGAGGATTTTGTTTAAGCCGGGGTCCCCCTTTTCCGGCAGGGAAGGCAATTCTGTTTCCAAGGAAGGAGCGGCCGATGGGGGGGACGCCGTCGAAGGTTTTTCCGTTTCCGTTCCCGGCGTCCCGACCGGGGAGGATTGCCCAGCAGCGGACGGCGAGGTTTGAGGGTATTGCTGGAGGGCCGCCTGAGCGGCCAACGCCTCCACATGTTCAGGATTGCACTCCACCGCCGCTCGAAAATCGGCCGCTGCCCGGCTCGCTTCGCCGGCCGCTTGATAGACCAGGCCCCGTTGGTAATAGGAATCGGCTAGTCGCGGGTTGTAGCTGGCCCCTTGACGCATCCGAAGCCGAATCGCCATGCTCAAATCCCGGAGCGCACTATCCAGCTTGTTCATCCGGTAGAAGATTTGGCCCCGGATGTGGAACGCCTCGGACGATTCGGCGGTCAGGCCGATCGCCCGGGAAGCGTCCTCCAACGCCAGGTCCAATTCGCCCAGTTCCATCCGGGCCAATGCCCGCTGTAAATAGGCCGCCGTATGCTCCGGCTGCGCCTGAATGACCTGGGTAAAATCCTCCTGAGCTTCCAATGGCAGCCCCTTTTCCAGCAGAAGCCGACCCCGGGCTTCATACAATGGATATAGCTCCGGGCATTGGCGAATCGTGTCCGTGTACACCTTCAGGGCCTCTTCCCATCGGCCCAACCGGTGCAAGCATTCCCCTTCCGCTAAGTAGGCTTGGGTTTGCCAAGGCGTCTGAAGCCCCTTGGCCAGGGACTGCTGTAAATCCTTGAGGGCTTCTTCGAATTTCTCTAGGCGGCGGTAGGCCAAGGCTCGGTAGAAGTAGGGGGCGGCCTGATCGGGATTCTTCTCAAGGGCCCTGGAAAAACGTACGATCGCCTGCGGAAAATCCCCCCGATCGAAGTGCTCCAAACCGTCGATTGTCAAGGCCAACGCCTGCCGATCCGCCGGATGCTCCAAAACCTGCTGCTGCCCGGACGGTTGCCCACAACCCCATAGCCCGGCCAGCGCGAACATCCCGACCAGGATCCCAACGCGGCGATTTCGGCACACGATCCTATTCTCCCCACTCTGGAGGACTGCCTCCATATTAAGTATAGCAAGAAAACGGCTCTCTACATCCAGAGAACCCAACCGGCGGGCAATCCGAGACGGCAAGCGCGCCCAAAAACCGAATGACCCAAATCCTGCCACAAAAAGCCTTCTCTGACCCAAAACCTTTCTGCCCAAACTCTTGACCCGCCGGAAAATCTGGTTAAGGTAAGCCCATAGAGATAGTTTCCCCAAAAACTGGATCGAATGATCCCTCTTTGCGAAAGGAAACAAGCCCATGAAAAACCGATCCGAAACCCTGCTTTCTCCGATAGGGTTCCTTGGCCGCTCGATTGCTCCGATGGGAAAGGAGGGGAAATCGTTGGGGCGATTGCTGCTCGTGTTGCTCGGGGCGATGATTGGCCTGGGAGATTGGGCCAGTTCGGTGGGGGCCGAGTCGGCGCCGTCCCCGGCTTCTACTCCAGAATGGAAGCCGGTCTCCGGCCGGATCATGACCCGCTGGGCCGCCCAGGTCCGGCCCGACAACGTCTGGCCCGAATATCCCCGGCCCACCATGGTTCGGCCCACCTGGCAAAACCTCAATGGTCTTTGGGAGTACGCCATTCGGCCCAAACAAGAAGATCGGCCCGCCCAATGGGATGGCAAAATCCTGGTCCCGTTTTGCGCCGAGTCGGCCCTATCGGGAGTGGGAAAACCGGTCGGGCCGGACAACCGACTCTGGTACCGTCGCGCCTTTGATCTGCCCCAGAATTGGACTGGCGGCCGGGTGCTGCTGCATTTCGGGGCCGTCGATTGGGAAGCCAGTGTTTGGCTGAACGGAAAACTTCTAGGCACCCATCGGGGCGGCTACGACGCCTTCAGCTTCGATATTACCGACGCCCTCGCCAAACAAGGCCCTCAGGAGCTGGTGCTGGCCGTCTGGGACCCTACGAATACCGGCACGCAGCCCCGCGGCAAACAGGTGCTCCGGCCAGGTGGCATTTGGTACACTGCGGTTACCGGCATCTGGCAAACCGTCTGGTTAGAACACGTGCCTGCCAGTTACATTGCCGGTTTGCGGAACACTCCGGATGTGGACGCCGGCAGCCTGACCGTCGAGGCGGAAGTGGTGGGCGTTCAGCCGGGCGATCGGCTCCGGGCCATTGCCTTCGACGGCGATAAACAAGTCGCCCAGGCCGAAGCCGACGCCGGCCAACCCCTGGTGCTCAAAATCCCGCAGCCGAAGCTCTGGTCCCCGGACAGCCCCTTCCTCTACGATTTGCAGCTAATGCTTCTTCGCCAAGGCCAGCCGGTGGATCAAGTGCGCAGTTATTTTGGCATGCGAAGCATTCGGATCGGCAAAGACGAAAACGGACTGGTCCGCATTTTGCTCAACGGAAAGTTCCTGTTTCAGATCGGTACTTTGGATCAGGGCTGGTGGCCGGACGGTCTTTACACCGCCCCAACCGACGAAGCCCTCCGCTATGACCTAGAGATCCTCAAACGCCTAGGGATGAACATGCTCCGCAAACACGTCAAGGTGGAGCCGGAACGCCTGTATTACTGGTGCGACCGATTGGGGCTTTTGGTTTGGCAGGACATGCCCAACGGCGACCGGGGCATCGGCCACAAAGACCCTGACATCCAGCGGTCGCCCGAATCGGCCGAACAGTTTACCAAGGAACTCCAGGCGATGGTCCGAGGCCGATATAATCATCCCTCCATTATCATGTGGGTTCCCTACAACGAAGGCTGGGGCCAGTGGAACACCCAGCAAGTTTGCCAATGGATCAAGCAGTGGGACCCGAGCAGGCTGGTCAATAACGCCAGCGGCTGGACGGATCGGGGCGTGGGCGACGTGCATGATATTCATTCCTATCCTGGCCCGGCCATGCCCCAGCCCGAACCTAACCGAGCCATTGTCCTGGGCGAGTTCGGCGGCCTGGGGCTGCCGCTGCCGGGGCATCTGTGGGAAGAAAAAGGCGCCTGGGGCTACCGCTCCTTCCGCAACCGGGAGGAACTGACCATTGCCTATCTCGGCCTGATCGAAAAACTGCAACCGCTGGTTCACGCCGGGTTGTCCGCCGCCGTCTATACCCAGACAAGCGACGTAGAAATCGAGGTGAACGGACTGATGACCTACGACCGGGCCGTCTTGAAAATGGATGAGCGGGTGGTGTGCGAAGCCCATCGCCGGTTGCATCTACCGCCGCCGATCGTCAAAACGATCCTGCCCACCTCCCAGCAGGAAGGCCAAACCTGGCGATATACGACTCAGCAGCCGCCCGCAGGCTGGGAAAAGCCGGACTTCGACGATTCGGGTTGGAAGACCGGCCCAGGCGGCTTCGGCACCGCTTTTACCCCCGGTTCCGTCGTTCGTACGGAATGGAAGACCACCGACATTTGGCTCCGCCGCAGCTTTGATCTGGAACATCCCGACCTGAAAGCCCCTCATGCCCTCATCCATCACGACGAAGACGCCGAGGTGTATCTGAATGGCCGATTGGTCGGCACATGGAAGGGCTACACTACCTCGTATGTCTTGGAGCCGTTCAACCAAAACTTCCTCCGGGCTGTGCGAAAAGGCAAGAATGTGCTGGCGGTGCATTGTCGGCAGACGGTGGGCGGGCAGTATATCGATGTGGGGATTGTGGATGAGGTGCGGAAGGAGTCGCCGCCGCCCGTGCCGCCGCCGGAAAAGCCCCGCACACAGCTTCGGCCGCCGGCAGTGCCGCTTGTGGTCCATGATCCGTATTTTAGCGTCTGGTCGTTCGACGATACGCTCTATGAGGGTTGGACCCGGCATTGGACCGGGGCAACGCACGCCCTGGCCGGGCTGATCCGCGTCGATGGCAAACCGATGCGATTCCTGGGCCGACCACTGGAACCGCCGCCCCAGGCCAAAGACGCTCCGCCGTCCAAAGAACCGCCGATCCCAGATGTCCGCCAGTTGGAATGTAAGGTGCTCCCGACCCGGACGATCTATCGGTTCGAAGCCGGGCCGGTCGAACTGAAACTGACCTTCCTGACCCCCGCTTTGCCGGACGATCCGGACCTGGTCGCCCGGCCGG
>JAKPGL010000207.1 GCA_029550925.1 Planctomycetota bacterium
TGCCCGGAAGAGGACTCGAACCTCCACCCCCTTAACGGGGACAAGGACCTGAACCTTGCGCGTCTGCCAATTCCGCCATCCGGGCCTTAAGAAAAAACTGCCAAACGGCAATCTCTTGGATGGCACATCGTCTGGTACACGGTAAGTTGGGCCACCAGGAACCAAGCCAATCTAACAGACTGGATTGCCACTTGGATCACAACACAAGGTGTTTTTTACTATTTTAAATAAATGCGACTCTTTCGCAAGAGGGGCAAAAATAGGGTTCCTCGAAGTGGCAAGAGGGGCCAAAGCGGACTGCCGGGAGGTAGAACATTAATTGGGTGACATTTTAACCGAATGCAGTACGGCACTTCCTTAACCCTAACCCCGATAACCAAATAAGATAACCCCCCACTTTTGCCTGTAAATGGGTGGGATGGTACTTCAGCCGACAGAAGGCGGAGACAGTATTAGCCTCTTTATAGCCTCTTTGCCTGTAGGGAGATTGCTCCTTAGCTCATTGCTAGCGCCAAGTGGGGCAAACAGAGGAACCTCCATCTCAAAAGGGGGTTAGAAACGCATTTCTGGGGGGGCTGATTGCTTATGGATTTGGCAAATCAGGAAAGATGAGGGGTTTGAAAAAACTTGGAGAGGCTAGGACGGCTTCTGACATGGCTTCCCTTCAGGAAGTACCATTCGGGACTTATCTCTTTTCCTTCCCCTTAATGGGGGGAAGTTCTGGAACTGAGGGTATCTTGTACCCAGCGAAGGCTTCCAAGAGAGTTTCCGCGGTCCATTGGGCGGCCCTAGACACACTAAGGCGACAATTCCCGTTTACCTTTCCTCGAACCTCTTTACATAATACGCCCCCGTAGTGGTTTTGAAACTGGGCGAAGACCTTTTGGAGCAATTGACGGGCCAGGCTCCGGTCGCCGAAGAAGATTTCGTCTCTGGTCCGACCGCAGAGGTACCCGATGGTTAGCCCGGCAGCGGTAAAACCGCCGCATTGATGGAGTTGGCTTGGGGTGGCGCCGCCGTCCAAACAGCTAGCGGCCCGAAACAGTCCTGGATCGGCAGGCAAAAAAGGCAGGGCATCCTGCAAGGCGGCCAACGTACATTGGGCGCAGCCGCCATACTGTTGGAGGTATTCGGCAGCCAATTGGGTAGTTTTCTGGACGATGGCCGTCGAGGCGGCCTGAGTGAGTTCGATCCGTTCTCCGGGACCGAGCGGGGGGCTGGGATCGGTGGGCCTGGGGAGGCTCAGTTCTTCACATCGGCCTAAGTCGCATCCCAAAGCCAGGACTGTTCCTACCGTCCCCGCCCCGGCCATCTGAAAGAGGCTTCGTCGGGGTATTTTCTTGCAGGTCGGAGAAATCCGTCGTTGCTGTTCGAAATTGCTCATCGCATGTTCCTCCGAGTCTTTTAGGGGGGGCTAGGTAAGTCCCCCATCTTCTGTTGCATTTCCCTGGCCTCTTCGGGGCCGAAAATCTACCGGCATTTCCGTAACATTTAGCCGAATGCAGTACCTTGTCACTGCCGCGCAAGCGCCCAATCTAGGCTTCTTGCAGCCGCTACTTGGGAGGAATAACAACGTAGCCGCCTCATAGAACCCTGGATTGAGAGCTTCCGCGGGAATGACAATACAGGGCAAATTTCGCCCTAAAAGTAAGCCTCCTTTGCATTCGGCTGAAATGTTACGCATTTCCCAATTTTTGTCTCCCAAGGGGGCAATGGATCGGGGAGACAGTTTTGGTTTCCGTAGGGCGGCTAAGGTCTTGTGTTTGTGCTCTGGAGTAAGCATACTGGAAAGAATCGGGGTTGACTACTCCTTGGATAGTATCCAGGCGGGGAAGGAGAAAGCCCGGCTTTTTGCGGGGCTTTCAAGTCCAAGGAAGTACTGGTAAAACCTGACTGGCGACGGGAGGAAAACAGACATGAGATTGTCAGGCCGTGGTTTTCGATTCTTTTTAGCGATGGTTGTGGCGGGGGCATTATTTTGGGGGATGGGCTGGGAAGTTCGGGCGGAAGGGCCGTCTGTGCCCCCAGTTCCCAAGAGTCCGCAGGACCTTCAGGCCCTGGAGGCCCAGGTCAAGCAGGTGGTTGCCAAGGCGTTGCCGTCGGTGGTAGGAATCCGCATTGGCAACGAACAAGGCAGCGGGGTGATCGTCGGGGAAGACGGCCTGGTGATGACCGCCGGGCATGTGAGCGGGCGTGCGAATCAGGAAGCGGTGGTCATTCTGCACGACGGTCGAACGGTCAAGGCGAAGACATTAGGCGTATTTCGGAGCGGCGATGCGGGCCTGGTGAAGATCACCGAACCGGGCAAATGGCCGTTTCTGGAACGAGGCCGATCCGCCGATCTGAAACCGGGCGATTGGTGCATTGCCCTGGGCCATCCCCTCGGATACATGACAGGGCGTCCGCCGGTCGTGCGGGCAGGCCGGATTGTGCAGATCGGCGAAACCCTCTTGCAGACCGATTGTGCCTTGGTGGCGGGCGACTCCGGCGGGCCGCTTCTGGACCTGGCGGGCAAGGTGATCGGCATCCATAGCCGAATCGGCGGCGCCATGAACATGAATTTTCATGTGCCTGTTGATTTGTTTACCGCCCATTGGGACCGTCTCCTCCGAGGCGAAGAGTGGGAAGCGGTCCTTCCGAGCCGAGATGCGCCGGAAATCCGGGCGGCGTTTCGTCCGTTGGCGGCCGAGGTCGCTCGGTGTGTGGTGCGGATTCGGTGCGACGGTAAAGACGCCGTTCTGGGGACGATCATCGGCCCGGACGGCTGGATCGTTACCAAGGCCTCGGAACTGAAAGGCAAGATCACCTGCCTCTTGCAGGACGGTCGAGAAATGGAAGCCCAAAAGGTGGGGCAGGCGGAAGCGTTCGATTTGGCCCTATTGAAAGTACCCGCCGAGGGGCTGCCCAAGATACCGTGGAGCGATCGGGGCGACCCGGCCGTGGGCCAATGGGTGGCCGCCGTTGGTCCGCAGGAGGAGCCTTTGGCCGTCGGAGTAATCAGTGTGCCCCGGCGCCCGATCCCGCCGCCGCGAGGGATGCTGGGCGTGTTGCTGGAAGACGGCCCCCAAGGTCCTGTGATCCGCCAAGTGTTGCCCAAAAGCCCCGCGGAACAAGCGGGCCTACAAGCCAATGACGTGATCACGCACCTGAACGATCGAGCGATCAAAGATCGGAACCAATTGGTGGAATTGACTAAGAGTTTGCGGCCCGGCCAGAAAGTGAAACTGCTGGTAGTCCGGGATGGCCAAAAGAAGGAGGTTTCTGTCGTCTTGGCAGTGGTCCAGATGCCGGGGCAGGAGAAACAGCGGATGCAAAACGCCTCTGGTACCGGGTTGAGCGGTCGGCGGGAAGATTTTCCCATGGTGTTGCAACATGATACGGCGTTACGGCCGGTAGATTGTGGAGGGCCGCTGGTCGATCTTTCGGGGCGGGCCTTGGGAATCAACATCGCCCGTGCGGGTCGGACCGAAACCTATACCGCACCGGTCGATGCATTGTTGCCGGTGTTGTATGAGATGCTTGCCGGTCGGATGCCGGCGCCGGAGTGGATCGTTTTTCGGAAGGCAGAGGCGGAGTTCGCCGCCCGAGAAGCGTCCGCCCGGCTGGCCGCCGAAAAAGCCCTCCAACAGAAAATCCAAAAACTCTCCCAAGAAATCAACGCCCTACAGGCGGAGAAATCCCTCTTGGAAAAACAGAAAACCGAGCTAGAAAAACAAAAAACCGACCTCGAAAAACAAAAGGCCGACCTGCAAACTCAACTGGCCCAGGCCCAGTCCGCTCGCCAACAGGCGGAAACCGACAAACAAAACTTGCAAACCCAATTGACCCAGAAAAATACAGAACTCCAGCAGAAATTGGCCGAACGAGAAAAACAACTGGCCGACGCCCAGCAGCAATTGGCCGCCAAAGAAGCCCAACGGGCGGAATTGGAAAAGAAACTTGCCGCTCTGGAATCGCAACTCCCTAAACCGCCCGTGGAAAAAGCCCCGCCGCCCTCGGAGAAACCTTCTGAGTCGCCGTCGGCAAAACCTCCGGAACCCGCTCCGGTAGAAAAAGCACCGGCGGCTGCTAACTCCGAATAAACCTCGCCGGCTAGACAACCTCTCGTGGAGCGAAAATCCTCCGGGGCAGCCCCCCTGGGACACAAAAAGCCCAGCGATGGAATACAGACCCTCCGGGGACGTCCTCTGTGGGGGATTTTGGAAAAGTATCTTTGTCTGTAGCGCCGTTTGTCAGCCGGTGTTGTTCGTCCTCTGGGAACCAACCCAGTCGGACAGACTGGGTTGCAACGTGGTATCCTAATCGCCAAGAGGAGGGAGGCCCAGTCGTCGTCGGCATTCGTCGAGGATGTCGGCCGTACGGGTGGCGCCGACGCGGGTTGCGCCGACGGCTCGGACAGCCAGGAGGGCGTCGAGGTCCCGGACGCCGCCGGCCGCTTTGATCTGGACATGCGCCGGAGCATACCGACGCATGAGTCGAAGGTCCTCCAGGGTGGCCCCGCCGGGGCCGTAGCCGGTCGATGTCTTGACCCAGTCAACTTCCAAGCGTCCACAAATCTCACAAAGCCGAATCTTGTGTTCCTGCTGGAGATAGCAGTTTTCAAAGATTACCTTCAGGCGGGCGTTTCGGCTATGGACCAACTCGACGAGAGCGCGGATTTCGTCGGCCACATAGGTCCAATCTTCGCTGAGGACCTTGCTCAGATTGACCACCATGTCGAGTTCGACGGCGCCGTCGTCGAGTGCTTGACGAGCCTCGGCGAGTTTGACGGCGGTGGTATGCCCGCCGTGGGGGAAACCCACGGTCGTGGTCGTCAGTACGCCGGAATCCGCCAGGCGTTCGGCCGCCGCGGAGACATAATAGGGCAAAATACAGACGCTGGCCACCTCGTAGCGACGGGCCAATCGAATCCCTTGCTCCAGTTCCTGCACGGTCAAGGTAGGCCGAAGCAGGCTATGATCGATCATCTTGGCAATTTGTTCAAATGTATAGTCCATTCCTTCCTCCCCCAGCGCCAAGAAAACTCCAAGACCACTTCAACCGTCGGGGAACAAGCAATTCTCCTTTTCCCGCGCCCCCATTGAAACCGCGCAGAGAAAAAAAGTAACATTTCAGCCGAATGCAGTACCTTGTCATTCCTGCGCAAGCAGCAGTCCAGGCTTGTTTCCGCGAAAGCGGGAATCCAGCGTCCTATGAGGCGGCTACTTTGTTATTCCTCCCAAGTAGCGGCTACAAGAAGCCTGGATTCCCGCTTTGGCGGGAATGACAATTCCTGGCAAATTCCGCCCCTAAAATAAGCCTCCTTTGTGTTCGGCTGAAATGTTACAGAAAGAACATTTCTGAATTCCCGCGGGCGAGGGAATGACCCAATAGCCCTACGCTAGGCAAACAGCCGCCTGCCCTTCGACTCGGCCGTGTTCCCGATGTTTTCTTTTCGTGGAAGTATCGTGTTATCGACCGGAGGAGGACGCCTCGGCCAGCATAGGCCGAAGTTCCTTCACGAAATCCCGCACGTCCTGGAACTGCCGATACACGCTGGCAAACCGCACATAGGCCACTTGGTCCAACTGGCGAAGATGGTCCATCACCAGTTCGCCGATCACCCGACTTTCCACTTCGACATCGTAGTTGTTTTCTATGTGTTCTTGGACCGCCGAGACGATGGCTTCCAGTTGGGAATCGCTGACCGGCCGCTTCCAGCACGCCTTTTCCAGGCCGCGTTTGATCTTCATCCGATCGAAGGGTTCTCGGGCGCCGTCTTTTTTGATCACCTTCAAGCCGCCTTCTACCCGTTCGTAGGTAGTAAATCGCCGAAGGCACCCCAGGCATTCCCGACGCCGGCGAATCGCCTCTCCGTCTTCGCTGGCCCGCGAATCAATCACCCGATCGTTATCTTGATGACAAAAAGGACATTTCATCGAGAAGGTCCTTTGCAAAAGAAAAAACTTCCTTGTCCTAACAGTTTCTGGGACAAACTCCGCCCGATCTGGCCGGCGCCGACACGTCCCAGAAAGCAAGTCCCTCTATTGTTTAATGCTTTTTCCAAGGATGTCAAGCCTCCGAAAGAAGGAAAAAGGGAAACTTTAATAGCTATCCAAAGGGAGTTCGAGAAAAAATATCTCGTAACACTTCAGCCGTTTGGAGTAAATCGCTTCCCCCCTTCTGGAAGAGCATAAAGAGTATCCTGTATGGTAACCCCAGTCTGTTCGAAGGGCTTGCTTGCCAGGGACTAACAACTTAACGTCTGACCCACAACGTTCCATACAAGGCCGGGGTGTGGAAGCCTGGATTCCTCTATTTATGCCGGAATGACATCTCCAGAGGGGGTTGGCAGTTCGGCGGCAAGGGAGCGAAAGGCCAACGACGCTGCCTTATCAAAAGCAAGCTGTCGGAGCGTTCTTGGTTGCCCCGTTCCTATGTCCTAGCACCGACCGGGTTGTCGGTCGTCTTTCAGACGGCCCGCCCCCCAGATTCCAGAACGAGGAAACCCCAATACTTCCTCCACCCTCACCGGGAAACTCGTTTTGTCAACATCCATCGGCTCACCAGAAGCCCCAGTAGGCCCAACGCCAAGAGCAGCACTGTAGCCGGTTCGGGGACCTGGAAGGTCAGGAACAGCACGTCGCCGCCGCCCTGCCAAGGCTGGATCCCGTAGGTCCAGTACTGAGCAGGCCGGAGTCCTTCGGGCATGAGTTGAATGCCTAGATCGCTGATCCCGCCGCCGGCGGTAAGCACATAGAAGATATCGCCTGGCTGAGGTTCAAAGCCGGCCAAAAGGGCAACCCGGAGGATGCTATTTTGCTGAAGCACGGCCGATCCGCCCACGCTCAGCCAGTCGTAGCCGTTGGTGTTCCATTGGCCAGGCAGAGCTTGAGTGCCGCCTTGGGTGTAGCCGGCCAGTTCGACCAGCATCGTGCCGCCGGTCTGAAGGGTGAGGTTGTTCTGGAGAGTAAGTTTACCTGGGGAGGCGCCGGCGGAGATGGTGCCGCCGGATTCCACCTGCACCGGTCCGCCGATCGTGCCGTTGCCGCCCAACAGGCCGCCGATGACCCGCACCAGGCCGCTGCCGGTGGCCGATCCGGAGGTGTTATTGGCCAGAAGTGTGCCGGCTATAATGCGGGTTTCGCCCGTATAAGTGCCGACGCCTTTTAGCTCCAGGGTGCCGGCGCCGACTTTGGCCAGGTTCCGATAGCCGGTTACTCCACCGGTGCTTTCCGAGACGGTTCCCAGAACAGTGAAGATACTGCCCGCATCGACGCCGATGTATTTGGTGCGGGAGGCATCGTTATCGGCAGATACGTGCAGGACCACGTTGCCGCCCCAGGTGTTATGACCGCTGAGGCTCCGGACCTGGGGATTGGATTCGGTGGTCTGGTTCGATAGATACAGGATTTTGCCGGCGGGCGTGGTGATGTTGTTTTCAAAATGCACGGTCCCGGGCGTCTGGATATGGAAGTAACTGCCGATAGGCGATTTGTCGCTCCGCAGCAACACCACACCATCCAAAACATCCATATACATTGTGGTGCCGGAGTTATCGCCGCTGAGGATGAGAGTGCCAGGTCCCGATTTGTCCAGCCGGACGCCGCTGATATTGCCGCTAATGGTAAGCGAGGTCCCGGCATCTACCTGGACCTTACTATGCAAAGCCACACTGACAGGGCCTGCCCAGGTGTTATTGCCGCTAATGTTCCGGAGCAAAGTGGCCCCGGCGGTTCCGGCCGAATGGTTCAGGGTGAGGGCTTCGCCGCTGACGGTGATGTTGCCGGCTAGTTGCAACTGGCCGCTCAGCACGGTGGTGCCGGCATCGGTCGTGCCGAGGGCCTGTCCGTGGGTGATCCGCAGCACGCCGCCGGTGGCCGTGGTGCTGCCGATGGTGGTCGCTCCGGTATAAACATTGGCAACGGTCAGTTCCAAGGTGCCAGCGCCCAGTTTGTTGATGCTGGTGATGCCGGCGGTGCCATTGCTGAAGGTCGCACTAATGCGCAGATCGGGATCGGCACTTCCGTCGGCCACATCAATGGTAACCGCCCCCCGATTGGCCATATAGCCGCCGGTGCTGGTAATGAGGTTCGTAGCGGCCGAAGCCAGGGAGGTGATAGATCGCAGATCGAAGACCTGCCAGGTGTCCGTCCAACTGCCGGCGCCCATGCTCAACGTACCGCCGTTTTGGAGGATGAGGTTAGGGATGTAGTTATGTGTATTATCCGCGGTGCTCAGCGTGCCGCCGTTGAGGGTGAAGGTAGTTCCGTTGCTGGGGCTATTCCAGCCGAACTGGCAACTGCTGGCCAGTCGCAGCTCCGCCCCAGCATTGATAGTAATCGAGGTGCTTTGGATGGTGCTTTGGGCCCGGTCGCCCGCCGGACGGGCCAGGGTCAGTCGGCCGCCGCTTACTACCGTCGGACCGGTATAAGTGCTATCGACGGTAAGGGTGAGGGTGCCGGTGCCGACCTTGGTCAGGCTACCGTTGGAAAGCACGCCGGAATACGTGGTATCCGTGTTATTATTGCCGATGCTAAGCGTCTTGCCTTGCATGTCCAGGTTGGCCGAGCCGGTAAGGCCCCCCAGCGTAAAAGCCGCTGGCGTGCCGAACACAATGCTTCCGGTATAAGCGGGGTTCATTTCCAGAGTGCTCATCTGCAACGCCGCGGAGTTTTCCAGTTGCAAGGTGCCAGCTTTGACACGGGTCAGCCCAGTGAAACTGCCTGTACCGGCCAGGATCAGCGTGCCGGCGCCGACTTTGACCAAGTTGTCCGGCCCGCCGCTTTGATTGACCGGGCCGTT
>JAKPGL010000002.1 GCA_029550925.1 Planctomycetota bacterium
CCAGTAGTTCCAAGTCGGTTTGTCCAAGGAAAATAGTTATAACTTATTATTTTTCAAGGACTTATACCACTTTGTCATTCTCGCCCTTTGGGGGGGGCAATAAAGAAATGGACCCTCGGTGGTGGAGTTGGCCAAGCCCTGGAGGAGTTCGGAATTCCTGGTTTTGGTTCGGGCTATAGGGGGACAGAAAAAGTTTGCCCTAACATGGTAAATAATTTTAAGTTATGGCAGATTAAGTGGTATTCGCTACACCCCTAAAGAGTTATTTTAGAGGCCCTTTCGTCCCCTGAGTTCCTCGGAGTTGGTGAGTTTTCAGAGAAAAAACCCTTTGGAAATTTTCTCCGGGAGGTTTTCGGATCGAAGAGGAGAGCCTTTTTCTAAGTTCTTATATATCAAGGAGTTATAAATAAATATTATCCGTTCAGTAGACTTGGAACTACTTTTACCACGAAACCGGTTGGCAAAGGAACGGGCCAGGGCTTGGCCATCGCCCGTTCCATTATCGTAGAGAAACACAAGGGGGAAATTACCTTCCAATCCGAAGTCGGCCGGGGAACCACATTTATTGTGCGCCTGCCGATCCAGCTTGCCGAGGGGAGTGCTTCGCATGAAAACCCATGACAAAAGACGTATTCTCTTTGTGGATGACGAGCCGAACGTCCTGGACGCACTCCGCCGCACCTTGCGCAACTTCCGGGACCAATGGGAGATGGTCTATATGGACCGGCCGGAAGACGCCTGGCAGCATCTTTTGCAGCAGCCGTGCGACGCCGTAGTTACTGACATCAAGATGCCGGGCATGACGGGGCTGGAACTGATCAGCCGAATCCAGTCCCATGAAAAAACCCGCGATTTGCCGGTCGTTGTGCTTACCGGATTGCAGGAACCAGGGCTCAAAGTGGACGCCCTGCGACTCGGGGCGGTGGACCTGCTCACCAAACCGATCGACGGCAATCAATTGGCCGCTCGGTTGGAGAACGTGCTTCGGCTCAAATCGCAACTGGATCAACTCAAACGTCAAAACCAGCATTTGGTCGAACAGGTAACCCAGCAAGGCTTGGAACTGAAACGCGCCCAATTGCGGATCATCTACCGCCTGGGTCGGGTGGCCGAACATCGGGACTCGGAGACCGGCAACCATGTGGTGCGCGTCGGGGCCATCAGCTACGCCATCGGAAAGACCCTCGGAGTACCCCGCGATTATCTGGAAAATCTTACCCTGGCCGCTCCGTTGCACGACATCGGCAAGATCGCCATCCCGGACCGAATCCTTTTCAAGCCCGGCCCATTGACCCCCGGCGAATGGGCGGTCATGCAACGCCATTGCGTTTTCGGCGAACGGATGCTCCGAGAATCGCCGGAGAACATGTTGCCTTGGGCCGCCTGGAGCGATCTGAATCTGGCCCTGCTGAACCAGTCGGACCCGTTGATGGATATGGCGGCCACGATTGCGCTGACGCACCACGAAAAATGGGACGGTTCAGGATACCCCCTAGGTTTGGAACGAGAGGAAATTCCCTTGGAGTCGCGGATTACGGCGGCGGCCGACGTGTTTGACGCCCTGCTGTCGCACCGCCCCTATAAGGCGCCGTGTACGGAACAAGAGGCCCTCCAAATCATGGAAAAGAACGTGGGCAGCCATTTTGACCCGGATGTATATGCCGCCTTTAAGAAAGCCCTGCCGGAAATCCGCCAACTTCGCCAACAACTCGAGGACGGACGAGAAGCGGAATTGGAAAAAACAGGATACCCCCATGCAATCCATTTTGTGTAACACCATCTGTTAGCCGTAACGTCGGCTGTCAAGCCGGCGGCGATGTAACGCCCGCTGTTTAGCGGGCGG
>JAKPGL010000014.1 GCA_029550925.1 Planctomycetota bacterium
AGGTTTTGGTCAGAGCTTCTAAAAAATCGCGAACGTCGAGCGGAAATGCTGCCAAACAAAATAGGAATCTTGTGGCAACCTCTTCGTCTGGCAGGAGAGGAGATTGCTGGAGACTGCTTGCCCACTTCCCGCCAAGTAGCGGCGCAGGGACTCGAACCCCGGACACGCGGATTATGATTCCGCTGCTCTAACCAACTGAGCTACGCCGCCCAATATCTTCTCTACAGAAGACCGTTTGCTTCTTTAACAACCTGAATCATCGGTCAAGTATCTGGGGTTTCCGTATCTCTTTTCTCCCAGAAGAGTTTCGCTACTCTTCAAAAGATTTCGCCTTAGAGGCCATTACCCCTTAAACAGGTTGCTATTTCCCCCCAAATAAGTCTGACATTCCCCCATCAATACATTCCTGTCGATAGGGGAACAAGCCCCTTTTTTAGGGGGAGAAACATTCCTCTTTTTTCTTTTTCCCACATGGTAGGGAGGGACTCTTCGCCTCTGGTGAAAATCCACCTCCAAATTTACTCTTTCCGAACGGAAGGGACAAGGGGCCTTCTCAAGGTGGATATGAAACTCCTTCTAAAGTGGGGCCACGGGATCGGCAAAGGGGTTTTCAACGAAGTGCTGGGTGGACATAATGGGAGGCCGAGAGGGGTATAGCCCACGGGTTGATGGTGTTGTGGCATATATCCTCCGGGTTGTCTTCATGGTTTTGCGTGGAGTGGTGTGGTTGGGCCAGGAAAGTTTTTGCAAAGGGTGAACCGATGAGGAAGAAACGCATCCAGCTTGATCGGCGGCAGTTTTTGAAGGCGTCGGCGGGGGCGGCAGGTTTTGTTGGGGTTTCGGGGGTGGTTGGGTCTGTTTCGACGATCATAGGAACGAATGCGCCGTCGGTATTGGGGGCGGAGAAGGTCAAACGTTATCGGACGGCGCTTTTGGGGTGTGGCTGGTGGGGGATGAACATATTGAACGAGGCGATGGCCGCCGGACGATCCGATGTGGTGGCCTTGTGCGATGTGGACGGTCGGCATTTGAAGGCGGCTTTGGCGACCGTGGAGCAGAAGACCGGCCAAAGCCCCAAACTTTATAAGGACTATCGGGAACTTTTGGAAAAGGAAAAGCCGGAAATTGCGATCGTGGCGACGCCGGATCATTGGCATCCGCTGATGACGATCGATGCTTGCCGGGCCGGCGCCCATGTGTATGTGGAAAAGCCGATCAGTCATACCATCCGCGAAGGCCGGGCCATGGTCCAGGCAACCCGAGAGGCCAACCGGGTGGTGCAGGTGGGCACCCATCGCCGGATTTCGCCGCATAATATTTCGGGCATGGAATTTTTGCGATCGGGCAAGGCGGGCAAGATCGGCATGATCCGGGCCTTTGTCCTGTATGGCGGCGGCGGCCCGGAAAAGCCAGAACCCAATGAAGACCCTCCGCCCGATTTAGACTGGGACCTCTGGTGCGGCCCGGCGCCGGAACGGCCTTTCAACCGAAAGATCCACCCTCGGGGATTCCGAAACTTTCTGGATTACGCCAATGGCACCCTGGGCGATTGGGGCATCCACTGGATGGATCAGATCCTTTGGTGGAGCGAGGAGCAATGGCCCAAACAGGTGGCTTCCGTCGGCGGCCGACCGATCCTGGGCCCGCCGGTGAACGACGGCAAGCAGCAGACCACCGACGCCCCGGATCATCAGATCGCCATTTACCAATTCGACGGTTTTTCTGTAACCTGGGAGCATCGGCGGTTTGGCGGCAATAATGCGGAAAAGACTCGGCCTGACCAGCCGGTGGGCGTCTATTTCTACGGTACGGAGGGGACGTTCCACATGGGTTGGCTGGACGGATGGACATTTTACCCGGCCAATCCGAAAAAGCCGGTCCTCCATGAGGACGCCCAACTCCATCAGCCGGACGCCCAGAACATCAAAGAACTTTGGGCCGATTTTCTCCAGGCGATTGAAACAGGGCGGCGTCCGGTGTGCGACATTGAGATCGGCCATCGGTCCACCACGATGAGCCTTCTGGGGATGTTGGCTTGGAAGTTGGGCCGAGGCATCCGTTGGGACGGCCAGAAAGAAGTTTGCCTCGGCGATGAGGATGCCAACCGGCTGTTGGAGCGGCCGTACCGGGCGCCGTGGCAATATCCGAAACTGTAGGCTAGGCGGAACAAGTAACAATTTAGCCGAATGCTGTGGACGTATGCTTATCCCTCTCCCCAGGCCGTCGAGAGGGGAGGGTGAGGGGGAAAAGGGCAGGGATAGTCGCCATTTCTCCCCTCACCCGGCTAGCCTAACGGCTAGACGGCCTCTCCCGCAAGGGGAGAGGCGAATGTTCTTCACTCGGCTGAGGGATTACCTTTTGGCGGAAATGTTCTAGAGATGGTTCTCCAAAGGCTGGTTGGACAAAAGGCCAGAAGAGCCGCGTCTAAAGCGCACCCAGCCCTACAGAAATGAGGAGTAGCCATGACGAGTCATCCGGTAGCGGCGCTAGCGGCGGTAGCGCCGTTGGGCGTGGTATTTCTGCTTTTGGTATGGCGGCGGTGGCCTGCTCGACAGGTGATGCCGATTGGCCTGGCATTGACGGTGCTGGTCGGCTGGCTGTATTGGAAGATTCCTTGGGTGCGGATGGCGGCGGCGGGGGTGCAGGGTCTGGTGATAGCAGTAGAATTGTTGTACATCATTTTCGGCGCCCTTCTGTTGCTTTATGTGTTGAAACATTCCGGTGCGGTGGCGACGATCCGGCGCGGCTTTGAGCGGATCAGTCCGGACCGGCGGGTGCAGGCGGTGATAGTGGCGTGGGCGTTTGGGGCTTTTATTGAGGGGACTTCTGGTTTTGGCACTCCGGCGGCGGTGGCGGGGCCGCTCCTGGTGATTTTAGGGTTTCCGCCCATGGCCGCCGTAACCGCCGCCTTGATCATCCAAAGTACGCCGGTTTCGTTCGGGGCGGTGGGCACGCCGATCCGGATCGGAGTCCACCGGGGCCTCTACGCACAAGAGGCGGTTGCCGCATTTTTAAGGCAGTATTTTCTGAACGATCCGGGCGGTTCTCCATCTACGGGTGTGGCCGTATCTGCGACGGCGTCCGCAGGCGCTAGTTCCGTCCCCTGGAGCGAGGCGCTGGAGGGGCCTTACGAACAGATGATTCTTGGCATTGCGGCTCGGGTGGCCATCCTGCATGCCGTGGTCGGCGTGCTCATTCCTCTGATCATGTGTTGTGTACTGACTCGGTTTTTCGGCGCCCGGCGATCGTGGCGCGAAGGGCTGGGGGCGTGGCGATTTGCCCTGTTCGGCGGTTTGGCCTTTGTCGTACCCTATGCGCTATTGGGTATCTTTTTAGGGCCGGAGTATCCAAGCCTGATCGGCTCGCTGGTGGCGTTGGCGCTGACGGCGACGGCGGCTCGGTTGGGCTACTTTTTGCCTCCAGAGGTCTGGGACTTTCCGCCGTCTGAGCGGTGGGAAGCGGAGTGGCGCAGCACCCTGCCGGAAAACCATAACACCGTCCACGAGGCGGCGGTCGCTTTGTGGAGGGCATGGTTTCCGTATGTGTTGGTCGCCGGACTGCTTTTGGCAATGCGATTTTGTCCATCGGTCTGGCAATGGGCCAAGGAAACAAAAATCGGCCTGAAGAGCGTCTTCGGGACCGACATCGCGGCGGAGTCGGCGCCGGCGTCGCTGCCGGGGACGGTGTTTTTGCTGGTGGTGCTGATAAGTATCCTCTTATTGAAGATGCGGGCCGAGGCGGTCGGCCAGGCGGTTCGGGATGCGAGCCGAGCGTTGTGCGGGGCGGCCACGGCTCTGGTCTTTGCCGTGCCGATGGTCCGCATCTTTATCAATTCCAACGTCAACGAGGCGGGGTTGGCCGGTATGCCGACGGAACTGGCTCGTGCGGTCGCCGAAGCGGTTGGGTCTGCTTGGCCTGGGTTTGCGGCGGTGATCGGCGCTCTGGGCGCTTTTGTGGCCGGCAGCAATACGATCAGCAATATGACGTTTGCCCTGTTTCAGTTTCAGGTGGGCCAACAGATACCGGCCTTTCGGCTTGACCCGATGACGCCGCTTTGGATAGTGGCGCTTCAGGCTGTGGGCGGCGCGGCGGGGAATATGATCTGTGTCCATAATGTGGTGGCGGCGTCGGCCACGGTGGGCATGTCGGGCCGAGAAGGCTCGCTCATCCGAAAAACGCTGCCGCCAACCGCCTACTATCTGGCCGCCGCCGGATTGCTGGGGCTGTGGATCGTCGGAGGCTTTTGGTAGGGGTCGGCATGGCGGGGGCTTCGGCGGAGTGAACCTCGGAGTAGGATAAATAGGAATAGGAAGGTACCGCGTTTTGGCGAATATGCTTCGGTCTATGGAACAGACGACCCATCCCAAAGACGTTGCTGAACCGGCGGAGGTGGATCGGTTGGATATTCCCCGCGGATGGTACGATCTGGTGGTGCTGGGCCGAGGCTGGGAGGCGATCGGCGCCGCCTGGCACGCCGCCAGTTTGGGCGCTCGGACGGCCATTGTGCCTGGGGATACGGAAACCGAATCTGCCCGGCTAACGGTACCCAGACCGCTGTGCCAATGGTGGAAGGAAACTCTGCCGGGGCAGCAAGCCGACCTTGTCGGCCACGCGGACCGCGCCGTCTCTTGGCATCCTCCAGAGGGACCTTTTGTCGAGGGGCTTCCTAGGGGAGGCGTCGGCTCGGCGGCTATTGCTGTGGACAAAGCCCTGGGACAGTTGGCGGCCAGTGGGGTAGCTGTTTTTCGAGGGCCAGCCTGTTTTCGAGCGCCAGATGTATTGGAAGTGCGCGGGCATCCGATCCCTTTCCGAAAAGTGCTCCTGGCTGTTGGGGAGTATGTGGAACCTCTCCAATTGCCCGGCGTGGAACCGGCTGATCTGACGACCCCGGATCAACTGTGGAACCATGGAAGGGCCAGCAGCGCCGTCCCCCAAGACTCGTCGAAGTCGGACCGCGGCCATCTGCGGGCGGCCATTGTGGGCGATGGGCCGATCGAATGTTTCTGGGCCCAGTGGTTGGCTCGTCAAGGTTGCCAAGTGCACCTGGTGTTTCCCGGCTCAGTCGTGGCGCCCAACGAAGCGCCGGAGATCAGCCAATGGCTCCAGAACCTTTTGGTCAAGGAAGGCGTCCGACTTCATAGCCGGGCGGTTTGCCAAGAGGTCCAGCGTGTGGGAGAAGCCAAGCTGTTGCTGCTGGAGCGTCCAGATCAACAGGAGAAACTTTTGGTTGATCGGCTGGCGGTGGTTCCCCAAATGCGGCTGGACCTGAGCGGTTGGCAATTGGAGAGGGCCGGGCTGCAGTGGACCGATCGGGGCGTGCTAGTCGATGCTTGGCGCCGAACACGAAATCGGCGGATTTTGGCCGCCGGAGCGGTCTGCGGACCGGAGTTCCGCTGCGCCCGGATCGCTTGGGCAATGGTCGAGTGGGCGGTGGAAAGTGCGTTAGGGCGTCGGCCGCCGCCTCGAAATTGGCTTTTGGCCCGTCGCTGTATTCCAACCGATCCGCCGATCGTTCGACTGGGCCAAAGCGTCGCGGAAGCAGAGCGGGATTTCTGGCAGGTTCAAACCTATCGAGTGCAATTTTCGCCGGACGTTGAGTCAGCGAACCAATCAAAGTCGGGAGGTTTTTTGGCCATTCATGTCCGAAGCCGAAGCGGACGAATTGTCGGCGCTACGTTGGCTGGGCCGTGGGCGCACGAATTGGCCGACCTCGTCGCTTTTCTCATGCAACAGAAAATCCCTCTGGCCCAATGGGCGATCCCCACCGGGGGCGGCTCGACAGCCATGTATCTGTTGGAAGAGGCTGCACGCATGGCAGAGGAAGACCATCGGCCCCGCTGGTGGGATGCGTCGGTAGAAACCCTGCGGCGAATCTGGCGACAATGGCGGGGCCGTTCGGACGCCGAGATCGACAAAAGACCTCTGGAAACTCTTCCCTTAGAGAAGTAAAGTAGAAAACAGTTAACTATGGGAGGACTTCTGTAATGGCCTTTCCAACCGAGTATGTGATGTGCCGAAGGCTGTCGAAGCAACGAAACGGGGTTTTCTGGGCAGCGGTTTTCCTTTGGGCCGCCGCGGCCTTGGCCGCCGAACCATCCCAACCACCTCAGTCCAAATCGGTTGCGAACCAGAGCAAACGCGCTTCGGCGGCTGAAGCGTCGGCCCCATCGGCCCGGTCGAAACCCGCGCCGCCCCATGTCGTGTTGGTCGCGTATGAGGATGAATACGGTGCGGCGCGCACCCTGCGGGATTTCGCCCGGCTGCTCCAGCAGCGCTACGGCTGCCGGACTACCTTGTTGGTGGGCGAGCCGGAAAAAGACCTGCCCGGCTTGGAAGTTTTGGACCGAGCAGATGTTCTGGTGCTGTATGTGCGTCGCAAAGCCTTACCGGCCGAACAGTTACAACAGATCCGCCGCTACGTGGAGGCAGGCCGGCCGCTGGTGGCGCTTCGCACCGCCAGCCATGCTTTTACTCTCCGGCCCGGCAGCCCCCCGACCACCAAACAGCAATGGCCCGAATTCGATAAAGAAGTGCTGGGCGGCAATTACCACGGGCATACGGGCAAGCAGTACCCTCCGCCTGAAATCTTTGTAGCTCCCGAAGCCGCAAAGCATCCTATCTTGGCCGGCGTCGAACCGAAAAAGTGGCGATCTGGCGGCACGCTCTATCTGGTCTCACCGATCGATCCGAAAGCCGCCGTGCTGCTTTGGGGGCAAACAGGTCCGCACAAGGAGCCGGTGGCCTGGACCCGCAGTTACCGGGGCGGCCGGGTGTTTTATACCTCGCTGGGGCACGCGGACGACTTTGACCACTGCCCGCAATTTGTTCGGCTCCTGGTGCAGGCGGTCTTCTGGGCGATGAATCGGCCGACGCCGAACTAGCCGCTTTTGGAACATTTTAGCCGAGTGAAGTGCCTTTTTTGTGGTCCCCGCGAATGCTCCCGATCCAAGTCCTTCATCCCCCGATCAAGCTGTCGCTTGGCCGGCATCTCCCGCCAAGGGCATTGGTATCTACACAAATCGGTGGAGGGGGCCGAGGTTCAGGAGAGGACAAACCAAGAAAGGACGGTGATCTGGGCCTTCGGGGATGTTAGGCCCCCTCACCCGGCCTCGGCTTTGCCGAGGCCGGCCTCTCCCGCCAAGTGAGAGGCGTTTTGGGACTGCCGCTGGAGCGGGAATGACATTTTTTTGCCGAGAAAATCCCGATCTTGCCGAGAAATTACTGCACTTCTGCACCCGGCGGAATAATTACGTAAAATGCAGAAACAGATGGGGTTAGGTTTGTAAGTTTCGGAAATACAAAGAGTTACGGAAATTGGCCAACGTCGAGTTCGGCCGGTGGGGAAAATCCTCTCTTTCCTGGCGGGGGCATCCGGGCCAGCGCCCCTCTAGCTAGAGGAAACACTGTGTTGTAAGCTAGTTGGTCAGACTGGTTTGAGTGCCGTCTAATCAGGCGGCGTTCGAGGCAATGGGGACTATGGTTCTTTGAATGGATAGCTCGGCTATCCGCTCCCGGCAACAACCTATATTTCGGGGGTGCTGGGCAGAGGAACGTTTATGGGGCTATCCAAAGATCCATAGGGCTGAAGTCTCTGCCTCCGCCTGTCTGGTGCGACTCGGCCTGTCAGGGCTTGGCCTGTCGTGGGTGGGCGGCGTTCCGAAAGTCTCTCCCCCAGGGTAGAACGACGCGGGGCGGTCTATCCGGACCTAACGGATAAGTAATCATATTTACACATATTCCCGCCCTGGGGCGTAAGAAGTATCCAGAGGCATCTTCGCGACGTACATAAACATTGAAGCGTTTTTTCAGGAGAATAAGTAGTCATGGTAGAAAAGTGTGATTTTGGATTGATCGGTTTGGCGGTGATGGGCGAAAACCTCGTGCTGAATGTGGAAAGCCGAGGGTATCGGGTGGCTGTGTTCAATCGAACCGTCAGCAAGGTGGACGATTTCTTGGCCGGGCGAGCCAAGGGGAAAAACATCGTCGGGTGCCACTCGCTGGAGGAATTCGTGCAGGCGCTGAAGCGGCCGCGGCGGGTGATGCTCATGGTCAAGGCTGGCCCAGCCGTCGATGAGTTTATCGAAAAACTGATCCCGCTTTTGGAACCGGGCGATGTCATCATCGACGGTGGCAACACCCACTTTGCCGATACGGAACGACGGACCCAATACGTCGAATCGAAGGGGTTGTTGTACATCGGCACGGGCGTCTCCGGCGGCGAGGAAGGCGCACTGAAAGGCCCAAGCATCATGCCCGGCGGCAGCCCACAGGCCTGGCCGTTGGTCGAACCCATCTTCAAGGCGATCGCCGCTAAAGTCGGTCCCAACCACGACATTCCCTGCTGCGAGTGGATCGGCCCGCGCGGCGCCGGCCATTACGTCAAAATGGTCCACAACGGCATCGAATACGGCGACATGCAACTGATCTCCGAGGCCTACTGGATGCTCAAATACGCCTTGGGACTGTCCAACGCCGAACTGTACGATGTGTTCGACCAGTGGAACCGCGGCGAACTGAACAGTTATCTGATCGAAATTACACGTGATATTTTCAGCGTCAAGGACGACGAGACGGGGGGCGACCTGGTCGATATGATCCTGGATACCGCCGGGGCCAAGGGGACCGGCAAATGGATGAGCCAGTTGGCCTTGGACCTGGGCGTGCCGAGCACCTTGGTTACCACGGCGGTCTATGCCCGGTGTCTGTCGGCCATGAAGGAGCATCGGGTGCGGGCCAGCCGGATCCTTCGCGGTCCGTCGGGCCGGTACGAAGGCGACAAGCAAAAGTTCATCGAAGACATCCGCCACGCCCTGTACGCCTCGAAGATTTGCAGTTACGCACAAGGTTTCGTCCAATTGCAGGAGGCGGCCAAGGAATATCAGTGGCCGCTTCGCTACGGCGAAATCGCTCTCTTATGGCGCGGCGGTTGTATCATCCGGGCCGTCTTCCTCGAACGAATTAAAGAAGCCTTCGACGCCGAGCCGAACCTGGAAAACCTCCTATTTGCGCCCTATTTCCAGGAGGCGGTCGAGCGGGCGCAAGCGTCCTGGCGTCATGTGGTCATTACGGCCGCTCAGTTGGGGATTCCCGTGCCAGCCTTTATGACCGCCCTGAGTTACTACGATAGTCTGCGGAGCGAACGGTTGCCGGCCAACCTGTTGCAAGCCCAACGGGATTACTTCGGCGCCCACACCTACGAGCGGGTGGATAAGCCGCGCGGCCAATTTTTCCACACCGAATGGCTGCAAAAGCGTCGGCAACCCAAACCTTAGGGCGGCGTCGCAGGCCCTTCGGGCCTTTGCCGATGCACTCCCAAAGGGACCTCCCTCGTGGACGGGCCGACTTGTGTAGATACCAATACTACCCGGCGACCGAGGTATCTTTGCTAACTTGACGGCGACAGACCCTTATTGCTCTATAGGAGAACCCATCATGTCTGCAGAATACTTAAACGAACTGTTTGGTTTAGATGGTCAGGTAGCGGTGGTGATCGGCGGGGCCGGGGTATTGGCAGGGGCGTTTTGCCGAGGGTTGGGCCAGGCCGGCGCCCACGTCGTCGTGGCCGATGTTACCGACGAAGGTTGCCGACGCCGCGTCGAAGAACTCCAGTCGCTGGGCTGCAAGGCCAGCTACTGCTTGGTCGATGTTACAAGCCGGGCTTCCATCGAAGCCTGTCTGGAAGAGGCCAAGAAGGTCTCCGGTCGGGTGCATATTTTGGTCAATGCGGCCGGCGTCAATTTCGGCAGCCAATTCCTCGACCATCCCGAAGAACAATGGGACCGCGTCCTGGCCATCAACCTGAAAGGCACCTTCCTGGCTTGCCAGGTCTTTGGCCGACATATGGTCGAACAGGGAGGCGGGGCCATCGTCAACATTGGCAGTGTTACTTCGCACCTGCCGCTGTCGAAAGTCTTCGGCTATGCGGCGTCCAAGGCGGCGGTATTGAACCTGACCCGGAACATCGCTCAGGATTTGGCGCCGCATGGGGTGCGGGTGAATTGCCTTTGTCCCGGCTTTTTCCCCGCCGAACAGAACCGAAAACTCTTGGACGCCGAGCGGATCGATAACATCATGCGGGGGACGCCGATGAAGCGGTTCGGCGAACCGGAAGAGTTGATCGGTGCGCTGTTGTTGATGGTCGCTCCGAAGGCTGGCAGCTTCCTCACGGGGGCCTGCATCAACGTCGATGGCGGTTTTACCGCTACTTGGTTCTAGGAAATTCCTTCGGAGACAAAGAAACCCAGAGGGGCATTTCCAAGAGCACGGCAGATTTATTCGCCCCTCAGGGCGCTTATGATTTCTTGCCGGACTTCCTCGTCCGGTTCGTGGGCAAAGGCTCTTTCGAGGGCTGATGAGGCGGCGGGGTCATGGTATCGGCCCAAGGCCCATGCACAGGCGGCCCGCACCAAGGGTTCGCTGTCTTGCAGGCCGCGGCGCAAAACGGCAAGACCCTCCGCACACGGCCGGTTGCCCAGCACCAGGGCGGCGCTGCGCAGGAGACCGGCTCGTCGGGGACGCCGCAGCGGCGTTTGCCGAAATCGCTGGTGAAAAGCCTCTTCGGTCAAAGAAAGGATTTCCACCGCATTGGCCGGGTTATGCCCCGGCATCGGCCGAAAGGCCGGTTCCTCGGAAACCACCGGTCGGCGATTCCACGGACACACCTCTTGACACCGATCGCAGCCGAAAAGCCAATCGCCGATTTTCGGCCGAAGTTCCTTCGGCGGCATTTGCCGGAGTTCGATGGTGAGATAACTAATGCATCGGCGGGCGTCCAGCACATACGGGGCCGTCAACGCCCCGGTCGGGCAGGCGTCCAAACAGGCCCGGCATCGGCCGCAGTGTCGCCGATCGAACGGGTCGTCGTAGTCCAACTCCAGATCGGTAAGCAAGGCGGCCAAAAACAGATAACTGCCCCATTGAGGGTGGATCAGTAGCGTGTTTTTGCCGATCCACCCAAGCCCGGCTTGTTGGGCAAAACTGCGCTCCAGAAGCGGCGCGGTGTCCACCACGCCCCGCACCCGGGCGCCCGGGGCCTGCTCGAGTAACCACCGGGCCAACCGACGGAGCCGACATCGGATCAGCTCATGGTAATCCATCCCCCAGGCGTATCGGGCAATGCGGGCTTGGCCTGGTCCGGGTTCTACCGGCGCTTCGGTCCGGTAGTTCATGCCCAGCATCACCAAACTGCGGCTCCCTTCCAACACAAAGTGAGGATGGGCATACGCCGAGGCCCGCCGGTGGAAATAGTCCATCTGGCCTGCACAGCCGGCCTGGAGCCACTTCTGGAATGCCTCCCAATGGGGCGGCGTACCAGCCGGACAAACGCCCACCAGCGAAAAGCCCATTTGCCGGGCCTGCAATTTCAGCGCTTCCGTCAGCCTGCCGGCCTGCATCCGCCGATTGACCTCCAGCCGCCTGGGGGCGGTGATTGGCGGCGATTTTTGCTATCCCCAGGGAAAACCACGGGCCGCCTATTCCACCGACGAACCGTTTTCTTTATATTGTTTTACTTGGAGGCGCAATTGCCAAGGCGGATTCCCTTCCCATGCAAAGAATCCTCTTGGTGGAGATCGAATAACCCGGGCCTCTTGGAACGATCCATCCCCAAAGGTTTTCCGAAAGTCAGTTGCTATGGGTAGGAAAAGGTTTTTCGGAAAAATCGGCGGTCTTTATCGGTGGAAATGGTGGAGGGGGATGGCGGCGGTGCTGGCAGTAACTCTCTGGGGCGGTTGTGAACGGCCCAGTTTGCCGCCTGATCCGGGCCAGATCGTCTTTGAAATCCCCAAAGTCGAAGGGACCGATCAGCCCTATCCCCTAGAACCCCTGGGCCGACCGTCCCAAGAGGCGTTGGATCAACTTCGGCTGCCATAGGTTCATCGGACGTGTCTTTTCTGCAAATGCCGGTCATTGGCCTCCTGGCAAGGCCTTGGGGCCAGCGAAGGTTTGGAACATGGGCTAGGGAGGCGTCAATCGACCGCCGGTTGACGCCCCACCGTTTCAGGCCCGCATGGTCTCTGGAAGATTCGTTGGGCTAAGGGCTTGTATTCCCTCGGCCGGGGATTACTCTAGAAAGAAACTGTGGAAAGTCGTGCGCCTGGGCGGACAGCACCCCGCGGCGGCGTGGCGGCTCGGCTGGGTTGTCCAACAGGGAATACGGCGGCGTTGGAGAGATAAAAAGATAAAGGTGTTTGACAACGTGGAGGGAGGCGTCCTATGAGTATCACCAAACGAGCGAAATGGGCTGGAATTTTCTTCAAAGCATGGGTTGCCTTATTGGCGGCGATCTTTACCTGTCTTGGGATGGACGGCGTTTCGCAAGCCTGGGACTGGCCCTCTGAAGCAAGGTCCTCCTCAAAGGCGGTCGTGCCGGCGGTGGTGTGGGCTGATTGGTCCCGAAGCGTCTATAGCCGGGAGCATGTCCCCTATTTCGCCTTGCACCCGCCGGTGTATTACACCCAGCCGGTCGGTCGGCCGTATGGGTGGAGTCCGTTTGCCTACCCGTCCTGGGTGCAGACGCCGCTGGTCGAATCGCCCCGGCCCATGGTGATCCAGAATCCGTATGTGGTCGGCTTCGGGCCGGGGGCCAAGGCCCCGCCTCTCGGCGACGCTCGGCGCGACGCGATAGAAAACGCTCCTTCCTCCGTGCGAACATCGCGCCCGATCCGCATCGCCAATCCCTACACGGCCCAGCCGAATGGAGGGACCTCGTTGCCGCCGGCAACCCCGGGGTCCTCGACCAACGCCGCACCATCGGCTTCGGCGGGCAATCTCAGAGTATCCCCACCGGGGATTTGCAGCACCGGCGCCGTCCAGCCCCAACGAATCCGGAACCCATATCTCTCGGAAAAAGAATAGCCGTTCGGAAAGCAGACGGCGATTCTGAAGGTTTCGGTACGTTTCCCAAGCGATCGCTCCGATCGTTCTCTTCCGCCGGGTGAATTGTGCTTGGGAATCGAACTGGGTAAACTGGGACGGAGTTTTGGAAGGTTCTGTGGGTGAGAATTCGTATTTCTTTTGCCAAATTCGAGGAATAACTAGATGCCTTGGTTTAGCGAAATAGCAGACGAAATTCCGTTTTCGCGTCTTGAGGAGTTGATGGAGCGGACCGTCGAGGAGGCCCGGAGTCGGATTTGTCGCCGACCGAAACGGGTGTTGCTGTTGCCGCCGGATATTACCCGGGCGCACTCTGGGGCCGGACCGCTCACGGAAATCCTCTACAACCATTTTTCCCGAGAGGCCGAGGTGCATTTGATTCCGACGCTCGGCCAACATGTGCCGCACACCGAAGAGGAAAACCGTCGGATGTTCGGCCAAACACCGCTAGAACGGATTCATCCGCATGACTGGCGTGCTGGGGTGAAATATGTGGGCGAGGTATCGGCCGATTACGTGCGGGAAAAAACCCACGGCGCCGCCGATTGGGCGTTTCCAGTGTGGCTGAACCGAATGCTCATGGAAGAATCGTGGGACCTGATCATCCATATCGGCCACGTCGTGCCGCATGAGGTGCTGGGGTTTGCGAATCATAACAAAAACTACTTTATCGGCTTGGCCGGCAAGGAGCTTATTTGCGCCTCCCACATGGCGGCGGCCTGCTGCGGAATTGAAAACAACCTGGGCACTCTGATTACTCCAGTCCGCGCCTGCTTCAATAAGGCCGAAGAGGATTTCCTGGGGCATCTGCCCGATGTCTATATCCAACTGGTCATGGCCCGAAACCCGGAAGGCCGATTGGTCCATACCGGCGTCTATGTCGGCGATGATTTGGAGACCTATCTGGGAGCGGCCCGGCAGTCCCGCCAGCAAAATATCACTGTGTTCGAGCAGCCTGTGCCGAAAATCGTCTGTGTGATGCAGGGCGACGAATTCTTCAGCACCTGGGTAGCCAATAAGGCCATTTACCGAACCCGAATGGCCATTGCCGACGGGGGGGAATTGCTCATCCTGGCCCCCGGTTTGAAACGATTCGGCGAGCAGCCGGAGGTCGATGCCCTGATCCGCAAATACGGCTATCGAGGCACGCCCCGGACGATGGAGGCTTATCGGAAAAACGCCGATTTACAGGACCTGGCCCACGGGGCCGCCCACCTGATTCACGGCTCCAGCGAAGGCCGATTTACCATCCGATACGCCCCAGGCCAGATGACTCGGGAGGAAATCGAAAGCGTCGGCTTTGCCTATGCCGACCTCCAAAAAATGTGGGATCGTTACCAACCGGATCGGCTGCGGGAAGGCTGGCAGGAGATCGACGGCGAACGATTTTACTTTATTCCTACGCCTTCGGCCGGCTTATGGAGTACCCGAGAGAAGCTGTACAATCGGCCTGCTGGATTCGAGACTTAAGATGGCCAAAGGAAGAAGAATGCGTAAAATAAACAAGATAGGATTTCTGGAAAATTTGGAAAATTTACGGAATATGGCGTAACGCATATCCCAGGTGTCAACTAATATAGACCTGGATTGGCTCTGTTGAAACCCTTTCTGTAGCCGGGGTTTGGACCAAAGAAGAGCCGTTTGAGCGAAACGTTCAGGGGTGGTTATCCTTCGGAAAAGGTTCAACAGGGCTGCCCGGATCGATAAGTATCCTGAAAGATTTGATGCCCTTATGCCCCATCGAGATTTTGACGTAGCCAGTTTGGCCCGGTATCTCCACCTGACCCCCCAGCAGGTGCTTCGGCTGGCAGAGCGGGGCAAACTTCCGGGGCGCAAGGTAGCCGGCCAGTGGCGATTCCCTCGGGCGGAAGTCCATCATTGGCTGGAAGATCGAATCGGCGCTGCGGAAGACGATGCGCAATTGGCCCAGTTAGAAAATGTGGTCTGCCAACCGGCTGCCGGTCCGTCGGAAACCAGCTTCACCAGTTTGACGGAGCTGATGCCGCTGGAGGCCATTGCCATCCCCCTGAAGGCGAAAACCCGCAATTCGGTCGTATCGGCGATGGTGGATTTGGCCGTTCAGACCGGCTGGCTTTGGGATAAACAGACGATGGTCGAGGCAATCCTGGCCCGGGAAGCGATGTATCCGACGGCTTTGGAAAACGGAGTGGCCCTGTTGCACCCCCGTCGGCCCCTGGGATCGATCTTATCGCAACCTCTTGTCTGTCTGGGAATTACGTCCAGCGGCGTACCGTTCGGCGGGAACAGTTTAACCGACGTCTTCTTTTTAATCTGTTCGGTGGATGATCCGGGACATTTACGAATACTTACCCGCTTGAGCCGGGTAATCACGCTGGAAGGCGTGCTGGAATCGCTTCGGTCGGCTGGAGACGCCCCTACCGCACGATCGGTCATTCAGCAGGCAGAGATCGTTCTACCATGAATCGCTGGCATGTACTCCTGGTAGGAGGGATGAATCGGACGGAGTTTCGTCCGATCAAACCTTCGCTCTGCTCAGTAGCTATTGTGGAGGAGGCAGAAGACCTCCGAAAGGGGTGCCGCCTGCTGGAAAAAGGCGATTTTCTCCCAGACCTCCTCCTTTTGCTCCAATCGTATCCAAGGGAGTTTTCGGCCGAGCAGTTGGATGCGTTCCGGCGATTGGCGCCTTTGGCGTCGGTGGGGGTGGTTTTAGGACCGTGGTGTGAAGGGGAAGGACGCTCCGGAAAACCTTTGCCGGGGACATGGCGAATGTATTGGCATCAGTGGAGCGGTCGATGGGGGCGACAGTGGGAACGGTGGTTTCAGGGCGAATGCCCTCTTTGGGGATGGCCGACTACTGCGATCGAGGAAGATTATCTCCTGGCCGCTCCGGTTCCTCCCGCACAATCCCGCAGCGATCGCATTGGCCTATGGAGTCTCCAGCCTCAGTCTGCCGACTGGCTTTTTACGGCCCTAAAGGATTGGGGCTTCGATCCCCAATGGATCCGGTTCGACGCGGGCCAGCAAGCCAGCAACATCCTCGGCACGGAACCCCGGAATTTTCATCGCAGCAAATCAGGAAAAATGCCTTTGCCGGAAGAGGTTTTTCGGCGGCAGGACTCCTCCCAGTTGTCCAAACTGAACGCAGTGGTCTTCGATGGGACAGACGCGGAAGGGATGGAGGCCGTTTGGCTTCGGCAACTTGCCACCCGAATGCCAGAAAGCAACATCCTCTTGCTGGTGGATTTTCCCCGGCCGGAACTTTGGGAAAGGGTCCGGCCTTGGGGGGTGAAAGCCATTTTAGGCAAACCGATCGCCTTGGGGGACCTTGTTTGGCATCTGGATCAATTAGAAAATAAGGAAACCTAACAGGGTCTGGGCGTTCTCCCTCCAGCAGGGGTAGAACGGGGGGCGTCCTTTTCGGAAGGGCTTTCGCTAGGCGCCGAAAAGGGGCGCCGGTGCAAGTCCTGGAGGATCGTCCTTGCGGCGACGGGGCCAACCGTTCCGAATCGGTTTCGCTGATAGACCCAGCCGTGGCGAAAAAAACCCTTGGGGCCGCTTGGAATCGTTTGACGGAAGTCCGTCAGCCGAGCTGCCTGGAAATGATTCGTAGGTTCTTTTGCGACAAGGAGAGGGTGCGATGGTAAAAGAGTTGCGGATTGGGATGCTAGGTTGCGGATTTATGGGCAAGGCGCATTCAAACGCCTGGCTTCAGGTGTCGCATTTCTTCCCCACCCAGTACCGTCCGGTATTGAAGGCATGTTATGGGCGGGAAGAAGATCGCAAAAAGCTCGAGGAGTTTGCCGCCCGATGGGGGTACGAGTCCATCGAAACCGATTGGCGCAAGGTCATTGAGCGGAAGGACATCGACCTGGTGGACGTGTGCGTGCCGAACAACATGCACCACGACGTGGTCATTGCCGCGGCGAAAGCGGGCAAAATCATCGTGTGCGAAAAACCCCTGGCCATGAACGTCCAAGAGGCCGAAGAAATGGTCGCCGCTGTGGAAAAAGCTGGCGTGCCGAACATGGTCTCGTTCAACTACCGCCGGGTGCCGGCCATTGCGCTGTTCAAGCAATTGATCGACGAAGGTCGGGTGGGACGGGTGTTCCATTATCGGGCCACATATAATCAGGATTACACTATTTCGGCCAATGTGCCGCAGGGCGGGTTGGCCCTGTGGCGGTTGGACGCTCGGGTAGCTGGCTCCGGCGTAACCGGGGACCTATTGGCCCATTCGATCGACACGGCCGAGTGGCTCAACGGCCCGATCAAGGCGGTAACCGCCTACACGGAAACGTTCGTCAAAGAGCGGCGTCACGCGGAGACCGGCCAAGTGGAAAAGGTAACCATCGACGACGCCTGCATGTTCTTGGCCCTCTTTGCCAACGGCTCCATCGGCACGTTTGAAAGCACCCGATACGCCCGGGGCCGAAAGAACTATAACACCTTCGAAATCAACGGCGAACGGGGCGCCCTATACTTCGACCTGGAAAATCCGCACATCCTGGAGTTTTTCCGATACGAGGACCCGGACGGTCGAAAACTGGAATCGCACATCGCTGGTTGGCAAAAGATCCATGTAACCCAATCGGAGCATCCGTACATGAAACATTGGTGGGTGCCGGGATGCACAATTGGTTATGAACATACATTTATCAATAGCTTTGCCGACTTCCTGACCAGCTTGGAAGGCGGCCCGAAATTCCAGCCCGATATGCGCAGCGCCCTCCGCACCCAGCGGGTCTGCGACGCCGTCTTGGAAAGCGCCCGACGCCGCCAATGGGTAGAAATCCCAGGATAACCGTTTCCTGTTCTAACCCAAGCCCCTCTCCTCTCTGAGGCGATTTGTTCTCTCAGAAAGGCAAGAGGGGCTTGGGTTGTTTCCAGCAGAAGTCTTCCAGAGACTGTTTCCAAACCGCTTCTTGACGCAAAAAAATATCGTACTTCTAAAGGGTTTGAAACACTCTCCACGAAATTTTTGCAAGACTGAGTTTGATTTTCAGAACACCCTGATCATGAACTACTTTGCCCATGGGGTGGCGTTTTTGGATCGGCCCTATGTATTGGCGGGAACTGCGACGCCGGATTGGCTGATGGTAGCGGATCGGCAAGTGCGGCTTCGGGCTCGGCACGTGGAGGCTTGGCTGAATCATCCCGACCTATCCCAGACGATCCGACAAGGGCCGATCGGGCAGACGGCCCAGGGTGTCTTGCAACACCTGGCCGACGACCAACGATTCCACCATACTGCCGCCTTTGTGCAGCTCTCCCTCCACTTGAATCAGCAAGTAGCCGAACTGTTAGACCACCATGAACCGACGGTTTCTGGGAAAGTCGGTCCTTCCGTTGAAATAGAGAACGGAAAAACACTATCTGTCAGTCCAGGAAGCTCTTACTCGGCCTTCATCGGGCACCTGCTGTTAGAAGTCCTGCTGGACGCGGCGATGATTGAAGAAGACCCCGCCCGATTGGAAGAATATTATCGGGTTCTGGAAAAGGTGGACGTCCTGATCGTCCAGGAGGCGGTCAATCGGATGGCGGCCCGGACCACACAGCGGCTAGCGCCGATGATTTCCGAATTCCGTCGGCTTCGGATTTTGTGGGATTACTTGGAGGACCGGAAACTTCTCTTTCGTCTGAATCAGGTGATGCGGCGGGTAGGACTGGCCGAGTTGCCCGAAGCCTTCTTAGACCTTCTGCCCCAGGCCCGCCGGCAGGTGGCCTCTCGAAAACAAGCTCTTCTGGCCGGAATCCCCGCCGACTTCGCTTCCTCCCGCCCTGAAACGATTTGACTTTTATCCAACCACCCTAAGGCAATCCGTTCTGCAGGCGGTCCTCCCCTCGTTGGAAGCGGACGCCCCTTGTACTTATTAATGGAGTTTTGCAAAATGGGCTTGTTCAGGTGTTCGTACACGGAACAGGTCCCTCAAAAATCACGTGATTTTTGAGGGTCGGTGATGTACAAGATCGGGGGAACTTTCCCATTTGCAAAACTCCGGTTCCGGCGTAAAATCAGCCTCTCTTCCATACGGCTGAAATGTTACCAATACTTTAGCCGGTTGCGGGGGTTTTTGAGGGGAGTGGGGGGTAATTTTAGAAAGCGCAAGCAACAGGAAAACCGGAGAGGATCACCGGCCCCAGTGAGGTCCTCCATACCCTCCGGGCCAGGTTCCTACGGAATATCCCCGGGCGGCTGCCCACTCTCTAGCGGCACGCTCCAGTGCCGGTTGGCCGCAGTTCAGGTACCACTCGGCAACCTCTACGCTCCCCCGTTCCTGGAGGAACCGAACCAGGTGGGGTACGGTATCCGGGTCGCCAATTCTTATCAGGGTCTCTGCAGCCCTACATGCCGTAGGCAAATCAGGGTCCCTAAGAAAAGTGAGCATAATTTCTTTTGCCTCTGGCCAGATACCCCTTAGAAAAACTATACCATTCGGCGTGAGACAACTCCAAAACACAAGATCGCGTTTAGTTTTCGGTACCTCGCCCAAGTGCAGCAGGGCCTCAGCCGCCGCCTCGCCGACATCCTCGTCTTGGTCTTTTAGCGCTTCGCGTAACGCGGGGATGGCCTCCGGGCCGAGCTTACCCAGGGCCTTGGCCGCTGCGTTGCGGACCGAAAGCTCTTCGTCTTTTAGCGCTTCGCGTAAGGCGGGGATACTTTCGCGGTCACCCAGCTTGCCCAGGGCCTCGGCCGCTGCCGCGCGGACACCCCAGCGTTGGTCTTTTAGCGCTTCGCGTAAGGCGGGGATGGAAGGCGGGCCGAGCTTCACCAGGGCCTCGGCCGCGGCCCAGCGGACAACCAAGTCTTGGTCTTTTAGCGCTTCGCGTAAGGCGGGGATGCTTTCGCGGTCGTCCAGCTTGCCCAGGGCCTCGGCCGCTGCCGCGCGGACACCCGAGTCTTGGTCTTTTAGCGCTTCGCGTAAGGCGGGGATACTTTCGCGGTCGCCCAACTTGCCCAGGGCCGCGGCCGCGGCCTCGCGGACACGCCACTCTTGGTCTTTTAGCGCTTCGCGTAAGGCGGGGATGGAAGCCGGGCCGAGCTTCACCAGGGCCTCGGCCGCGGCCCGCCGGACATCGGAGTCTTTGTCTTTTAGCGCTTCGCGTAAGGCGGGGATGGAAGGCGGGCCTAGCTTGCCCAGGGCCGCGGCCGCGGCCTCGCGGACACGCCACTCTTGGTCTTTTAGCGCTTCGCGTAAGGCGGGGATGGAAGCCGGGCCGAGCTTGCCCAGGGCCTCGGCCGCGTACTTGCGGACGCACTTGTCTTGGTCTTTTAGCGCTTCGCGTAAGGCGGGGATACTTTCGCGGTCGCCCAACTTGCCCAGGGCCTCGGCCGCTATCCCGCGGACAACCCACTCTTGGTCTTTTAGCGCTTCGCGTAAGGCGGGGATACTTTCGCGGTCGCCCAGCTTGCCCAGGACCTCGGCCGCTATCCCGCGGACATGCCAGTCTTGGTCTTTTAGCGCTTCGCGTAAGGCGGGGATGCTTTCGTGGTCGCCCAGGTTGCCCAGGGCCTTGGCCGCGGCATGGCGGACATCGGAGTGTTGGTCTTTTAGCGCTTCGCGTAAGGCGGGGATGGAAGGCGGGCCGAGCTTCACCAGGGCCTCGGCCGCTCTCCGGCGGACAAACTCGTCTTGGTTTTTTAGCGCTTCGCGTAAGATGGGGATACTTTCGCGGATACTTGCGCGGTCGCCCAGCTTGCCCAGGGCCTCGGCCGCGGTCCAGCGGATACCCCCGAATTGGTCTTTTAGCGCTTCGCGTAAGGCGGGGATGGCCTCCGGGCCGAGCGTCGCCAGGGCCCTGGCCGCTAAGTCGCGCACAATGACGTCTTCGCCTCTTACCGCTTCGCGTAAGGCGGGGACGGCCTTCGGGCCGATCTTCGCCAGGGCCCAGGCCGCTGCCTCGCGGACATCCCACCAGTAGAGGTATAGCGCTTCGCGTAAGGCGGGGATGGCCTCCGGGCCGAGCTTACCCAGGGCCTCGGCCGCTGCGTTGCGGACCGAAAGCTCTTCGTCTTTTAGCGCTTCGCGTAAGGCGGGGATGCTTTCGTGGTCGCCCAGCTTGCCCAGGGCCGCGGCCGCTGCCGCGCGGACCCGCGAGTCTTTGTCTTTTAGCGCTTCGCGTAAGGCGGGGATACTTTCGCGGTCGCCCAACTTGCCCAGGGCCGCGGCCGCGGCCTCGCGGACACGCCACTCTTGGTCTTTTAGCGCTTCGCGTAAGGCGGGGATGGAAGGCGGGCCGAGCTTCACCAGGGCCTCGGCCGCTCTCCGGCGGACACCCTCGTCTTGGTTTTTTAGCGCTTCGCGGGCACCACGTCGAACCATCGCTTGCAAGTCTGGCGGAAGCATCCGGAGCCACCAGTACTCACCCCCAGGACCGGGGATCACATCAGAGCGCAAAACCCACCCGTGAATGACCCGCTCTTTTTCTTCTTTCGCGCGTTCCGGGGATTGATAGGCCACCCACAGCTCGTCCCCCTGGATTTGCTCGACCTGTAGCTCGGTACCGGCCAATAACTGGGCCAATACCTGCGTCTGGATTTTCAGCGGCGTGGGCCGGCAGACAACTACGGTGCTGCCAGGAACAATCTGCTGGGCGGGACTGCCCGAAGTGCCTTCGGCCACTGCCGAGCTTTCGGCGCCGGGTTCCTCGGCCAGGAAGGCACCGGCAGTCGCAGCGCCCTGGGCTGTAGCCAGGAAAACCCCGGCTGCCAGGAGGGCGATAACCCAGCCGGCTCCTGGCCGCCCGACCAACCAAAGCCTTCTTCCAGCCTGCTGCCAGGGAAAACTACCCGTTCTTCTCATCGTGCGCCTCCTTCCTCCAACCAAGTCTTGGGCCTGCCAAAACCTCCGGGAAAAAGCAGAGGTACTAAATGTTAGTATAACCCATGTTAGTATAACCCAAAAACCCCGGACATGCCCTCCAGCCCCGCAAAGGCAATCGCGGGGTATCTTGAACATGAATCGCCTCGGAACCCAAGGGGACCGATTGCCGGTACGACAACCCGTCGGAACGGTCTGGTCGGCCATGCGGGCTTGCCGGTAGGAATCCTCCGGTGCCCCAAGTGGCTGTCCGGGAGGTGGATAGGGAAGTTTTTCCGCCAACCTGGATTCCAACGGTCGAGGCTCTCTGCCAGACGGTTGTCCGGGAAGTTACCATGAGCATTTTTTCCTCCGGCTTCGGAGGGCTTTTTCCGTGGGCCGAAGGGTGCCTAGGTGTCTGCATGGATAAAGAACTCTCTTTGGTTCCTCTGGAGTGGCAACTGGAGTTTTGCACCATGGGCTTGTTCAGGTGGTTGTCCACTGAACATGCCCACCAAAGTCCCGAGATTTTGAGCCCCGGTAGTGTACAAGATGGGTCGAAATCTCCGATTGGCAAAACTCCCGATACAACATGGGGTTGTTCAGTGGGCGTTCGCTGAACAGGCCATCTCAAAAATCCCGAGATTTTTTTGACGGTCGGTAGTGTCCAAGGTCGGTGGAACTCTCCCATTTGCGAAAGTCCGGTTGTTTCTGGCGTGTGCCGGGGGTTCCGCTCCAGCGGGTGTTCCGGTGGGGGAAACGTTTGGGGCGGAAGGTTCCTTGGGGGCGGAGGGGGCAGCAGAAAAGGCCCCAACTGGCTGTGGGCGCCTGGAGGTGGTGGCACAACCCTGCCCGAGGCTTTCCCTTTCTGCCAAAGATCTTTGGATAGTTTTTTCCGTCTGGGGGCAGGGCATCAGATTCGGCAAGCCGACCCGCGGCATAGGCGGGATCTGCCAAAAATACTGCATCACCCCATGCACAGCCCACCAGCTCAGCCAGGGCAACCCAAGCCAACACCATATTCGCCACCGGGATGGAGAGTTCTTGGCCATGTGTGGCCCCTCCTCTCATGGGATGTGTTACCCTTCGACCCAGCCTGGCCAAGCCAAGGCACGCCGGTGGGGCCCCCTTTCCTGTTATGGTCTGCCGTAACACTTCAGCCGGGTGAAGTAATCAAAGGGTTTTTCCATAACCTATTGATTAACAATGAGTTAGGGTATCATGGTAGCACTGCAAACACCCAAAGGAGTGGCAGACACGTAACTCTGGTATCCGTAAAGAGTTATGACGAAAGTACTGCATTCGGCTGAAATGGTACCTCGGCTAAACCAGCCGAGTGTTTCATTCGGGTGGAAGTCTTCCGGTTAAGGTTGGCTGGCGGAAGTTGGGGCAGCCCCCTCAAAATCCGCCGCTGTGGCCGGATGAGTCCGATAATTGCCGCCTACGACCGGATGCAAGGTGATCCGTACATCTGAATAGATCCATGCCGTCTCTTCGATCTCGAACGGATCGCCTTGGGCATAGCGATAGGGGCCTTCAGTTCCATATCGTACCAGGATGCGATATCGGCCTGGAGCCACGTTTTCGATAGCACTAATGGCGTTATTGGGGACGTGGACCTCCCCGCGGCTGGGTCCTGTCAAACGAACCAAGGCCGGTTCACCCGACCGATTTTCAAATCGAATCCGAGAAAGTCCCTTTCCTCCGGTAGCTGTTACCCTCTGCTGAGGAGCCGATTGCTCGGACAGGGAAGATTCCTCCAGGGGCAGGTTGAACCGGGGAAGTTCCACGGAAGGCAGCTTCGGCGGAGAGATCGGCTTGGTTTCCCTCCGAGATTCCGACAGGGCCCCAATCAGCGCCAGAATCACCCCCAAGCCGATCAGTCCCCCGCAACCAGATTTTTCGTCTTGAGGATTGGCCATGGCTAGGCTCCTTTCTGGGTAAGATTTCAGGCGAGTGAAGAAAATTGGCCTCTCCCCTCTGCGGCCATTGGTACCTACATATCCGGGAAAGAGAACGTCCAGGAGGTGGAAAAAAACACCAGGCCGGGGCGATCTCCTTTGCCTCCCCTTAGGAGGGGAGAAATTTTTCATCCCACGGAATTGGTACCTCTTTTTGCCCCCATTTAACCAGCTTTTTTCCATCCCTTCTAAAGATAAAGACGGAAGGACGTGATTTTTGTTGCGCTGGGAGAAAGTTTTTTTCGGGTTGATCGCTCATTGGGTGGAGAACTCAGCCTGATTTTTTTCGAGTAACATTTCAGCCGAATGGAGTGGGGTCTAGGTCTCTCCCCGCTGCCCACCGCTCCAAGAGGGTTAGGGTGAGGGGGAACGAAGGACACAAGCACCCCTTTTGGCCCCTCAGCCGGCTTCGCCTTCGGCTCCGCCGGCCTCTCCCGCGGTGGGGAGAGGCGAATGTTCTTCATTCGGCTGAAGTGTTACTTTGGGGAAGGTGTTCCGTGGACAACCCTCGGAATAAGGCCATGTGGCAAAACTCCGGTAGGAACTTTGCCGGTCCGAAGGCCTCGCCGAGGTGCCGAAGGGCTTCCCCTGCCATAGGTTGAGCAGGCCGGAGAGGCGACGAAACAGCTCAGGATTACTGGTCAAAAGATTATCTACTCCGAGGAACCCCAGGATTGGAAGACCTGTTCGGGCACACTCCTGGTGGGATAATTTCCTCCGACCACGCCGTGCAGGGTGATGGTGATTTTGGAATAGGTGGTGGCGGTGGCTTCCACATCGAAATGCTCTCCTGCCGCCACTCGGCCATCTTCGTAACGCACTAGGATGTAATAATGCCCTGCTCGGACGTTAAAAATGGTTCGGGCGCTGTCGTCGAGCACGTAGATTTCTCGGCGCATGGGCCCTACCAGCCGAACGGTCGCCCCCTGGCCGGACCGATTGTCAAACGTAATCCGGGACTCTCCGCAATCGCTCTGCCGATACAGATACCGAGCATTCACCCAACCGCGAATCCAGGCCGAAGAACCACCCGATTCTTCCTCCGCCACGATGTTGAATCCTTCCACTCGCAAGATACGAATGGAGCGGGTCCAATCCCGTTGGCCGCAGACCGGGCAATTACTGTCCGGCTTGGAGTCGGAATCCTTTTTTACGGCCACCAGGACCCAGTTCCCGCGGATTTCCCCGGCCACCAGTCGGCTGCCCGCCGGTACGGTGGTCATCACCCGATCTTCGTCCATGACCGGTGCTTGTGTTCGGGTGATCAGGATATCCCCCGGCCTCCAATCCCATTGGGCTTCTGCCAGGCGGGCCATTCCCCCAGCGCAGGCCCAGCATCCGACCACCAGCCATGCCCATCGCCATCCAGCTTTGCCTCGCATCGGTTGCTCCTTTCAAAAACAAAGACCACGTACCCAAACCTACATCTGAAGTTTTGCAAACTTGGAGATTTCCACCGATCTTGTGTACTACCGACCCTCAAAAATCTCGGGATTTTTGAGAGGGTTGTTCCGTGCACAAGCACCTGAACAAGCCCATGTGGCAAAACTCCGGTTAGAACTGTTGGAAGATCGGCTTATTGGGTTTTTTGGTGGGTTTGATAGGTTTCTGTTGGAAGATGGGTTGGACCGGGGCTGGTACCGCCGAGTTGGCTGCCGGCGGCGAGTCGGCTGCCGGCGGATCGATGGCGCCTGGTTGTTCGGCTCGGGGCTCTTCGATAAACTCTGCCGGTTCGACAGGATGACCTGCTGGAATGCGGGCCGGTTGACTGCTGGGATTGCCTGGAATCCGGGTCGGTTGGCCGGGTGCCGCTATGAGCTGCCCGGCTTGTCCATGGCGGTGGCCTGCTCGAATCCCAGCCGCCTGCCCGCTCGCATGGGGACCCTCACCGGCTTCCCTAGCAGGGCGGTTGGGAGTCTCGGCTCCTTGTCCCTCCTCGGCGGTACCCTCACCGGTCTCCCTTCCAGCTCGTTCTGGCCCGGAAGGATTGCTGCTAGCTACTCGCACGGGGGCCGGCGGCGTTTTGGGCTTTTCCCGGGCAGAAGGTTGCGGCTTTTCCGGTTTTCCCGTTGGGGTGCTAGCAGACCGGTTGGTTGCAGAAGGGGCTGGTGGTGCAGATTCATCCACTCTAGAAGTGCTGTTTTGTTCCGGCCGATTGGGTTCTGTGCCAGGCCGACTGACCGAGGCCGTTCGGGCCGAGGGGGTCGGCTTAGGCGGTTTGGCCGGAGTGGCCGAACCCGCAGGCTTCTGCTCCCCGGCCGAACCCGCAGGCTTCTGTTCTCCGGCCGAACCCGACCGCTCCAGAGCAGCCGACGCCGGTTTCTCCGTGGTCCGGGCAGCCAAAAATGCCTCCACCGCCTCTTCCTGGGCACGCTCTTGGGGCGTCTTTTCCGCAGCGGCCAGCAGTTCCTGCACACTGCGGACCGGATTGGCCGCCAGCACCTGGCTGTTTTCGTCCATCAGCGCCTCCACCTGCGCCACAAGTTCCGTCTGCAGTTTCGTGCTCTGACGGGCTTGCAGGATTTCCCGCTGGGCGCCCAAGGCTGCCAGTTGAGCCTCGGTCTGGTTGATCCGCACGGTCAGCTTCTCCAGTTGGTTTTCTGCCTCTTTACGCACCTGAGCCAGTTTGGCCAAGGAGGCCTGGTACCCCTCGGCCTCGGCCAAAAGCAGGCTCACCTGCGATTTGGCCTGCTCCTGGATGTAGGAAGCCCCACGCACCTGGATCGGAAAGCTCCGGTGGGCAACGGCCTGTTGGTATTTTTGGCGGAACTCCTCGGCCAGTCGGCGCGCTTGATCTCGCAAGGCCTCCATTTGCCGAATCTTATCAGAGACCGTTCCGATTTCCGCGGCCAGTTCCCGACGGCTCCGTTGCATGGTCTGCAGATCCTCCTGGAGCCGATTGCGGGCATACTCAATAAAGCCCACCGGATCTGCTTGCCGGGCCGACTCGTTCCAGCCGATCACCTCCGTCGTCTTCCGATCCACCCACGTCCACAGCCCAGGGCAATACTTCTGCAAGGCCAACACCCCACCAGTACCCAGCACGGCCAAAACCACCACTCCGCTAACCACACGCTTCCACATAGTCGTAGCTCCTTGAAAAAGGACCCTACTAGCGATTGCCTGTCCGGTCGGCCCCCTGCAGCCGACTGCCGGAGCAGGCCGAAGGGCTGGCCAAACCACCCTGGTCCAGCCTCCCCGCCCTTTCAAAAGACATAGACACCCTCAGCCCTGCCCAGGTTGCGCCAAAAAATCCAATTTCAAAAAAATCCCTCCCATTTCCGCCGAGGAGCAACCTTTCTTGTCCTCCTCGCGAAAGCGGGGAGCCAGAAAACAAAACCTCTTCAAACACCCGGAGCGGAGCTTGTGTCAGAATGATGAAGTACTCCATTCGGCTGAAATGGTACCTCCTGGAAAAATCCCACTGGCCGCGCAACAGCGGGCTGGTATCGGCTGTCTAAGATAGAGGGAGGCCCCTAGGTGTCCTGCCAAGGGGCAGCCAGTATGTTCCGCTTGGCGTTCGGGAACATTTCAGCCGAATGGAGTGGGGCCTAGGTTTCTCGTACCATTTCAGCGGAATGGAGTGGGCCTATCCTTATCCCTCTCCCCTGGCCGTCGAGAGGCCGGCTAGCCGTCAGGCTAGCCGGGTGAGGGGGTGAAGGAATTCGCCTCTCCCCTGTGCGGGAGAGGCCGGCGGAGCCGAAGGCGAAGCCGGGTGAGGGGGAACAAGTGGGCAGCACCAAGGAGCCTGGATTCCCGCCTGCGCGGGAATGACAAGGGGGGGCGGCGGGGGAAAGGGCCCCCTCA
>JAKPGL010000023.1 GCA_029550925.1 Planctomycetota bacterium
GATTCCGCTGCCGGAGCGAGTCGTCGTTCGAGAACCGTCCAGAGCATCCCGGCCAGGACCATCCCACCTGCCAAAATGCACAAGCTGATTTTTGGCCAGAGTTTCATCATCCTGCCTCCTTAGAAGAAGTGTTGTTCAGCCGTTATCTAAAGTGTTCTGATAGGTATTTGGAGAAAATGTCGCTATTTGTAACATTTCCGCGGAATGGAGTGATCTTTCTTGTCATCCCCGCGAAGGCGGGGATCCAGTTGTGGACTGTTTCGCTGGCTAGATTCCCGCTAGAGCGGGAACAAGCCTGGACTGCCGCTTATGCGGCAGTGACATGGTGGGGATTTGCCCAGAAAAAGTTGTGTTCCTTCATTCGGCTGAAATGTTACCGCTATTTTTCAGGCCGTTTTAGTTGGAAGGTAATAGAGACGTTGGCCCGGATAGCGATTTTGCCCAGGGCGATGGTTTCGGACGGTTCAGCAGGTTCGGCGGGGATTTCTTGCAGGACGTTTTGGGCCATGGTTTGCGCCCGACTAAAGCCCCATCCGCTCCAACCAGAATAATACCAGGGAGAATGGCCTTCTTGGATTTGCAGGGGCGGGCCGATTGTTTGGCCCAAGACGGCGGCCATTTTCTCCGCTTTCTCCTTGGCCGCCTGGAGGGCCAGCATTCGGGCCTGCTCCCGATACTTTTTAAACTCCGTGGTCTGGAAATCCACGCCGTGGATGTAATGGACGCCCGCCTGGAGCATCCGGGTGATCAGTTCTTCTACCTTTTCCGGGTCCCGGAGCGTTACCACAAACGTATTCCGCACAAAGTAGCCCAAAAACTCTTCCCTCCGGTAACCATCCCGATACCGGGGTTCGACGGAAAGATAGTCGGTCTGGATGTCTTTGTCGGGAACGCCCATTTGTTTCAGCACGGCCAATGCCTTTTGGAAAATCTCGGTGTTTTTCTGTTTGGCTGCCAGGATGTCCTGTTTGTCCCAGGTCTCGACGCCGAAACTCAACAGGATTTTATCCGGTTTGACATAGACGACTGCTTCGCCCTGGACGGTAATTTTTGGCGGTTCAGGGTTGGTGGACGCCGGCTGCCCCCAGGCTGGACAAGCCAACATAGAAACACAGACGCCGATCCCAAGGAACCTTCTCATAGCATCGCTCCTTTCAGGAATGCCTCAGAAAACCCCACAAAGCTTTGCTTTTCGGAACCGCTCGGAAAACCGGATGTTTTACACTGGGCCTAAACCAGCCGACCCATTACTCAAGCCTTTTTCCTTGCCCTTTTTTGCCCGGCTGGCGGCCTTTGCCCATGCCGGGCTGAAGGGCCTGCTCGGCCTGGGGAAATCGGCGGCGAATGGCTTCAAATACTTGATACGGCGCTTGACCGGCCCTGGAGGCGATCTGGGCCAACGTATCCTGGCCGGTGGATTGACCAAAACCGTCGGCCTCCAATGCCTGGATCAGTTCTTCGGGAGGGACGGCCAGACGTTGGGCCAATTCCGCCACGGTCCACTCCTCGGCATGAGGCGACGGCGGCCGGGGCAATCGCTCTTCCCAATGCGCCTTCATCCGGTCGTTGCCCTGTTGGATCCACCGCCACGGGACCCATTGCTCCAGCGTAGCCGCCACGAAAACCGCTGCCAGCACGACCGCCGCACCGACCGGCCCGAAGACCAATCCTTTTCCTCCCCATGTCTTCACATACCCCCACAGCATCGACCAATTGAGCACCAGGTGCCAGACCCCCGCCGCTACAAACAAGACCGCCAGGTTCGTGTGCACCGCCTGCCAGCCCTCTTTGTTGACGCCGGCCACATGCCAGCCGCTCCAGTGGGCAATCCGCCCCACCGGCGATAGATACAACACTATGCCGGAAGCGGCCAGGAGCAGAAATGTTACCGCCAATAGCCAGGAGACAAAGGGTTTCACTCGCATCGAATGCATCCTTCCATAAAAGATTCCCTAGAAATTGCGACGTCCCCGAAAAATACCGAAAAGTCCATTTTCCCCAAGGCCACGTTGTCAGGCGTTGGGATTAGCATACCCTTTTCCCGTGTTGGAGCATACCCCCCGGCAAGTCGCCACGATGGCCCCTCCCATACTGCCTCGAAAGTCGCCGACTAGAAAAATCGCCTCCGAGAAGGGATAATATAAAGGTTAGTCTTTTCTACTATCGTTTTATAGGTGTTCTATGGATCGTCCGGAGAATCAGGTTCAGGTAGCGTCGGTTTCGGTTCGGTCGGAAGGGGTTTCGGCGAATCGCCCCAGCGGGAAGGTTCCGTCGGAACCGTCGTTGGGATCGTTGAGCGAGCGGGTTCGGGCCCTTCGGTTGCCAGCGACGGAAGAGTCGGCCAGTGGGCTGGGTCGACGGCTGCCGTGGCTTCTGACCGTGGTGTTTTTGGGCGCCACGCTCGTGTTGGCCTATTTGGTCTGGATACGGAGTCCGAAGACGCAGGAGGCGGCCCAGCCGCCAGGGCAGGACAATCCGCCGGGCGTATCGCCCTTTGACCCGTCGCCGACGGCGAAAGAAGGCGACATTGTGCTCCAGTCCAAGGGGTACATTGTGGCGAAACATCAAATTTTGATCAGCCCCCTGGTCAGCGGCCGGATTTTGCGCCTCAATTGCGACGAAGGACAACGGGTCCAAAAGGGGGAGCTATTGGTCGAATTGGAATCCACCGAATACGAAGCCGAATATCAGCGGGCGCAGGCGAATGTGGAGGCGGCCAAACAGCGGTATCAGGAATTGCAAAAGTACCGGGAGGAAGAAATCCGGCAGGCGGAGGCCGAATTGGCCGAGGTCCAGCATCAACTCGCTCAGGCCGAGGATGATTGGCGGCGGGCCAAAGACTTGTTCAGCCGCGGCATCATCACCCAACAGGAACACGACAACGCCCGTCGGCAGGCGGAGATGCTCCGGCAGCGGGCCAATCGGCTCAAAGCCGGCTTGGAGATCATGCAGAAAGGGCCGCGGGAAGAACGGCGTCAGGCCGCCTTGGCCGAGTTGCAGGCCGCCCAAGCCGAACTGGCCCGCGCCAAATGGCGCCTCGATAATTGCAACATCTACGCACCGCTAACCGGCACCATCCTCAAAAAGAACGCCGAACAGTGGAACCTTGTCAACCCGATGGCCATGCAAGGCTCCTACAGCATCTGCGAAATGGCCGACCTGTCGCAGTTGGAAGTCGATCTGTCGATCCAAGAGCGGGACATTGCCAAAATTTTCGAGGGCCAACTGTGCAAAGTCTATGCCGAGGCGTATCCGGAAGATATGTTTCCCGATCGCGTCTATGCGGGCCGGGTATCAAGGCTCATGCCCATTGCCGATCGGGCCAAGGGCGCCATCCCCGTGCGCGTGGAATTTCGCGTACCTCCCGAAGAACAAGGCAAATATCTCAAACCGGAAATGGGCGCCATGGTAGCGTTCTATCAGGCGAAAGCGCCGGAGAAATTGCCTATCTTCTGGAAAGAAGTCGCCCCGCCGAAACCGAAGGAAGCGACCTCCCGCCCCGGCGGCGAATCGCCCAAGTCCTCTCCATCGAAATCTTCTCCAACCGCCGGTGCGCCCAGCCGATAGCCTTTCGGCTCAAAGCCCCCTGTGAAAGGAGTCCCATGACCATCGCGAACGACTTCTGCGTGCAGCTTCGAGGGATTCATAAGTATTTCTTTCGGGGCAGCGAGCGTCTGGATATTCTAAACGGTTTGAACCTGGAGGCGCCGGAAGGGGAATTCCTGGCCCTGATGGGGCCGAGCGGTTCGGGCAAGACGACGCTGCTCAACCTGATCGCCGGACTGGACAAGCCGAGCGAAGGCGAGGTCTGGGTCCGCGACCAATGTATCTCGGCGATGAGCGAGTCGCAATTGGCCCGCTGGCGTACTCGAAACATCGGCTTTGTGTTCCAGTTTTATCATCTGCTGCCGGTGCTGACGGCGTATGAGAATGTAGAATTGCCGTTATTGCTCCTGCCGCTCTCGGCCGCTCAGCGACGCCAGCAGGTGGAGACGGCGTTGGAGTTGGTGGGCCTGCAGGATCGGATGGATCATCGGCCGGGTCAGCTTTCCGGCGGCCAGCAGCAACGGGTGGGTATTGCCCGGGCGTTGGTAACCGACCCGGCCCTGATCCTGGCCGACGAACCGACCGGCGACCTGGACGCCCGCAGCGCCGAAGAAATCCTGGACCTCATGGCCGAACTGCAACGATCGCTGCAAAAAACGATCATTTTGGTTACCCACGATCCCCGGGCCGCCGCCAGGGCAGACCGAATACTCCACCTGGATAAGGGCCGATTGGTCGATAGTCTGCCGGTGGAACCGACGCCGGTGCGTCGTTCGCCCCGGGGTTCTACCAGAGAATAAGAGCCGCCCTCGCAAGAGGACGGCCACCGCAAGGGGACGGATCGAACACAAAGCTGTCCCTCTAAAGGGACGGGCCCTGTTTTTTCGGGACGGACATCCCCTTTGGAGAATACCGACGCCTATGAAACTTTTTCTGCTTGTGCTGAAAAACATCCGGCGGAATCTGCTTCGCTCGGTGCTGACCGGGCTGGGTACGATGGTGCTGGTCGTCGTGGTGATCATGGTCTGGTCGATCCTCTGGTTTTTGGACGAACAGACCAAGGAAAAGACCAGCAACATCAAAGCGATCGTTACGGAACGTTGGCAGATGCCCAGCCGAATGCCCCTTTCGTATGCGCCGGAGCTTCGTGCGGGGGCGGCCCGAAAGCCAGAACACGTCCGGCCCCTGGACAGTATGACTTGGCAGTTCTATGTCGGTTCGACCGAACCGAATCGTTTTGGCCGAGAAACCGCCCTTTTTATCGTTGGTACCCAACCGGAAAAAGTGCTCACCATGTTCGACGACCTGGATACTCTGCCGCCCGATTCGCCGGACCGCCAACGACTGGAAAAAGCCATCCAGGCCATGAAAACCAACCGCCAAGCCCTCCTCATAGGCCGAGAACGCATGGAAGCCATCAATAAACGGGTCGGCGAACGCCTGAAAGTCTATGGCATGAGTCTCCGAGGCGTCGATCTGGAGTTCGAGATCGTCGGCGTCTTTCCGGAAGGCCGCTGGAATAACCTCGCTGTCATGGATTGGGAATATTACAATGCGGCGATCGACGCCTACAAACGTCGTCCCGGAGTTCGACCGCATCCGATGACCGAACGGAGTCTGTCGATCGTTTGGCTAAAAACACCGGATACGCGGTCCTTCACAGCCGTGGCCAGTCAGATCGCCGCCTCGCCCAGTTTCACCAACCCGCAGGTCAAAACGGAAACGTTGGCCTCCGGCACGGCGGCGTTTTTGGAAGCGTTTCGGGACCTGATTTGGGGGATGCGCTATTTTCTGATGCCCGCGGCGGTGGTTACTCTTTGCTTGGTGATCGCCAACGCCATTAGCCTGAGTGTGCGGGAGCGGCGGAAAGAATTTGCCGTATTGAAAGTGCTGGGGTTTCGACCAGCCCATATTTTAGGTCTGGTATTGGGGGAGGCGATCTTGTTGGGGGTGGTTTCGGGCCTGTTGAGTGCGGCAGGGGTGTTTGTGCTAATCAATGTGGTCTTCGGGGGACTGAAGTTTCCTATCGGATTTTTCGGCACGTTTTACATTCCGGTGCGGGCGATCTGGTGGGGGCTTGGCGTAGGGGCGGCCACAGCCTTGATCGGCAGTTTGGCGCCGGCCTGGATCGCCTGCCGGGTCCGCGTCGCGGAAATCTTCGCTCGAGTGGGCTAACAGCAATGACCGATATCTTCCTACGCAACTTGGGATGGATTACGGCCGTCTTGGTCTTGACGACCGTCGGACTGCTCCTTTTGGCCCGCATTCCGCTCCGGTACAACATCCGCAACCTGCGGGTCCGATGGATTCCGACGACGCTGACGGCCCTGGCCTTTACCGCGGTAATCGCCCTGCTTACGGTGATGCTGGCGTTTGTCAGCGGGATGGTGCGACTTACGCAGATGACCGGACATCCGGGCAATGTGCTGATCATCGACGAAAGTTCCAATGATGAGGCGTTCAGCAACATCGCGGCCAGCGATGTGGGCGATTTGGTGAACCTGCCCGGTCTGGTGCGCGAAGGTGGTCGGTCCTGGGTGAGCATGGAAACCTACCTGGTCGTCAACCAGTTGCTTCCCCACGCACGGGCGGGACGCCCCAATCGCCGGTTTCTCCAAATCCGAGGCGTTGACGACGTTCGGATGACCGCTTTGGTCCATGAGCTTGGGCTCCAACCAGGCGGCGATTGGTTTTCCTCGGCCGGGGTGCGGGAGATCGTCGGACCGAACGGCCAGACGATTACCGCCATCGAAGCGGTGCTGGGCGAGGGAATCGCCCGCGAAATGGCCCGGGACCGCTCGCCCGAAGAACTGGCCCAGGCCAAATCGCCCGAGACTCTCCTGCCCGGCGACATCTTCTTCCTGGGCGATCGGACGTGGTATGTCTGCGGCCTGCTGCAATCGGCGGGCACCACTTTCGATTCCGAAGTGTGGGTCAAGCGGAGCCTGGCGGCCAGCATTTTCGGCAAAAACACCTATACCACCGTAGTGGCCCGCACCCCGGACGCCAAAACCGCCAAGCAGTTATGCGACTATATCAACACCCAATACAAAAAGGCCGCCGTCCGCGCCTTGCTGGAAAAAGAATACTTCACCAGCCTCCAGGAAACCAATCAGCAACTTCTGGTTGCCATCAGTTTTGTCGCTGTCATTCTGGCCGTCGGCGGCGTGTTCGGCGTGATGAACACCATGTTTGCCGCCGTCAGCCAGCGAACCGCCGACATCGGCGTCTTGCGTCTGCTGGGCTTTTCCCGCTGGCAGATTTTGGGGTCTTTCCTTTTGGAATCGCTTTTGATCGCTTTGGTGGGCGGGGTGTTGGGCTGCGCATTGGGGAGCTTGTCGCACGGCTGGACCGCCAACAGCATTGTTTCCAGCGGTCAAGGGGGCGGCAAATTTGTGGTTCTTCGGCTGGTGGTCGATGCCGGGACCTTGGCCGCCGGAATGACGCTGGCCTTGGCAATGGGCGCGGTAGGCGGCCTGGCGCCTGCCTGGCGAGCCACCCGACTCCGGCCCCTAGAAGCCCTTACATAGTCGCCTTATGCCGGACCGAGTGGCTCTGGAGCCACCGGTGGACGGCCCCGGCGGCCAGACGACCTTCGCGGATCGCATGGACGACCAACGAAGCGCCCCGCACGGCGTCTCCGGCGGCAAACACCCCAGGGGTACTGGTCATCCAGTTTTGCACCCGCAGGCTGCCCCGCTGGTCCCGCTCCAAACCCAACGCTTCGACCAGCCCTTGATGCTCCACATGGGTAAACCCCATCGCCAGGAGCACTAGATCGGCCGGCAGGGTGAAATCCGTGCCGGGCCGCTCTTGCATCTGCCAACCTCTTTCGGTCTGCACCCAATCCACCAGGCACCCGTGGAGCTGCTGAACCCGGCCGTCTGCGCCGCTAAGCCGTTTGGTCAGCACGCTCCACATCCGTCGGCAACCTTCCTCGTGGGAAGTAGAAGTGCGAAGCACCTTGGGCCAGAGCGGCCAAGGGGTGTCCGGCGGTCGCTCTTCGGGGGGTTTGGGAAGAATTTCAATTTGCGTTACGGAAAGGGCGCCTTGGCGGATGGCTGTACCGACGCAATCGCTCCCGGTATCGCCGCCGCCGATAACGACCACCTGTTTGCCTTGGGCGGTGATCATCTGATCCGATTGATCGGGCGTCCGATCGCCGGCTACTCGTCGGTTCTGCTGGGTCAAAAACTCCATCGCCAAATGGACGCCCTGAAGCTCCGCTCCGGGGACTTCCAGCCGACGCGGCTCCCGAGCGCCCATGCACAAACAGACGGCATCAAAACTTTTCAGCAGGTATCCGGCGGAAATATCCACCCCCACGTGGACGCCGGGTTCAAACTGCACCCCTTCGGCGGCCATCTGCTCCAGCCGACGATCCAATACCGTCTTGGCCAACTTGAAATCGGGAATGCCGTAGCGGAGCAGCCCGCCGATGCGGTCGTCCCGTTCAAAGACCACCACCTGATGGCCGAAACGGGCCAGTTGCTGGGCGGCGGCCAATCCGGCCGGTCCAGAACCCACCACCGCTACCCGTTTGCCGCTCCGTTGTTTGGGCCGTAAAGGTCGAACCCATCCCTCGGCAAAAGCGCGTTCGACAATTTGATATTCAATGTGTTTGATGGCGACCGGCTGGCGATGAAGTTCCAAAGTGCAGGCCGCCTCACACGGCGCCGGACAGACCCGGCCCGTTATCTCCGGAAAGTTATTGGTCGAGTGGAGATTTTCCGCCGCCTCCTTCCATCGGCCTTGATAGACCAGATCGTTAAACTCAGGAATCCGATTCTGCAACGGGCAACCGACTCCATGACAAAACGGAATCCCACAATCCATACATCGGGCCGCCTGTTGGCCAATGACCTCCAGCGGCATCGGCAGGTCTATCTCTTGCCAATCCCGCACTCGCTCCGGCACAGGCCGATGCGGTAATTCCACTCGTGGATAATGAAGGAATCCTACTGGATCGCCCATAAAAACCTCACAGGAAGAAAAACGTCCGTCACCCTTCCGGATTCGTCGGATTGGGTTTTCTATGGAATTTTATTGTTACGGGAAGACCTCTTCGGTGGCCGGTACGCCATCTTGCCGGACGCGTTCCCGTTCGCGTTGCCGTTGGAGGGCTTTGCGATAGTCGATCGGCATGACCTTGACGAACTTGCCGGACATTTCTGGCCAACTGTCCAGGATGCGCCGGGCCTGAAGGCTCCCGGTCCATTGGTAATGCCGCTGGAGGAGCGTGCGGAGGGTTTGGAGGTCCTCCTCGGCCCAAAGGGATTCGATATCCACCATATCCAGGTTGCACAAGGTATCGAACAATTGATACTCATCCAGGACATAGGCCACTCCGCCAGACATACCGGCGGCAAAATTTCGACCGGTTTGCCCCAGCACGACCACCAGGCCGCCGGTCATGTATTCGCAACCGTGATCGCCCACTCCCTCCACCACCGCAATAGCGCCGCTATTTCTGACGGCAAATCGCTCGCCCACCAGGCCGTTGATAAAGACCTCGCCGCTGGTGGCCCCGTAAAGAAGCGTATTGCCGGCGATAACGTTTTCTTTGGGATCAAAGGAAGAGCCGGGCGGCGTCTGCACCACGATCCGGCCGCCGGAAAGCCCTTTGCCCAGATAGTCGTTCGCATCGCCAATCAGCCGCAGCGTGATCCCCGGGGCTAAAAAGGCCCCGAAACTCTGCCCGGCCGAACCCCGGAATGTAATTTCGATGGTTCCATCCGGCAGCCCCTTAGCCCCGTATTTTCGGACCACATGATGGCTCAGCGAGGCGCCGACCGCCCGATGCACATTTCGGATAGGCGTTTCCAGCCGGACCACCTCCTGACGCTCCAAAGCCGGGGCTACCAGAGGTAGAATCCTCCGATCCAGATGATCCTGGTGGAGGTCGGTTTGCGCCCGGGTCCGGCGGAGCGAACAGTCCGATGGATTCTCCGGCGGAGTAAAAATGGCCGACAGGTCCAGTCCCCTGGCTTTCCAATGCTCAATGGCCTTTCGACAGGAGAGCCGATCCACCCGGCCGACCATCTCGTCGAACCGGCGGAACCCCAGTTGGGCCATCAGTTGGCGTACCTCTTCGGCCACGAACAAAAGGAACCGAATGACATATTCTGGTTTGCCGGCAAAACGTTTCCGGAGCTGGGGGTCTTGGGTGGCGATGCCGACCGGACAAGTTCCCAGGTGGCATTTGCGCATGAGGATGCAGCCCAAGGAGACCAGGGCCGACGTACCAAAGCCGAACCGCTCCGCCCCCAACAGGGCGCCGATGACCACATCTCGACCGGTGCGCATTTGTCCATCGACCTGAACAGAAATGCGGTCTCTCAGGCCGTTTCGGACCAAGGTTTGCTGGGTCTCCGCCAGGCCGATCTCCCACGGAATGCCGGCATGTTTGATCGAAGACCAAGGGCTAGCGCCGGTGCCGCCGTCATGGCCGCTGATGAGCACTTCGTCGGCGTTGGCCTTGGCCACCCCGGCGGCCACGGTCCCTACGCCCACCTCAGCGACCAATTTCACCGAAACAAAGGCTTCCGGATTGGCGGCCTTCAGGTCGTGGATCAATTGGGCCAGGTCTTCGATCGAGTAAATGTCATGGTGGGGCGGAGGCGAAATGAGGGTAACGCCTGGCGTGGCGTGTCGCAGGCGGGCGATCTCTTCGGTAACTTTATGGCCGGGCAGTTGGCCGCCTTCGCCGGGTTTAGCGCCCTGGGCCATTTTGATCTGCAAAATGCGAGCCTGCGAGAGGTACTCGATGGTAACGCCGAACCGGGCGCTGGCCACCTGCTTGATCCCGCAGTTGAGCGAGTCGCCGCCGCGCAACGGTCGATAGCGAGCGGGGTCTTCGCCGCCTTCGCCGGTATTGGACATGCCGCCCAGCCGATTCATCGCCAAGGCCAACGTCTCGTGGGCCTCCTTGCTGATCGAACCGTGCGACATGGCCCCGGTGAAGAAGCGTTTAACAATTTCCGTCGCCGGCTCCACTTCTTCCAGCGGGACCGGATCGCCTGGTATAAACTCAAAAAGTCCCCGAAGGGTATAAAGCTCCCGGCTTTGATCGTTGATGGCTTTGGCATATTCGGCGTAAGCGGCCGGATCGTTGTAGATGACGGCGTGTTGCAACCGGGTAACCGTGGTAGGATTCCAGAGATGGCGCTGGCCGTCATGGCGGAAGTGGTATTGGCCGCCGTAGTCCAACGGCAACGCACCGGGCGGCCTGGGTTGAAACGCCTCCTGATGGCGGCAGAGGGTTTCCTGGGCCAGGGCGTCCAAGTCCACCCCGCCGATCCGGGAGGCCGTGCCGGGGAAATACCGGTCGATCACCGACCGGTCCAGGCCGATCGCCTCGAACTGCTGCGCCCCGTGGTAGCTGCGAAGCGTCGAAATGCCCATCTTGGACATCGTTTTGAGGATGCCCTTTTTGACGGCCGTGATGTATTGATCCACCAGTTGGCCGAGTTCCATATCCTTCGGCAGATCGCCGTCGGCCTGAAGTTTCGCTAGCGACTCAAAGGCCAAGTAGGGATGGATTGCATTGGCCCCATAACCGCATAGCAGACAAAAGTGCATCACCTCGCGCGGCTCGCCGCTTTCGATGACCAAGCCCGCTTCATGGCGCAGGCGGCGTTCCAACAGGCCATGGTGCACTGCTGCCACGGCCAATAGGCTGGGAATCGGCGCTTGCTGGGCGGACATCCGCCGATCGCTGAGGATCAATAGCGAGGCGCCGTCTCGGATGGCCTGTTCGGCCTGATCCAGAAGGTTTTGGAGGGCCTTTTCCAAGGCTTGCCCCGGCGCCGAAGCGTCGGCGGGGAATAAAATGTCCAAGGTGGCTACCTTGAAATCAGCCCGGTTCACCATCCGCAACCGCTCCATGTCCTGCGGAGCAAGGATCGGATGCGGCAACTTCAATTGCCGACAGTGCAGCGGCGTCTCATCCAGCAAATTCCGCTGTTTGCCGGTAAACGACATCAGCGACATGACCAATCCTTCCCGTAACGGATCAATCGGGGGATTGGTGACCTGGGCAAACAGTTGCTTGAAATAGTGGAACAGCAGTTCTGGCCGATCCGAGAGCACCGCAACCGGCGTATCGGCGCCCATCGAGCCGACCGGTTCCTGCCCGTCGCGGGCCATCGGCGCCAGGATCATCCGCATCTCTTCCCGCGTGTAGCCGAAGGCCCGCAAACGCTCCAGGAGCCGGTCCGGATCGGAAGTCGGCAGAGTGCGGGTCGGCTGAAACAGCCCGCGCAACTCGATCCGATTCTCCTCCAACCAGCGCCGATATGGTTTCTGGCGGATGATTTTGCTTTTGATTTCGTTGTCCCGGAGGATTCGGCCCTGCTGGGTGTCCACCAGGAACATACGCCCCGGCTGAAGTCGGCCCTTTTGGCGTATCTGTTCCGGCGGGAATTCGATCACGCCCACTTCGCTGGCCAAGACCACCAGGCCGTCCTGGGTGATCACATATCGGCAAGGTCGCAAGCCGTTTCGATCCAACGTGCCGCCCACCAAATGGCCGTCGGTAAACAGAATGGCCGCCGGGCCGTCCCACGGCTCCATCATGGCCGCATGATATTCATAAAACGCCCGCTTGTCCGTGCTCATGTGGTAGCGTTCGCCGAACGCCTCCGGCACCATCATCATCAGGGCGTGCGGCGCCGATCGGCCTGCACGAACCAAAAGCTCCATCGTATTGTCAAAGGCCGACGAATCGCTCCCGGACGGATCAATGATCGGGAAAATATCCTCGATCTGTTCTCCCAGCAGCGGCGAGGCCATCGTCTTCTCGTAACTTCGGACCCGATTGATATTGCCCCGCAGCGTATTGATTTCGCCGTTGTGGGCGATCATGCGGAACGGCTGGGCCAGACGCCAACAAGGGAACGTATTGGTGCTGTAGCGCTGGTGCACAACCGCCAGAGCGGTTTCGATCCGCTCGTCGGACAGATCGGGATAATACTCGAACAGTTGCCACGCCAGGAACATCCCCTTGTAGGTAATGGTTCGGCAGGACATGGAAACGACATAGAAGTCGTCGGCCTGGGGGCCAAGCTCGCGCCCGATGCGTCGTTCGGCCCGTTTGCGCAGCAGGAACAGGCGGCGTTCCAGTTCTTCATCGGCCAGACCCTGGCCGTCGATCAACAGTTGCCGAATCACTGGTTCGGCGCTTCGGGCGATCTGGCCAAGACGCCGATTGCAGGTGGGCGTTTCCCGCCAACCCAACACGCCTAACCCGCCTTCCCGAATCGTCTGGCAAAGGATGGCCTCGCACTGGCGGCGGACTTTCTCCTGCCGAGGCAAAAAGAGCATGGCGACGGCGTACTGCCCCGCCGTCGGCAAAACGATCTTCAACCGCTTGGCTTCCTCAGCAAAGAAGCGATGCGGCAGTTGCAGCAGCACGCCGGCCCCGTCGCCGGTACTTTCATCCGCGCCGGCAGCCCCCCGATGCTGAAGGTTCAGAAGCACTTGCTTGGCGTATTGTAGAATCCGGTGCTCTCGTCGGCCAGAGATATTCACCACCGCCCCAATGCCGCACGAATCGTGCTCCCACTGGGGATCGTAAAGGCCGCGGGAACTCTCGGAAACACGCTCCGGGTAGATCACTGATTCATTCTCCGAAAGGATATGGGTAAAATGTTCTCCTGGTTTAGGATCGAGCCGACAGGGGCTATTCTCTCCCTGTTGGGGGAGTTATAATAGGAAAAAAGTCTTTTAATTATAGTTATTTTTATGCAAACGACAACGCCTCGCTATTTGGCCGCCTTTCATCCGAAACGGGTCCCCCATTTCTTTACCGATGTGTTGGTCATTGGGGGCGGATTGGCCGGGCTGCGCGCGGCCCTGGCCGTCGATGGGGGGCTTTCCGTCCTGGTCATCACCAAAGGAAAGCTCTGCGATTCCAATAGC
>JAKPGL010000031.1 GCA_029550925.1 Planctomycetota bacterium
CGTGCTCATAGGGTTTTAGGACCAGGGGCAGTTCGAGCGGCTGTTGGCAAGGGGCCTGGCCGGCGATCAACTTGACCGATGAATACGTAGAGAAATCGGGATCATCGTCCGGAGTGGCCCGGAGAAGGCATTCCATCTGGCTTTTAGGAGGAATCGTGTAGTGGAGCAAAACTTCCTCCGCCTGCCGGGGGCCGACCTGCAGGCTGGACCGGCTTAGCCGAACTAGACCGGCTGCCCCGGCGCCACCGGCTGCCGAAGCACCGCCGGCTGCCCCAGGGCCGCCGGCCCCCGATGCATCGAGCTGGGGAAACTCCAGGGCAAGCTGGATTTTTCTGAGCCGAGGGGCGTTGTTATGGACTTCAAACCGCAGGGTGCCTTGCTCACCCGGTTGACCGTAAACCACCCGCCGATACGGCGTCAGCAGCCAACGGTTTTCCAACCAGGAAAACCAGGAGTTAGCATCCGGCGTCCAGCAGGCGATGTTGGGCGCCGGATCGTCCAGTAGCCAACGGGTTAGGCCGTCCAGATGGAGGACAGCCTGCTGTTTGGGCAGCAGGATCCGCCAGGGGGTATTTTGGCGGTTTTTGTCGGCCGGGAACCGATGCTGTGCCTGGCCAGAAGCATCCACCGAAACAGTCGTTAGCAACTGGTCCTTGGCATCCCGCACTTCCACAGACCCCACCTCTTTGGGCAGGCCGGTTATTTGCATGGAGAATTCGCCCAGGCGTGGCTGGAAACAGACCTGCCCAGGCTGATCCGGACAAAGGAGCACAAGGGGTTCCTCATGGGGTGCGTCCCGATGGCCCCGGGCCGTTTCCACCAGATACTTCGGGCAATTGGTCTGGAACCCCCAGGCGATTTCCTCGCCGTACCGATCGTTGGAGACAGTGATGTTCAGGACATAAATCCCTTTGCGCTGTACTTCAGTAGATAGCCTGGCCCACTGCCAGGGGCCGGGACCGGGGCCTCGAAGGCCGTCGTCGGGGATTCGGACTTCCTGGAGCACCCGGCGATCCGGGCCGGCCAGGATCGCTCGCAGTTCGGTAACCGTCTGACGCCGATGGAGGTCCCGTTTATAGAGGTCGATCACCAGTGGGCCTGGGGAGGCTAGGAAATAGGCTCCGCCACATCCGCCCACCGCCCACCGAACCTCCTTTGCCCCAGGTTGGGAAGAAACGCTTTCGACCGGCCCTTCGGAAGCAGTGGGCGATTTTTTCTCAGCAGCCCGCCCCTCCGCGACAAACCATAGGAACAAAATCGCAAGCAAACCAATGGAGATACTCTTGCCGCTCGGAGTCCATAGGAACATAGTAAGACCTCCTTCATGTATTACAAAGAATGCATTTTAAAAGGGGCAGGGTTGTAGGAGGGAATTGGATTTACGGTGGGGAAGCGGGCAGGCCGTCTTTAATGTGGCCCAATCGGCGATGGAGTTCCTGGTCGATGCTGAAGGAGATCATCCGCGCCGAGCCGTCGCAAAACACGGCTTGGAAACCGGCCGGATGGGCGCTGCCGAAACTGATCCGGTCGGTCAAGCCCAGTTGATCTTGTTTAGGTCGGGCGTTGGCGTGAGTAACCCGGTGTTGATCGTCTTGATGGCCGCTGTACATACTCCAATCATCGGAAGGATCCTTGCCGGTGGCGTAGTGATCGGGATTGAGATATTTTTCGCCGACCATGTAGGTGTTGCTCGTGCCGTCTCTAATCTCCGAGATAAGGACTTGGCTTCGTTCATAGCAGACGCCAGTATATTGAGTGCAAATATATACTCCACTGTCGATGCACCAGGGAAAATCAGGCCGATCTCCTTCTTCCAAGGTAGCTGGCTCAGGCGTATAGGGTTCGCTCCAGGAGGCGTCGCCGGCGCAGGCGGCGTAGTCGGTGCGGCCGGCCACGTTCGTATAATCAGCGTTTTTATGGGTCGGAGACATTGGGTAGGTAACGGCCCGGCGACGGGTGGGACAATTGAGCATGGCCAACGGGGTGGCAATCACGCGGGCTGCCATCTGCTTTTTCACCGCCGCCGATTGCCCGGCGCCCAACTGGTGCAAGGCAGTTTGTTCGATGTAGGGGAGGATGTGGTATATCCAGCCGCCCGGCTGCCGGAGGCCTGCGCCTCGATCCGGATCGCCGACCCAGGTGGCCCCCCAACCGCCGCCGGGTAAAAACCCATGAGCCTGCTCATGCGTTAGCCAGGCTAAACCGATCTGCTTGAGATTGTTGGCGCATTGGGTCCTTCGGGCCGCCTCCCGCGCCGATTGCACCGCCGGCAACAGCAGCGCAATCAAAATCCCAATGATCGTGATGACGACCAACAGTTCCACCAACGTGAAACCGTGTACTCGCCGGCAGAAGTGGTTATCCTCCCGCTCAGGCAACGTTTCACTCGCCCCTACATAGCTGAACCCGGCGGAGCGAACCGAGGAAGGAAAAGAACGCCCCCTGACCGAATCATCCGACGCAGCGTCCTTGGCCCAGAACGCCAACGTATCCTTTCGCCCAATGACTCTTCTCATAGCTCACCCCCCACTTATGGAAGCCTATAAGAAGCCATTCATCCCCAGTGGAGTTTTAAGATACCACACGTTGGGGGCAAGAGCAAGAGTGGCAATGCCCACGATCGCCTTTTTTCAACTCCCCATTGGCATTTCCACCTTGGGGAATGAGGCGGACAGGTCCTCGTCCAACGGCGAAACGGCCGGTTTCGGCCTTCCGGTGCAGGGAGTGGGAAATTGTCGGAGGGGGGAATTGGGGCCTTCGTTTGACCGACCGGCAGCTCAGCCCTACTGTGGTGGGCAAAAGGCGATTACCCCCACTCGGCTGAAACGCTGTGGAGCTTTTCTACCGCCGGATGAGGACCCGCGAGCCGATGGTCAAAATATCATAGATGTCGTCCATGTCGGCTTGGGGCAATTCGATGCTACCGCGGCTTTTGGGCGGCGAGTCTGCGCCGGTCGGGCCGTGGATGATTACCTGCTGCGACAGTTCCAGGGCCAACGGCCCGGACTCCTGCGCCCGAGGCCCAGGCGATTTGCGAAGCACCTCATACTGGCCCTCCAAGTCCGATACGCCCGAGAGTGCTCGGATGGGGAATCGGCCGGCATAGAGCGGATGGGATTGGCCTTCGGCGTCCTGGAATTCCAGCATGAGCGTCATTTCGCGTCGGGTGAGATCGACCAGGGCGTGGAACGGCCCTCGAACGACTTTAATCGTTTCGATGCCTTCCAGATGGGAAGGATCGCGAATGCCGTTGATCTTGGCCAACAACTCCCAAGACACCTGATACTGGCGGGCAATCTGCACCAAATTGTCCCCCGGACGGACCCGATACGGCGGCGCCAAACGATGCTCCCGAGAGTAGATCACGCTGCCGGCCAGTTGATCCAGAAGTTCGGTCAGTTTCTCGGATTCTGCCCGGGTAAGCTCCGGATGTTGATACCAAGGACTCAGTTGTATTAAGACGCCGGTCCATTCGCCCTGTCGGAGGGCCTCTTGGGCTACTTGCATACACTTGAGGAATTGTTCTCCAATTTCATGGTCGGGCCGACGGTTGGTGGGAGCAGCTTGAGTAGTGCGATCGGAACGACTTGGAGCGCCTTGCGTCCTGGCGGCTGCCTCAGAGGTTGCAGATTCTCCAGCCATCGCGGGGGAGGAAGAATTGCCGCCGGCAGAACCGGCGTCCGAAGATCGGCGATTCGTTTGATCCAGCGGAGTTCTGTCGGAAGCCGCTGACGAGGTTTTTTTCTGATCCGGATCGGGCAAAGAGGAAGCCGGGACCGTTCGACTTGCTGGGAGAAACTGCGAGGCAGGCTGCGTCGCGGTAGTCCCTCCCGGCGGAGACACGTTGCCAGAGGCGGGAGCACTATTTTTGCCCGCCCCCGACCGATCCAATCCGGGCACCTCTACTTTGGGGACTGCCGACCCGGAAGCCGTCTCCGAAGAGTTGGGTTTGGTGGGACCGTACAGATGCTGATAGACCAGATACCCTACCCCCCCAACCACCAAAATCAATGCAAGGTTTTTTAGGGCATTCATGATCGTGTTCCAGGGATCGGTTTTTGTCGATGACTCCACCGCACCGTCTCCGCCATCTTTCCGGAAATTGGCTTTCCCTAGCGTCCAAAGAGATGGAGAGTCCGGGGCAGAGCAAAATCTTAAAAGAAAACCAGAAACTCTACTAGACCAATTTTTTAGGGTTTGGCGGATCAATCCTTGACTCTCCGAGACCTTTGCCTACCAAGGAAAATGGACAGTACCCCCAGGACGACTCCCCTAAAGAGGGGCCTCTCTGGGAAGGGGGATTTCCGAGAGTTCCCGATCAGGGGGGCGTGAAATTCCTAAAAACTTCTAACAGAAGGGCCTTCTATACCACCTTTGAAGGGGCCTCCATTTATTCTGGGATTCCAATTTGTTAGAGGTTTTAAACGCAAAACAAAATCAAAAACTTCCCTCCGCGTTCCCTCTGCGACCTCCCGCGGTGAAATCCTTACCGCTGAGAACGCGGAAAGCGCGGAGAAATAACGCGGAGTAAAGAGAGAAAAAACAAAAAAAGTCAACGGAAAACTAGTTTTCTTATGGCAGATGTCGGCAATATAGACAAAATGAAGGGGTTCGGTAAAAATAGCGAATCGAGTAAAATACAGGGAGCAATTGCGGATTGGTTAATTTAGGAAAAACTGGAAGGCTAAAAAACGAAACGGCCTAAAACCAGTTTTATGGGGATTCAGGTTTCGGGAGACGAACTGATGAGGAATTTTATTGGGTTTTGGGTTCTCTGGATGGTGTTTATGGGGACCGTGGAGATAGGGCAAACATTTGGGGCGGGGCCAGGTCAACCAGTTTTTTTCCAGACTTCCAGGGAGGATAGCCAAGCTGTTTCTGAGACAACTCAGCCTCTCGCTATAGCCGGTCTGGCGCCGAGGCATCGGGTGGAGCTTTTTCAGGCTTTTGGCAAAAGGCCGGTGCTTTTGGTGTCGTATCCTTGGAAGGAATATGCCCGGGCTTCGATCGAGGTCCGATTTTTTAGCCAGACTGAGGTGGACGACGAGCGAATCCAGCCTCTTTTCTTTCGCGCCCAATACTGGAAGGGGAAAATGATTCACGAGGCTTATGAATGTCTGCTCCAAGCGGGAGATACGCCGATCTATAAAATGTTCACCTTTGAGGGCCAAGATTGGCGTCTGGTAGCCGATCGGACTACGTTGGGCCGACCTGCTGTATGCGTGGTCCGGGAGATTCCGGCAGAAGCAAGATTGCGAACCCAATCGGCCCTAGCGGTTGTGTATCCCCTGTTGGACGGCTGGGTCCAGGAAGACGGACATCTTTGTTTGGATCTGCCAGGCCAATACTATCCTCAGCCGGGTCAACTACGAGTTTGGTTTCTCCGGGGAAACCGGGTGCTTTGGACCGAAAAGCTGGCCTGGCCTGGGATCAAAAGGCAATAAAAAGAAAGCGACGAAAAGAGGAAGCCCCCTGTTAATCCGCGGAAGGATTTCCAGAGCGGGTGATGGCCAGCACTTCGTCCAGCACCAGGCCGTTGGTGGCCACGCCCTGACCGGAGCAGACTGTTGCTCGGCCTTGCCAATCGGTGAACGTGCCGCCTGCTTCTTGGAGGATCGGCAAGAGGGCCGCCGCATCCCAGAGATTCATGATCGGGTCGATAGCCGTTTCGGCCCGGCCTGTGGCTACCATCAGATACCCATAGCAATCGCCCCAGGTTCGTAGCAGAAGGGCTTCCCGGTTGAGCCGCTCGAAAACCTCCCAACGACCGATTGTCTCGAAGTTGGCAATCTCGCTGGTAACAACCAGGGCGTCGGCCAATCGGGGACAGGTAGAAACTTTGGCCGGTTGCCGGGGCGAATCTCCCTGCTGATACCAGGCGCCTTGTCCTTTGGCTCCATAGACGCATTCATCCAATGCGGGGATGAAGATGACGCCGGCCACGGGTTCGGCTTCGTACTCCAGCCCCACCAAGGTCCCATATAACGGTACGGCATGGATGAAGGATTTCGTGCCGTCGATGGGATCCAGAATCCATCGGAAACCGCTCCCGCCAGGCCGTTCTGGGAACTCTTCGCCCAAAATCCCGTCCTGGGCGAATTGTTCGCTGATTCGTTGGCGGAGGAGTTCCTCGGCGCCTCGGTCGGCGACGGTAACCGGAGAGGCGTCGCTTTTGCGTTCCACGGCCAAATCCGGTCGGCGGAAGTATTTCAGCGTGAATTGCCCGGCCTCTCGCGCCCACTGTACCGCACACTCTAGTCGGGACTCGATCTCATGGGCAGAACAAGACATCTCTGAGAATTCCCTTAAAAAACTGGCTACCTTTCAGCCCTGTGGAGGACCGCCCCGCAACTGGGGAGAGTTCTTTGCTTGGCGATAGACATACAGGAGAAAGACTCCCGCCGCACAGACCAAAAAGCTGTCGGCCAGATTGAAATTGGGCCAATGGAATCGCCCGATCATCACCAGGATCCAATCCCGGACGGCATAGACGGGCTGACCGATCCGCTCCGGCGGGCAAAACCCACTCCATCGCAAGCCCGGCAGCCCCAGGCGATCATAAAGATTGCCGAGGATTCCGGCCAAGGCCAGTCCCAGGGCGATGGTTAAAATCCAATCCTTGGCGCCGCCTCCCCAGAGCATCCAATAGACGACCGCCCCCACCGCCGCCAGACCCAACAGGCCGAACAGATGTACCCATCCCTGGGCCACCCCAAAGACCGCCCCTTCATTCAGACTTGTTTGGAAGCCGAACACGCCGGGCCAAACCCACCAGACCTCCCGGGCGCCGGGCATTCCTAACCAATCGAACATGTATTTTTTGGAGGCCAGATCGGCGCCGCAGCCAACCGCGGCAATCACGGCGAACAGGGCGACCCGCCCCCAATAACCCCTCATGGCAGCCGATAACCTTCCTCTAGCGTCGCCGCACATTTCACGCAAAGGGTGGTGTATGGAATGGCGTTTAGCCGCGCTTTCGGAATCTTCACCCCGCATTCTTCACAAAGGCCATAGACCCCGTCTTCGATCCGTTCCAACGCCGCCTCGATCTGGGCCAGCATTTCTTCCTGGTTTTCCACAAGGCTTAAGGTGAACTCCTGTTCAAAATTATCGCTGCCCAGATCAGCCATGTGGATGGGCATGGAGGAGAGTTCTCCGTTGCCCGGTTCCCGATTTTTTTTCAAAGCAGCGTCGGCCATCTGTCGGACATCTCCACGGAGCCGAGCCCGTAAGGTAAGAAGCTTTTCCTTGAATACCGTCAGTTCAGCCTTCGTCATAGCTATTGCTCCGGCTCTAAGGAAAAAGGCAATTTCCCCATGTCCCAAACATCCTATTGTAATCCGGGTGTTGTCCAATGTCAAAGCCCCCCTCAAAGGGGTCGATCTCGATCCTCGTCAACCATTCTCTTCTCTTCCTACCACCATCTTGTCAATAAATCCGAAAAAGAGTAGGTTCAAAAAGAGAGGGCGTCTGGGACGCTCAACAGTACGAGCGAATCTCCCACAGGCTCTGTGGGGCGGAGAAGCTGCGCGATACGCCAGCAGGTTTCGCCTGAACTTCTGGAAAAATTAGTTCAGCAGATCGTCGAACGGGTGCATCCTCGGCGGATCATCCTGTTTGGTTCGGCCGATCGAGGAGAGATGGGGCCGCACAGCGATCTGGACCTATTGATCGTCATGCCCGACGGCGTCCACCGCCGACAAACCGCCCAACATGTCTATCGGGGCCTATACGGCTTCGGAATCGCCGAGGACATTCTCGTCGTTACCGAAAGCGACGTTCGGCAGTATGGGGATAATCCGTCGTTGGTGATTTATCCTGCCCTTCGAGAGGGCCAACCGTTGTATGTCGCCCCAGAGTGATCGGAGTCCTGGGTCTGCTGAGCAATGGTTGGCTAGGGCAAAGGCCGATTTGGTCCCGGCCAAAATCTCTTTACCGTCGGGCGGGTGCTATGAAGACCTCATGTTTCCACGCTCAACAAACGGCAGAAAAAGCATTGAAGGCGATTTATGTCTCCCGAGGTTGAGCCTTCTGTTATGTCCATGATCTGGAAGAGTTATTGATCGGCCTTCAAAAAAATGGGATTGTCCTTCCCCACCAACTCCAAGACGCCGCGGCACTTACCACTTATGCCGTGGAGATTCGATATTCTGGAATAGTGGATACAGTTACATTCGAGGAATATGCTGCATTGCTGGCAGCGGCAGAACAGGTGGTTTCCTGGGCGGAAACACTCGTCGCCAGCCCCCCTCCATGAAAAAATACAAACTTCTTTGGAGGGAGAACAAAAAGGAATCCGCCTATTCTACCACCAGGAAGGCAATTTTCCGGCCTGCCCTCGGCAATGTTTTCGCCCGCAAATCAATCGAAAGGTTTCGGGGCGTTTACCCGACTTCTTTGCGGACCAGAATGACGTCCTCTTCCGGTCGTTCGATGAACTCGAAGCCCCGGTTGCGGAAGGTGGCCAGCATTCGGGAGTTGTCTTTGGTGGTTTCGGCCACGACGCGTTTGACGCCCCAGCGACGGGCCACTTCCAGACAGTAATCCGTCAGCAGGCCGCCCAAGCCGCGACCATGCCAGCGATCAATGACAATCACGGCATATTCGGCTTCTTCGTGGTTCATGTCGGCCACCAACCGTCCGACGGCGATGAGTTTGTTTTGGCCGTCTTCTTCGATCTCGGCCACGATGCCGATCTCCCGGTCGTAGTCGATAAAGCAATACCTGGCGGCCATTTCATGGGTCGTCTGCTTGAATAGATACCGGAAGCGGAACCAGATCGACTGGGTGGAGCAGTTGGCCAATAGATCGTGCCACATCGGTTCGTCTTCTGGTTTGATGGGCCGAAGCGTAACCAGCGTGCCGTCTTTGAGCGTCCGCTGAGTAACGAATTCTTCCGGATAAGGCCGGATGGCCAAATGCGAGTATGGCCGGACCCCGTGGACCATCACCTCCCGATCCACGATCACCCGGGCGTCCAAGGCAATGGCGTCGTTCGGCGTAACCAGGAGGGGATTGACGTCGATTTCTCGGATTTCCGGATAATCGGCCACTAAGTAGGAGAACCGCATCAGGATTTCGATAAGGCGATCGACGTTCACGCCGGGTCGGCCCCGATAGCCGCGCAACAGCGGCCAGGATTTGAGCGATTCGAGCATCCGACGGGCCAAGGATTCGTTCAACGGCGGCAAGGCCAAGGCCCGATCCCGAAAGACCTCCGCCGCCACGCCGCCCATACCGACCATGATCACCGCCCCGAAGACCGGGTCCTTCTTGGTGCCCACGATCAGTTCCACGTCGTTGCCCCGAGTAACGTGCTTTTGCACAGTAACTCCGGTTACCACGGCGTCGGGCCGGCGCTGTTTGGCCCGCTCGACGATCTCCCGAAACGCCGTGCGAACCGCGTCGTCTGTCCCGATGTTCAGCACCACGCCGCCCACGTCTGTCTTGTGCGTGATCTGCGGAGAATGAATCTTCAGCACCACCGGATAACCGATCTGACGGGCCAGTTCCACCGCCTCCTCGGGCGAACGGGCCAGTTGCGGTCGGGTTACCGGAATATCATACGCCTCCAAAAACGCCTTGGAGAGGTTTTCCGAAAGGATGTCGTTGCCCTCGGCCAAGACCGTGTCGAACACCGGTCGGAGCCGTTGCCGATCCAATTGAAACGACATCGGGAGGTCCCGCGGCGTTTCGTGGAGGATTTCCAGATTCCGGGCGTAATGCACCAGATGCATGAACGCCCGAACCGCTTTTTCCGGAGCGTTATAGGAAGGAATGCCGGCTTCGTTGAAAATTTGCAACCCTTCGGCGACGGTGTGCCCGCCCATCCAGGCGGCCAAAACGGGTTTGCGGGAACCCGCCGCTACTTGGGCCACCGCACGGGCTGTGCCCGTCGAATCGGTCATCGCCTGCGGGGTAAGGATTACCAACACAGCGTCCACATTCGGGTCTTTTAACACCGCTTCTACCGCCTTGGCGTAACGCTCCGGCGGCGCATCGCCCAACACGTCCACCGGATTGCCGTGCGACCAAAACGGAGGCAAAAAACCATTCAGAACGTCGATGGTTTCCTGCGAGATACTGGCCAAATGACCATCCATAGAAATCAGCGTATCGGTCGTCATCACGCCGGGGCCGCCCGCGTTGGTAACAATGGCCAGACGGTCGCCTTTGGGCGGTTGTTGCCGGGCCAACAACTCCGCACAGTCGAACATGTCATCGACTTCAAAGACCCGGACAATACCAGCCCGTTGGAAGGCGGCTTCATAGACGGCGTCAACCCCGGCCATGGCACCGGTATGGCTGGCCGCCGCCTGGGCCGACTCCTGAAACCGACCCGCCTTATACGCCACGATCGGCTTGGTACGGGCAAACGCCCGCGCCGCCGACATGAACTCCCGCGCCTCCGTGATCGACTCGATATACAAAATGATCGACTGCGTCTCGGTCTGCGAACCGAAATAGTCGATCAGGTCGGCCATGCTCACGTCGATCATGTTGCCGACCGAGACGAAATACGAAAACCCAATCCCCTCGTCAATGGCCCAGTCGAGAACAGATGTACATAGTGCCCCGGACTGCGAAATAAATCCAATGTGCCCTTTCGGCGGCGTGGCGGCCGCAAAACTGGCGTTCAGGTTAATCCCCGGCACAATGATCCCTAAACAATTCGGCCCCACAATTCGCATTCCGGGGAATTTGGCCTGCTCTTCCAGAACCTGCTGCTCCAGTTTCCGGCCTTCCTCGCCCACCTCGCGAAAACCGGCGGAAATAATCACCAGCCCTCGAGTGCCCGCTTCGCCCAACTCGCGCACCAATCCAGGCACTGTCGTCGCCGGAGTGCAGATGACGGCTAAATCCGGCGGATGCGGCAAATGCTGGACATCAGGATAGGCTTGAATGCCCTGAACCGCCTCCCGTTTCGGATTGACCGGATACACTACCCCTCGAAACCCTGAACCCACCAAATTCTTCAGAACAGTATATCCCACGCTGGAGGGATTGTCGCTCGCCCCAATCACCGCCACTCGATACGGATTGAAAATCTTATTCAAATTATGAATACTCACAGGTGTCTCCTATTACAGTTCCAGAAATAATCTTGCTACCGGGGCATCCTTAACCCTGAAAAACCTCCGTCGTTCCTAGAGAAACCTTCAATATAATACGTCGGCATAAATTAGCAAAGTGGTGAGTTTTGGGAAAAAATATCCGATTACACAGATTAAATAGATTAACTAAATCGGAAAAAATGAATCTACCTTAAATCCAACACTCAAAAGGTTTCTTACTCAAACACCCCCCCCTAAAGAGTAGATTGATTTCCCCAGAGAAATCGCTCACAGAACACTCCCCAGAATTCCCTCTAAATATGCAATATACTCCCCCCCGCAAGATGTAGAGCGATCCGCTCCAACACGCTGAGGCGCTCTCTAGGGAGAAGGCAAAAAGGGAAAGCAAGGGCGGATGGTTAAGCGGCTGCCTCTTGCTTGGCTGATTGGCCGACAGACAACGAGCGGCCTTGGTCAGAAACAGCCCCCAGTTGACAGACCGGGGCTTGGTGGATTTCTGCCGGAATGTAGAGCGGTTTGGCCTGGACTTCTCGGTACATTCGGCCTACATATTCGCCGAGCATCCCTAAGCTCAGCAGTTGCACTCCGCCCACGAAGAAAAGGGCCACAAGCAGAAACCAACTGGCCCCTACCGCTGCCAGGCCGCTCAAACGCAAAAAGGCCGCCATCAGACCGGCCAGCAAACTGCAAAACACCACACCTGCCCCCAAATACCCGATCCCCTGCAACGGCGACAGGCTCATGCTGGTAATCGCATCCAGG
>JAKPGL010000053.1 GCA_029550925.1 Planctomycetota bacterium
CATTCCCCAATCTGCCCTGAGGATTGCTTCTGTCCGGCAAACTGGGCGAACCTTCTGCCAAAGAGGAACCGGGCGGTGAAATGCCCCCCGCTGGCGGAGAACGGTCTCCTGAGGATGGCGCCGATGGGCCGCCGCCCGGACTGGCCATCGGTCCTGCCGACGGCATAGACATTCCCGCCATCGGGACCGTTTCTGGTCTGGGCGAAGGTTGTCTTAGCGGTGGGTTCGGAGAATATCCCCCCTGCGGAGCTGTATCGCTCGGAGAACCCCGGGTGTCAGAGGGGGAATAGGCCAGAGGACCCCCTGAGGATTGGGGTGGGGCGCTGGCCGGAGGGGAACTCATCGTCCGTTCCGCCAAGGGCGGAGGTCTCAAATACTCTGTTCCACGGGAACCACTCGGCCCGGATTCTGTTTCCCTAGGACCAGGAGGATAGGAATAGGGAATCGAACTGCTTGGCTGCCCCACATACCCAGAAGAAGGCGCTGGATAGCCGTCCGCAGAGGCGTTCCATGCAGGGGGATTTTGGTACGCCGTACTCGGAGGCCCACCGCCCTGATTGGCTTGCTCGGGTGGGTTTGTCCAAGAGGGATTCCGGCCCGATGGGAAGCCCGCCTGGTTCCAACCCGGGTCGAACCCCGGTGAACCTGGGGAGGCGGCCAATTGCATTTCGCCAGCCACCCGCTGGAGTTGAGCGATATATTGTTCTGCCGGTACTGCACCCTGAAACCGACGGATCACCTGGCCGTTCGGACTAAGCACCAAATCGGTCGGCAACGCCGTGATCCCATACTGGCGCGCCGTGTATGGGAATTGATCTGCGTTGATTTTTACCGGCACATAATAGGTTTCTACGGCGGCGGCTACCTCAGGACGGCTAAAGACCAGCCGATCCATTTTTTGACAAGGCCCACAATTGGGGGACCAGAAATGGATCAGCACCAATCGGCGGGTTTGGGCGGCCCGCTGTTGGGCAGCCTGAAGACTGAGGGATTCCCAACGAACCCCCTCTTGGGCATTGGTAACACCCACCAGAAAAATGGGAACCGCAACCGCCGCTACCGAAAGCACTAGGGATTTGAGTTTCATTTCCTAGAAAGCCCCAACTTTCAAGAGGCAGTAAAAGACTATTCCCGGCTGAGAAAGCCCCGCGCTGTACTTAATCGGTCAATAAAGGTGAGAAAGTGCTGTTAAAATATGCCGATTTTGCTAGATGTTCCAATTTTTCCGGAAAAGCAGGTCTTTCAGGATATAAAAGTAATCCATTGAGGGGGGGATATACACCATGAAATGGTGTCTTTATCTCGTTTTTATACCCCTGAAGAGGGAAAAGCCGAGAACCCCAAACGGGGAATGCATCAAAAGGATGGTTATCCCTCCTAAATATGGGGAGAGAAAATCTCGCGAGAAGAGGCCCAGAATGGGCAAAATAGGCAAAATGGAAAATTACGGTTTCGGAGAGAGAAATGGTTCCCGGTCAGCCAGGATAACCTGAAGAGGCACAACTTTTCGGTCCCTGAACAGGACAATCGGGACTTTTTTGCCCACAGGAGTCGTTCCCACGAGATTGATCAAATGGCCGGCATCTTCCACCTGCTGGCCGTCGAATTGAAGGATAATGTCGCCGATCTGCACACCGGCAACCGCCGCCGGCGACTGGGCGGTTACCCCGGACACCCGCGCCCCCATTGGCCTGGGCAGCCCCACTTCCGCCGCCATGGCCGGCCCAAACCGAGAATCCAAATGAACTCCTAAAAACGCCCGAACCACTTTGCCTTTTTCGATCAGTTGGTTGGCCACAAACATAAACATGTCGATCGGAATGGCAAATCCAATCCCCTCGTTCCCGCCGGAATTGCTGGCAATGGCCGTGTTAATGCCGATCACCTCTCCTCGCAGATTGATCAACGGGCCGCCGCTATTGCCGGGATTGATCGCCGCATCCGTCTGGAGGAAGTCTTGAAAAACGACCTCGGCATGGCCGAGCTCTAAATCCCGCCGACCTTTCGCACTGATGATACCGAACGTAACCGAATGGCTCAGTCCAAACGGGCTTCCCACCGCCAAGACAAAGTCGCCGATTTCTACGTCTTTGCTCTTGCCAAGCCGAGCGGGCGTCAGGTCGGCGGCGTCCACCGCCAACACCGCCACATCGCTTTCCGGGTCATCCCATAGTCGGGAGGGATATATCCGTCGGCCGTCGGCCAGACCGATCTTGATGCCGCCGATACCGGATCCTTTGATGACATGACGATTGGTCAACACATAGAATTTGCCCTGGATTTGCACGACCACGCCGGAACCGGCTTCTTCGACCCGTTGGGTCGGCGTGCGCTGCGGTGAACTGGGCAGACCAGGCTCGGCTTCGATGTGGACTACCGTAGGCCGAACCAGCTTCACCACGGTTTTTACGATCGCCGCTTGCCGCTCCCAATATTCTGCTTGTTTTTGCAATTGGCGATAGAGTTCCTCTTGTTTTTGAGCGCTCAGGGAGTCGGCGCTTTCCAAAACGCCCAGGAGGCCTGTTTGTCCCCAGGCGCCGGCGCTAAAACCTGTCCACAGCAGGCCAGCCAGCAGCAAAGCAAACTTCCGATTGCTGAATCCTACAGGAGAAACCTCCCGGCGAACCGTTTGGAGGCCCCAAAGAATATCTGAAACCAGAGTTTGCAAAAAGAAACCGCTTTTTTGCATCATTGGGAATCCCATGGGTGGGCGTCGTCCGTCTAAGAAACAACTCCGATGAATGTTGCGAATGGTGCGTCTATACCTTATCCCCAATTCTATAACAGTTTATCCGTCAAGAGGGAGATGTCGTTTCATTCTCCCGTCCTAGGCGATGCGGAACATGGGAAGGATACGTTTCCGTTGTTCGCCGGGGGCAACGTCTTTTCTTTTTTAGACGCCCCATCTCTGCCGCTCCCTTCCTGCGTCCCTAAGGCCCCTTTGTTTCGTAAAAGAAGCCTTTGGGCCGGCAGCCGAAAGGGATTGGGCCGGGAGGACAGGTCTTGAGGAAAAAACCGGTTCCTTAAAGTTTACCGGATATAGCGATTATAGGGGATAGGCGGAGGATTTTTCGCCGTTTTGAGCGGCGTTTCGCCTCAAATTTATCGGATATTCCGGTTGTAGGGGAAATAGCTGTTTCTCGGATTATAAGGTGAGATTGGGCCGAAGTAGAGAAGGAGGAGATTGCCTATAAAATGGGGCGGAAGGATTTTACAGAGTGTGTTGCCGACAGGAAAAGGCGTTCCTTTAGGTGGCTTATGGGAATATGGAAGGGACACCGATTTCCAGCCCGTTTTTCGGACAGCAAAAGGCGCCGGCTCGCCAAGGGAGGGTAATGCTTTTAGCGTCGTGTCCCCTGTGTGGATGGACTCACCAGGCAGCCGTTTCCGAACGGGCAGATCGGCAGGAAATTGTTTGTCGTCAATGTGGACTCGCCTTTCCCGTGCGACCGCAAGAGAACACCGTAAATATAAAGGGGGGAAGCATGTCTCCGAGTGAGAGCGATCCCCAACTGGAATTTCTGGAAAAATGGCTTTCCGGTCCGCCTCCGGGGCCGCGTGAGCTTGGTCCTGTTCAGATGCTCTGGCGATGGTGTCGGAAACGTCCGCTTTTAGCGGTTTCCGTGTTTCTTTCGTTTCTTGTAGTGGTGGGGTCTTTATCGCTGGCTATCTGGGGTTGGGGAAAAACAAGCCAACAATTTAGCGAGCTTCGGGATCAGTTTCAGCGCGCCCAGGAAACCTTGGCCGTCTCGCAACAACTCCTGGAGCAGCAAAAACAACAGGTCCAACGCTGCGTCGAACGTCTTCGCCAGACAGAAACCGCCCGCGACCAAGCTCAACGTCAATACGACCAAGCCCGTCGGGAGATGCAACAGTTGCAGACCCGATACCAGGCAATGGAAACCGAACGGACTCGGCTTGAGCAACAACTGCAAAGCGTCTGGGCGTTGCACCTGGCCCGCCAATCGCAGGATTGGGTTTTTGTAGAGCCCCGGCGTAGTCTTCTGGCAGCTTCCGAAGCCGCTCGCCTCTTTCAGCAGCAAGGCGCTGGGCTGGACCCCGTCCTTGTGCAGACCCTCCAGGATGCTTTGGTCCAACTGGGATACGGGCGTCTGGAAGGTCAGCCCGCTCCTGTTTTCGCGTTAGCGATCAGCCGAGACGCCCGTTGGCTGATCACCGGCGGCGAAGACCTATCGGTTCGCCTTTGGAACCTCGGCGCCGAAAAACCGCTTTTAGCCGGGGTCCTTCGAGGGCATACCGGAACCATTCGGCTGGCGATTCTGACGCCTGACCAGCGACGCTTGATCACGGCCGGTCAGGATGGTCGAGTTTTCCTGTGGGATTTGTCCTCGGAACCCGCCTCCATCAAACCCCGCGCCCTCGGCGTCCAGGAGGGACCGATTCTGACCGGCGCGGTTAGTTCCGATGGCCGTTGGCTGATTACCGGCGGCGGCAGCCTCTTCCAAAAGGATTATACGGCCCGGCTATGGGATTTACACGCCGATCCGCCCGGAAGCCATTCGATTGCGCTTCGCGGCCATGAGCGCCCCATCCGGGCGGTAACCATTTCTCCTGACCTTCGATGGGCGATTACCGCGGGCGAAGATAGGACCATTCGGCTCTATCATCTACAGGCCCGTTATCCAGCCGCCGAACAGCGCATCTTGACCGGACATGAAAAGCCGGTTACCCGATTGGCCGTCAGTTCCAACAGCCGTTGGTTGGCCTCGGCCAGTTGCGACGGAATCGTCCGACTCTGGGACCTCCGGGCGTCTGAACCAGCCAAAGATTTCTTTATTCTTACCGGCCATAGTAGCGCCGTCGATGCGCTGGCCATCGACTCGCAATCCCGCTGGATTGCCGCGGGCGGCGCCGATGGGACGCTCCGACTCTGGGACCTGGAAGCCCCCAATCCGTCGGCGGCCTCGATCCTGCTGAAAGGGCACGAAGGACCCGTCCACTGTGCGGTCTTCAGCCCCGATGGTCGAACCCTGCTTTCCAGCAGCGCCGATCACACGGTTCGGATATGGGACCTTTCCGCCTCCGACCCCAACCAAAAGACGATCATCCTTCGCGGCCACCGGAGCAGCGTCCATCAGATGCTTTTGAGCGAGGATGGGCGTTTGCTGGTTACCGCCTCGGAAGGGACGCCGGACGTCCGAGACGCCGCCGTTCGGATTTGGCGTATTCGCAGCGAGGACGTACTCGCCCAGGCCCGCCAGATAGCTGGTCAAATATTTACTAAGTCCGAGCAAGAAGAAATCATGGCCTCCCTTCGGCCCTTGGACTCAGCCGCTCGGTAACCAACTCCGCCGTCCGGATCGCTCCGCCGCCCTCCTCGGGAATCGACTTATCCACCGGCGGCGGTTCATTCCAGGACCTTCCACTCCAGTATCCCGCCGGAAAACTCCTTTTCCAATTGCACCTCGATCCGCAGCCCCCTCGTTTCCACCGCCTGGAACTTCACCTGGCAATAGCGGTCTTTAGCGATCGGAAACTCTTTCGCCTCTGGGACGGGCTTCCACTGGTCGGCCTCTCGATAAAGCAGCCGCCAGGACCGAGGCAATCGGCATTGGCCTTGGCCGGTGTCGTCGAACCAATAGACAGCTACTCCGGCTACCCGCCGAGGTTTGTCAAACTCATACTGCACCCATTCGGCGGTTCCCCGGTGCGGCCACCAGGTCATCCGCGGAATCGAATGATCGTTGGAGTTTTTCGGTTCCAGACCGTCGTTCAGGGCGCTAAGGCTGTCGGATTCAAAACAATGAGAGGCCGATAGCTTCCAGGTGCTGGGGGCCTTCCATTGGTGGCCTTCCGGCCCAGCGGTAACGGTCGGAATACAAGCGATCCGAAGCCTCGCCGCCCCCATCGGAATCAAGGTGATCTCCTCGATCGGTTCGGTGCTCAGGGCCGGGCATGGTTGCAACGGCCCGACCATGTTCCGCTCGTCCATCTGCCACTGCGGGATCTTTCGGCCCCGGGCTTTGATCTGGATGGACGCCGTTTGGTGCGTCCAAGGATTGGCCGCCAGTGGCCCTTCGTTCCGCACCACCCGCAACGTCTCTGCCGGGCGCCGCAAGTCCTCCCATTCCAATCCGTAGTTCCACGGCGAATCGGGAAACACCTCCCACTCCGGCCAATCCGGATGCCGATTGCCGTACTTTTGCCATCGTTCCCCGATCAGGATCGAGAAGCTCAGCGGGCCGTAATCGACCGACACGGCGCTATGGTTTTTGGCCCAGGTCCGCACTTGCACCTCCATCGGAAGCCGCAAGGTAACCGTATCTCCGTTTTGCCAGGTCCGTTCGATCCGGAGGAAGCGGAGCGGCTTGGCCGACACAGAAACCGTCTGGCCATTGATCTGCACCTGCGGCCCCTTGCACCAGCGGGGCACCCGCAAATAGAGCGGAAACTGCACCGGTTTGGGGCTGGAAAACTCCAGACGAATCGTGTCTTCAAATGGATAGTCGGTCTTCTCGGTAATTTGAATTTTCGTTCCATCTCCTACTTGAGCCTTCACCTCGCAGGCCGCATACAGCGAGGCGGCCAACCCCGCATCCGGCGTGGCCAGCCAAAGCTCCTCGGCATAGTACGGCCCACCGTGCGACACATTATGCTGGCAGCACCGATAGCATTCAAACGGACTGTAACTGAACATCGTGCCGCCGTTCTGAATGCCCGGGGCTTTATTGTGCCGATCCAGTTGTACCTGGTTGGCGCAGGTGATATAGTGCAAACCTTTCAGGTCCGGTGTCATGCTGGCCGGGAAACTATTGAAGGCGATCTCTTCGCACCGATCGGCCCAGATCGGCTGGCCCGTGATACGCAGAAGCATCTCGAAGCTATGCATGAACTCGACGATGCCGCAGGTTTCGATGCCCCCGCGCGGATCGGTATATCCGGGTCGGCAGTTTTCATCGCCTACGAATCCGCCGCCCGGAAACTGCCCATACATGTCCATTAGTTTCGTGTAATTTCGTTCTGCCGAGCTGAGATGTTCCGGCTTCTGCGAAAGCATCCAGAAGACGGTCCCGGCCCGGAACCCTTGGGCTAGATTGACATTATGCCAATTGATAATATCTTCGTCCCATCGGGCCATGCCGGCGTGAATTTTGCGGGCCAGCTCCAGCAGCCACTCCTGGCCCGTCCGATTGTAAAGCCAAAGCACGCTTTCGATATTGTCGCCTGCGCGGATTTTCGGCCAATAGCCTTCGCCGAAGGCGCTTGCCGGCAGCCGATTTTGCCATTGGAAATACCGGGTTATCACGTCCAGCACCCGCCGGTCGCCGCTATATTCATAGTAGCTCTGGAGCACGTTGAGCATGACCATATGGGGCCAGAGGTCCGGTTTGCCGTCCAAAGCGGTGAGTAAGCCCCGTGGGCCGAACCAGCCGTCTTCCCGCTGAGAGGCCATCGCCGCTTCGATCCATTTACGGGCCTCGGCAATCACTTCCTGATCCTCCAGTACATAGCCCAGATCGCCGAATCCTTTCAGCCAGTAGGGCATCTCTTCCCAGCCGTGTTTGCCCTGTCCTTCTTTATTGGCCCAGGCGCTTTCTTCGAAGCGGAGCCAAGGTGAAATTTCTTTCAGTCTGCCGGTCATTCCGTTTCGCTCTAGAAGAAGCATTTGCCGGAGCCACCCCATTGGCGTAATGCTGCCGATCGGCAGTTTTACAAAAGGGCTTGGTACAAGCGGCGGCCGATTGCTCACGTAGAACGGATTCCGCTCCTCGATTGGCGGAGCCTCGACTACGGTAATCGCCAGTTCTCCCGGTTTTCTCTCCGGAACTTCCGCCCCCCGCAGCCACGATCCGAAGCAAATCATCATCCCGATCGCCGCCGCTTGGGCCACGTGAATCCCTGGGCAAACAAACCGATTCGGAGCATCTTGCCTCAGTCCAGTACGAACCCGAAAAAATGAACATATAAACATCTTGCCGTTCCTCCTAAAATGCCATAGACGGTTGGCCCCAAGATTGCCCTGTTTTTGTCTCTCCAGCAAACGATCTCTCTGGCTGCATCATTTCTTCCCCAAGGGCGGTTGTCAAGGATTGTATATGCTTTTAAAATGGATTATATGTTACCTACCGGTGAATGACTCTACTCCAGAACCTCTGGAACATTAAGGAACTGTTTCGGTCTTCCTGTTTACGAAAGGTGTCAAGCTATGCAAATGGGACGCTCGTTGTATCTTTCGGATGGGTGTGGATGTTGTCTGAGTCGGCGGCGGTTTTTGGCCGGGTGTGCGGCCTGTGCCGCCGGGACGATGACGGCCCTTCGGCCTGCCCAGCGCCTTTGGGCCGCCGAACCCAAAATGCGGCTTCGGCTTTTGTATTCACTTCACGGCGAAGTCCAGAAACAGCCCGACTGGCCGAACATCGGCTTCGATTTCCGGCCCGTGATGCAAAAAATTGAAAAAATGTTCCAAGAGGCCTGCCCGGATGTAGAATTCCTGCCTGCCATGGCCAACGGTCCGGAAGCAGCCAAAAAGATCATCGAGCAAGATCAGGCCAATCCGCCCGACGGCTACATCGTCTATCAGATGAACTGCTGGAATCGGGTGGTTCAGACGGCCGTCGAAACCGGAAAACCCACCTTGTATTTGGATTTTCTGTTTGCCGGCAGCGGCGGCTTTTTGGTCTATACGGCCGGATTCCTCCGACAGGGCAAACCCAATTTCGCCTATCTTGGTTCTTCCAATTGGGACGACCATGTGGCGGCCGTCAAATGTTTCCAGGTGCTTCGCCGAGGCGGCAGCGTAGCCGATTTCGTGGCCGCTGTGGATAAAGTCCGAAAGGAACGCACCCCGGCTGCCGGCGACATGACCTGCAAACCCGACGAAGTAAAATGCCTCTCGCCGGAAGAAACCCTCCGGCAGATCAAGGAGGCCAAGATTCTGGCCGTCGGCGGCGGTTGGGGTGGACCGCCCTTCTTCAAAACCATCCAGGAACAACTTGGCGTGCCAGTGCTGAGCATCGCTTTTGAAGAACTCAACGAGGCCCACAAACAGGCCGACATGGACCAGGCCAAGGAAATCGCCGCCGCCTGGGCTAAAGCCGCCGCCAAAATCGAAGACGTTTCCCAGGAGACCCTGGTGCAATCGGCCGCCATGTACCTGGCCGAAAAGGCCCTGCTCAAAAAGCACGGCGCCAACGCCATTACGATCAACTGCCTGGGCGGCTTCTACGGCGGTCATATTCACGCCTATCCCTGCATGGGCTTCCATGAACTGAACAATCAGGCCCTCATCGGCGCCTGCGAGTGCGACGTCCGATCGACGATCACTATGGTGGTGATGACCACGATGACGCAGGGTCGTCCTGGCTTCATCTCCGATCCGGTGTTGGACTACTCCAAACGGCAGATCATCTACGCCCACTGCGTAGCTGCCAACAAGGTCTTCGGTCCCAAGGGGCCGGCCAACCCCTTCCAAATCCTCACCCACTCGGAAGATCGCAACGGGGCGGCGGTCCGGTCGCTGATGCCCGAAGGCTATATGACCAGCACCCTGGAATTGGCCCCAGACCGCAAAGAGGTCCTTTTCCATCGGGCCAAGAGCGTGGGCAACAACCTGGAAGACCGGGCCTGCCGAACCAAGCTTTGCGGCGACCCGGTGGGCGATTTCGAAAAGCTCCACCGAGAGTGGGATCGTTGGGGCTGGCACCGCGTTACCTACTACGGCGACCTGAAAGAGGCCGTCTATGGCCTGGCCGATCGGCTCGGCTGGAAAGTCGTCGAAGAGGCGTAGGCGTCAGGATCGCAGATCGCAAAGCGATTAACGCCTATCGCGGATCGGTTTTGGGGGCCGCTCCCAGGCGGAGTGCGGTTCGGTTTCCGCTCCAAAAAAGTCGTTCCCTGTCGCATTACGGTTCGGCGTCTGCCCTCTGAGTTTCTAATGGGCAACCCCGGCCATTGCAGGGCAGGCGCCGTTCCGTTCAGGGCGATACATCCAGAAGGTGGGCGGCGTAGCCGAGCAGCACAAAAGCGGCGCCCAGCACGGCCAAGGCAATCCACATCCAGCGCAGCGCCCGCCTTTTGCCGCGCCATTCGCCGCTGAGAACTCCCCACAGGTTGGAAAACAGGATGATGGTGCAATAGAAGACGGCCCAGCCGACCGATTTGCCAAACTTGCCCATCATCGCCGCTCCCCGTCCGTACAGGGCGATCGAGGCCATCCAGATCAGGCCCATCAAGGCGGCCAAAAACCAATGCCCTACCCCGCCCGCCGTCCAATACCGCGACCAGGTCCGGTTCCGCGTCAGCAGCACCGAACAATAGACGGCGTTGGCCAGGAAACTGCCCAACAAGGGCCACACCCACAAGGCGTCGGCCCCGGCCAAAGCATCCGCCCCATGCGCTACGGCCGACTCCTCGATCGGGCCGCCAAAGTAAAACGCAAAATTCAGCATCGGGTCCAGCAGCCCCGAGGCGATCACCACAGCCAATCCGAGCGCCAACCGACGGCTGATCCGCCGGCCCGGATCGGATGCCCTGTCTGTCTCCGGCGATGGCGAGGCTTCTTGTTCCCCCTGCAACCCGGCAAAAGCGCACAGGCTCACCCCGCCGATAATCACTCCGACGCCCAACACGGTAACCAATCCGCCCGCCGTCAAAAATGCCGCCGGGTCTTTGAAACCCATCGTCGCCAGCGATCCGATCGACACACTCAGGCCAATGGTAATGGGAAACGTCAGGCTGATGCCTACAAGGTCCAAGCCTTTGCCGAACAAAAAGTTGGCCGCTCCCCAGAGCACTCCGAAGGAAAACACCAGCAGGATCACCTTGGCCCCGGCGTCGGCATAGACGGCGCCCAGATCCGGTACTGTACAAAAGGCCAAAATCCATCCGACGGCCACCATGGCGACCGCCGAATAGACCAACCAGGTATTCTCCCAGGCCCAGCGGGTGGTTGCTTTTAGCGGCAAGGCATAGGCGGCGTTTAACGCCCCGGCTAGTCCGACAATCATCAAACCAATAAGCAGGTTCATCGCATGGGCCCTATTCCCAAGCAGAAAGCCGCAGTCTGAACATGTCCGTTCTGTTCCGCCGGACCTCTGGCCCAGCGGATGATTGGGCGTCGGCGGAAAAAACAAAAGGAAACGGAGGTGGAATATATGCCGTTTTCCGAGGCCGGGCAAGTTCAGAAGCGACGGCGCCCTCGAAAATGCGCAAATTGAAACACAAAATGCGCAAAAAGTCCTTTTCCGCTCCTGCTCAGCACTTTAGACTGAAGGAAACTCTCCGCAGAAAAAAGTTTCCCTGGATCGGCGGAATGCGGAATTGTTCCGAAAGCTTGTCGATCCGGGAAGAAGACCAAAATCCTTCCACTTGCCCAAGGACCTGTACATATGCAACCTCAATGGCCTTGTGAATTTCCCGGCGTGCATTGGATCGACGAAGAGGAAGAGCAGGCGGTGCTGGACGTGCTCCGCAGCCGGACGCTATTTCGGCATTACGGACCGGCCAAGCCGAAGTATGTGGAAACCCTGGAGGCGGCGGCGCGGGAGTTCTACGGCGTGCGGTACGCCTTGGCCGTCAATAGCGGCACCGGCGCCCTGACCACGGCGATGGCCGCCTTGGGGATCGGCCCCGGCGATGAAGTGATCGTGCCCAGTTTTATGTGGGTGGCCACTGTGGCGGCGGTGGTCCAGGCCAACGCCATCCCGGTCCTATGCGAGGTGGACGAATCGTTTACCATGGCGCCGGCCGACCTGGAAAAGAAGATCACCCGCCGGACTCGTCTGATTGTGCCGGTCCACATGGCCGGTAGTCCCTGCGATATGGATCGGATCATGGCCATTGCCGCTCAGCATGGAATTCCGGTGCTGGAAGACGTGGCCCAGGCCAACGGCGGCTGCTACCGAGGCCGAAAACTGGGAACCTTCGGCGCCATGGGCATTTTCAGTTTCCAGTTGAACAAAAATGCCACCGCAGGCGAAGGCGGCCTGCTGGTTACCAATGACGAACGTCTTTACTGGCGGGCCTTTTCCGCGCACGATATGAGCCTGTTCTGGCGGGACGCTCAGCCGGTCGATCCTGAGCCGGACGTTCTCACTTGGCCCCAGGGCCGACGGATGCCCGAATTGTGCGGCGCGGTGGCCTCGGTCCAGATCCGAAAACTTCCCCAGATCGTCCAGCACATGCAGCAATCCAACCGCCGGATGCGCGCCCAATTGGAAGGCACGCCGGGCTTGCAACTGCGTCGGCTCAACGACCCAGAAGGCGATGCCGGCCCCTTTCTTATTTTTCTACTGGAAAACGAAGCCAAGGCGATCCATGCAGTCCGGCAGATGAAGGAGGCCGGCCTTCAGAGTGCGGTCCGTCTGGCCGACTACGGGCTGCACATCTACTCGAACATCCCCGCCCTGGTGAGCAAAACGACCCTTTCCTCGGCGGGTAATCCCTGGTCGCTTGAGCAGAACGCCCAAAGCGTGTATCGTTACGCCAAAGGGGCCTGCCCCGCAAGCGACGCCCTGTTCGCCCGCTCCATCCTGCTGCCGGTGCCTTCGCGCCTGACGGAAGAACAGGAAAATTGGGCGGTCCAGGTGATTAAGAAAGCGGTGCAGCCATGAACTCGCGAGATCGGATCCTAGCGGTCATTGAAGGTCGGCCGGTCGATCATACGCCGCTCCTGTTTTGGTGTTTCGGGTTTCCAGCGCCGCCCGGTATGCAGTGGCAGACCAACGGCCAACCGGTTCCTTTCTGGTACACCAAACGCTTGGAGCATATCCACACGCTGCCCCATCCCTGGGAACTGGCCGACGAATTCCAACGGGCCGAGGCGTGGTTGTCGCTGGGCGTGGACGACCTGCTGGAAGTGTCCGTTCCCTGGGGCATGGCCCCGGAAATACGCTATCACGACCAGCGCCTTCCGCCCGGAGCGTCCGGCGGCGATCCGCGATATCCGGTGTTGGTTCGGGAGTACGAGACGCCGTCGGGCCGCTTGCGCCATGCAGTGCGCCAGACTGGGCCGGAGCCGGAAGGCTGGCCCGTCCAACCGGACTATGTCCCCCTGTTTGAAGATTACAATGTGCCCCGGGCGATCCAGCACGCCGTCCGTAGCCCCAAACATGTGCCGATGATCCGCCATCTGTACCGGCCGCCCGACCAATTGCAACAGGGCTGGTTCCTAGAGCGGGTGGCCCAAATGCGTCCCTTCGCCCTGGAGCGAGGTCTGGCCGTCCAGGCATGGAGCGCCTTCGGCATGGATGCGGCCGTCTGGCTCACGGGGCCGGAAGGAGCGGTGATGCTCGCCTTGGACGCCCCGGAAGCCTTCCGAGAGCTGATGGAAACCATCGCCGAAACGGACTACGTCCGCACCGAACTGGCCGCCGCTGCCGAAGGGGTGGATATCGTCTGCCAGCGCGGCTGGTACTCATCCACGGATTTTTGGTCGCCTAAGCTGTTCGATGAATATGTGTATCCTTATACAGCGGAGTTGGCGGCCCTGGTCCATCGGTACGGCAAAAAGTTCGGATACGTGGTTACCACAGGGCTAGCGAAGATCGGACAGCGACTGGCCGACGCCGGGGTCGATTTATTGTATTACATTGATCCGGTGATGGATAAAATTTCCTTAGAGACAGCCCGTGAACTTTTCGGCGGTCGGACCACCGTGGTGGGCGGAACTAGCGCGGTCAGCTTGGCTTCCGGCCAGCCGGAGCGGATCCGCCGCGAAGTCCGATCGGCCCTGGACATTCTGGGGCCTACCGGCCGGTTTATCCTGTCGGCTACCGACGCCCTTTTTCCCGATACCCCCTGGGAGGGCGTCCGGCAAATGATCGACGTTTGGAAGGAATCCTGGTAAGCCGAAACTCCGGGCGGAAGGAAAACGTCCTCTATTCCCGATAAGTGAGAAGGCCATGACGAAGGAGCGGTACGCCCTGCGAATCGGAAACGGCATTTTGGGGAGTGTACTTATTGGGTGTTTTTTGGCCGGCGGGTTGGCAGGGGGCTATGCCGCCGGCTTGCCCAGCCAATCTTCGGAAAAGCCTGCTCCCCCGCAGCCGACCCCGCCGACAGACCCTTTCGTCTTGCCGGGAGACCCTTTCGCCTTTCATGGTAAACACAATATCATGCAGGAGGCCCATTTCGGCATTGGGCGCGCCTCTGCGGCCCCGATCTGCGCCTGGTCCTGCCGCCGGAATGACGGAGACCCGGCTCCCCGTGTCCTTGCGAGCAAGACTCCGAGCCGGACGCCCCATCGCCCGGGGGTAACCTTAGCGTCGGAGGCTCAGCGGCTCACGCTAGCTCACCCTCGGATTAGGGTCCGAAGCTAACCGTCCGAGGCTCGTGCGCTTTATCGGAATTGCATACGCACGGTTACCGGCTGGAAGGGTTTTACCGGTACGGTCAGGTGATGTTCGTCGGCGGGCAGTTCGGCCTGGTTTTCTTCGGCCAAATTGGCGAGCCAGGCTTTTTGGACGCGGAAATGGGGGAAGGTGATTTTGGCTTGGGCCGCCTGGCCGATCGATTCCCAAAGCCGAAGGATCATGCCCTGGCCGTCCTCGGCCTGCTTGAACGTAAGCAGCATCAGATGAGCAGGTTCGACCTGGCAGAGGCTCATCGTTGGTTCCAAGCGGCCGTCTGATTTACCTTCGACCACCACCGGCTTGAGCGGATTGGCTGCCGACCAGGCGAATTGCCCTAACTGGCCGGTGCGCCAATCGCCCTCCAGACTCGTCAGCGAAAACCGATAGAGGAGATCGGCCTGCTGGACCACCGGGAAATTGGTGCGGAGATTGCTCGCATGGATAAATGAATAAATGTATCCTTTGATGATGTCCTCCGGCTTGACAAACGGTCGGCCGAAGTCCGGGGCGGTAAAACCATGATGCGCCTGCGACGTATAGCACGGCCACAAACCGCCAAACTCCACCAGATGCGCTTCCAACGGCGTCATCACCACACTGTGCCGGCCGTCGGAAACCGCCGCCCAATGTTGCATCGCATAATAATTCGTGTTCGAGCCGGGCAGTTGATCCTCGAACGGCCGAATCACTGACATCGGCCCTTCCAAGGCAAACTGAGGTTTTTCCATCCGAAACGGAAAGGCCACATAAAGTTCCAGCATTGCCGTGGCGTCCCGAAGCAGCCGAACCGCCAGATCGACCCGCTTGAGCTTTTCGTAAAGGATGATCTCCTGGCTGACCTGGGGGCAGCCGGGCGCTTGGGTGGTAACCAGCAGGCTGGCATAAACGGGGCCGGTTTGCCCGGTCCGAATGACGGCCTTTTGCGCCGGGGCCAGTTGGGCCGTCTTGACCTCTTTGACCACCAGTTGGCCCAGCCCGTGCGGGGCGTCCGGATCCACTAGCTCCCGCCGGAACTGCTTGTCGTAGAGGCTCTGGATGGCCCCGGTCTGCGGATCGAGCACCAGGCGGAAATAGCGGTTTTCCAGGGTGTTCTGTCCGATCCGAAGACTACTGTCCGAAGTGGTTTGATCCGGAGAGGATTTTTCGGAGGAGCGGGCCTCTTTGGCAGCAGAGGGTTGAGCATCATCTTCGGACGGTTTCCGGGCAGATACGGCCGACTTGGCCGATTCGCCCTTTTGGGCGGCCGGAACCAAGCGATAAGTCTTCCAGCCCAACGGCGGCGCCTCCTCGGCCGCAAAGACCAGCTCGAATCGCTGCGGCGGGTTGAACTGTCCCCGGCCGTGGCGAAAAGCAGCGTCTTGGGCCGGGGCTTGGGCCGAGCTGATCTCCACAATTTGGCACCGTAATCGGGCGCCGGTTTCCATATCCACCAGTTCCGGCGGATGAACTGGATCAAAACCTTGCTCCGGTGCTCCGAAATCCGCCAGGCGCACCACATCCGTTCGGGCAAACAGGAGCGGATTAAACACCATGATGTATCGGCCCTGTTCCGTCCGACGGACAGCCCCGGCCAGGTGGTGGACGCTTCGGTCCAGGACGCCCTCGGCCAGCCCAGCCGCCCGATACGCATACCGGGCCTTATCCGCCCAGGACCAGTCCTGCCGTCGGCTCACCTGCAACCCGGAGTGCATTCCCCAGGTATGCTCGTCGTAAAGGAGCATATTGTCGTAGGCTTGGGCAAGTTCCTGGTCCGGATAGGCGGCACCGGTTAGCAGCGAGGCCACAGCAGCCCATCTTTCCGCCGTGGGCAACAGGTCATGGGTACACCGATTCCGTGTGGTTTCCCGGGCCGTGGAGGTAGCACCGACGACATAATCGGTTTCCGGCAAATCGCCCCGGAAGGTGCGCATGTCCTTTTGGTTTTCGCACTGGCGGCGGAGTTTTTCAAAAAACATGGCGTTGGTGGCGACATACAGCCGGGGATAGGCCCATCGGCTGTTCCACTCGCGCACAATCTGGCTTGGCAGGATGCTGGGCGGAGTATTGTCCCCGCAGCCGTAGCCGGCAAACCGCACCACCGAAAAGGGCGTTCCCTGCTTTTCCATCTGCCGGAGCATTCGGGGCAGGTTCTCTAAAACGTCCTCATAAGAGTCGGGCGACCAGCAGCCATAGCCGCCCTGGTAATAGACCAAAATACGCTGTCCGTCCGGCCCCAGCCACCAGAAGGCGTCGGGTCTGCCGCGGCGTAAAATGGCCGACTCGTCCCAGAAGGTATGAATATCGTGGCGTCCCCACTCGAAGTAGTTGGCCAGGCCGGCAAAAAAGCCTTCCACGCCGGCGCCGACCAATACGGTGGGCAGGCCCCAACTCAGCCCCGGAATATCGGTCGTGCTGGCCGTGCGGATCTGGGCCCCAAACCGCCGCTTCAGCCGAAACGACGGATACATGGCCCGGACCAGCTCCTCGTGGGCCAGCATGTTCGTAATCAAATTGCCATAGAGGGCCTGCACTTCGATCCGGCCTTCTCGGAGATATTTGCCCAACTTTTCCAGCACTTCCGGCGGCCGGTTTTCAAGGTAATGTTGCAAGGACCAACTGCCTTCGACCGTATATCGAAACTTGGCCTCTTCGGGGAAATCGTCGGTCTGTTGGCAAAACTGGAGCACCTGGTCGTAAAATCGCTCATAGAGCCGAAGCACGTTTTCGATGGTATCCGTATAGCCCAGGTCATGATGCGAGATGGGCACCAGGCAGACTTCCCAGCGGCGGCTGGGCTGCCAGGTCATAGTGCGCCGATCCAGCGGCTTGCCGGCCGCCCGCAGCGTCAGTTCCACTTCGGCCGGCTTCTCCAAACCCGGCATGTGGGCCTGCGCGGTAGATTTGCCTTTGGCAAGTTTACCCAGGGGAGTAGCAATCTGGCCGTCGGGCCATTGGACCACTAGTTCGGCTTCGACCGGCTCTCCGGAGTTTTCCACGGCCAGTTCGGCCACCTGGAGCAGCCGGCCGTCTTTTTGTACGTACAGCGGCGTGGGTTCCACGGCCAGGATTTGCACTGCGGTCTTGGCTGCCGGATTGGCCTGGGGACCTTCTGCATTGGCCCCAACCGGAGTATGTGTCTCGGCGGCAGGTTCATTGGCAGCGGCGCTGGCGGGGTGTTCGGCTGCCTGGACGTTCGCCCCATCGCCAAAACCAAGTAGGCTTTGCGGCCCTTCTCCCCATAGCCGGGAGAACTTGGCGATTCCGGCCAGGCCGATCAGCATAGTCCCGGCAATCAGCCCGAAAATAAAAGCCGTTTGCCCCCGCCCTCTCGGCGTCCATCGGCGATCAACCAACCTGCCCATTGAAAGACGAAGAGTAGGAATCCTCTTTAGTCGCATTGGTAAGGTCTCCTTTTTCTAGGGGCCAAAGGAACCCAGCTCCGGACTCCCTCTCCCATAGATTACCCACCCCGCGGAGGGCAGTCCACCGGATTGCCCCTCAGCCAGACGCCCAATCGGCGGTCGATCCGGGCGGACGATCAATCGGTAAGGTCAAAGGTAAAGTCGTTGGGGCCTTCGGCGGTTACCTTGGCCTTTAGCGGCGAGGTAGCCGGGGTGGTATATCGGGCGGGAACTAGCTGCCGGATACGCGGCGGTCCAGGGCCTCGCATGTCATCCGGCGCCCCAGAGGAGGAGGCCGCACCGTTCGGCACCGGGACATATTTGGAGATGATTACGGTATGTTCCCCGATCAGAGCACCATCCTCGGTGGAAAAAGTTTCCAGTCGGAATCGGCCTTCCTTGTCGGTGGTTCCTGTAGCAGGCGGACCACCCTGGGTGTGAAACATCACCCGAGCGCCTTCCAAAGGTTGACCTTTATAAGTGACCTTGCCGGTTACCTGAACGGTTTTCGGTCGTTTCGGGCCGCACCCAAAGGGCAACACCACGGTAAGAGTAAACACCGACAATAGGAAAATCGCCCTTGCCGTAGCAGACATCCGCTCTTCTCCTTTGAGACGTTCCTTTTTGGATTCGTCCCCCCTGGAGTTTCTATTTAGCTGGGTCTGTAGGGGGGGAATAGCGGGGGTCAGTAGTTGGCCTCGATAGGCAGACCGTCCCAGCGGTCGCCGAGTTTTTGGTAGGTAACGTAGTCGATTCCTTCGGTGAGGAACCGGACCGAACCGTCGCAGAAGACAAACTGGGCGCCGCCCGGATGGAGCGATTTGAAACCGCAGGCTTTGCCGTAAGTTTCTTCATTATGGCACTGATTGGGATCCGTGGTGTAGCCAGGTTCTCCTGGGCAGGTCGGATAGTTGATCGGCGGGGTGGTCATCAGCCACATGGAGTTGATGTGCATCCAGCCGTCGCGCAGGTGGCTGCTGCATTCGGGTCGGGCCTCGCCCATGGCGATCGTATTGGAGGTGCCGTCCCGAATGTCGCTGAAACTGGCGGACCAAAACATCGAGGAAAACGGTCCGGAGACTTTGCTGGGGTCCATGGAATCGCCGTGGAAGAGGTTGTTGGGGATATTTCGGCCCCAATAGTTTCCTCCTTCCGAGCAACGGAAGCTTTGGGCGTTGCCGACGTTCATGCCGTAGTGGCCCAAGGCCCCCTCGCGTTTGTCGAGTCCGCCACCGGGCCAATAGAACAACCGTCGGTTGCTCGGGCAAAAGAACGTGGAAATCACTTGCTTATACACCGGCTGGTCCGGCTCCACCACAAAACTATATAGTTCCGGATTCCGGGTAAAGTTGATCTTATCGTAGAGGGCCTGCTGTTCGATGTACGGCAGGATGCGGATCAGATAGCCGCCTTTCATGCGGTCGTCCAGAGAGGGGTAGTACCAATGGTCCGGGCAATAGGCGCCGCAGACAGCGCCGTTGGGCGGCAAGACGCCCCACTGCTGGGCGTACAGTTGGCAGGCCAGGCCGAGCTGCTTCAGATTATTGGCGCACTGGATCCGTCGGGCCGCCTCCCAGCCGATCTGCTCCGACGGAATCGCCACACTCGATAGCGGCGGACTGCATAGGGTACACTCGAACTCATCATCATCCACCCCCAGCAGGGCCACTTCGTCCGGCACACGAAGCCCCACTTGCCGACATTGGTCGGCCAAGTACCGCGCCGGAATGTCGTTGGAAGCCAAAATGGCTGCGGGTTTCGGCAAATCCAGGAGCCACCGCTGCACCCGCTGATCCTGCCCTTGCCAGCGGCGGGCGCCGGGCATATCGGGCAGATACTCGCCGTAGCAGGCGGAGACCGAACAGCCGGCCTCGGCCAGCCGTTCCGTAAAACTCTGCTCCCGAAGCCTGCAGTAGTAGGCCTCTCGGCTTCCGTAGAATCCGAAGTTTCGGAATCCGCGGTTTAGGAAATACTCGGCGGCCAGTCGGCCCACGGCCCGGTGATCCACATCCACCACCGGCACGCCCACCTTCGGAAGCATACAGGCGATATCGACCACCGGTTTGCCCAGGCGTAAGATTTGCTTGGCCAGCGGCCAGGCGCCCAAATGGGCGATGATGCCGTCCGGCTGCCACTGTCGGCAGGCCCGCACCGTGGCCGTATCCGGCGGCCCGTTCCGAAATAGCCAGTGCGGCTTGTCAATGGCATAGGCCCGCACCCCTCGGATCACATTCCGACAGAACGTTACGTCCTGCCCCACCACCAACGCCACCCGCCGAACCAAATCCCGCTCCATCCCTCAGCCCTCTGCAGAGGTTTTGCTATTTATTGCGAAGAACCACCTACATATTTTGCGGTCGGCTGGATGATACGTCCACAGGGCAGTAGGAAAACCCGGTACGGAAGACGTGATGGAATTCGTAGAATAGTTCAGTCGAATAGGGTAGCTTGTCTTTTCCTCCCCGGGAAGAAGATTTTCCTACCTGGGAAAAAGAGTTGTCATTCCCGAGAAAAAGAGTTGTCATTCCCGCGCAAGCGGGAATCCAGAAAAGTCCATGGTTTTCATGAACTGGATCGGGAGCTTTCCCGGGGATGACAAGAAAGGACTCTTCTGTTCGGCTAACGTGTTCTTGACGGCGGGAGGGATGAGGCCGGGGGAGCAAATCCGCCAAATCCTGGAAAACTGGGGTTGCGGAGGAGGTGGCCTGGCCTATTCAATCCCGGTCGGAATGACGGGTCTCCAAGGGGAAGGACCCCTCCTCACCAATGGACGCCAAACGTCTCGAACAGCAGAACAGTTTAGGACTTGATCAGGCTGGGGCGGCACAATCCAGAAGCAGAAAGCGATCAGACCGCGGCGGCATCCTGCAAAATCACTCACAACTTAATGAAAAATCACCACGTAATCAGGGTAATCAGGCCGCAGGAGCACCATGCAAAGTCAGTCACAACTTAATGAAAAATCACCACGTAATCAGGCCGCGACGGCGCAGCTCCAGAGCCACTTTGACGAGTTCCAGCATCTCCGGCGTCCAGCGAACGCCTATATCCCCGCCGTCCGACGCCTTCCCAATACAAGGACTACCAGGCCGAAGCCGATAGTCCCAATTGGTCGGGTCCATAAACTGCGGATCGGTCAGGAAACAATCTTGGCTCCCCTCCGGCGGCCGCCCCTGACCAAAAAACGCACTGTGCTCTATCCTTCCTTTGCTTCCGGGCAGAAGAATAATATCTCGAACAATGGAATCGGTAATTGTATGAGAGTCCCCGCTTATTAGTTTGATGTTCCCGTTGATCGTAGAAGAATGAAACTTGGAGGGAAACGCCATACATTCGCAGTTTCCCACGAAAAGGCAATTCATCAAAATAAAAGAGTTGTTAATCCCACTGAAGCACCCTAAGATGATGCTGTAATTTCCTTTAATCTGCCCCCTCCAGTTGTTTATGATGTTCTTTCCTTGGGTATATAAAAGAACATGGTGAAGAGCCAGAACAGGAGACAAGGGAATATTTGAATGCGTTGTCAGCAGGGCTGCAGGTTGTGGATTCAATTTCAGCACTATTAACCACTCCAGGGTAAGCTGGGGGGCATCGGTTGTGATCAGATCCTGGGGTTTAGAGTCAGGTTTGGGGAGGAGGATGGGCCAACGGCCTCGTTTGCCCCGGATGGTAAGGCCATTTTTTACCTGGGGGATCACGAGGTATTCCTGGTAGGGGCCGTTGTCCTGGATTTCGATCAGTTCGCCGCCTCGGGCTGCATCGATGGCCGCCTGGATGGAGCGGAAATCCGCCTTGCCCTTTATCGCCACGGTCAGCCGTGGCCCCAGGTTGGCCGTGGCTTTTTCCAATTCTGAGATCGGCGGTTGCCGGCTGGTGTCCAGAACCACCGTCGTCTCCGCATATTCTTCAGCCCGCAGTTTTTCTACCAAAGGTTTTACATCGTGAAGCTCTTGTTCTTTGTAGAGTTTGACGGCCTCGGCGTAGAGTTTTTCTGCTTCCGTGTCGCGCTGGGCGGCCGCTAGCACCGCCTGTACCCCTTGCAAAAGTTCCTGGTGCCTGCGGCGCCAGTCGGCCAAGGCTGGTCCCTTTTCCAGCCGATCCAGAGCCGATCGGGCCGAGGCATACTCCTTCTTTCGCAACTGTTCTGCCAGTTCCTTGAGCAACGGGTAGCTTGCCAGTTCCAGGTGTTCCTGGACCGAAAGGCCCTTCTGCTGGGCCTGGCTGAAGTAGCGAGTTGCCTCGGCCGACTGCCCCACCGAAGCCAAAAACACGGCCGCCTTCAGCAGGTCGTCCGGCTTGGCCGGGTCCAGCACCAGATCGACCAGTTTCCGCGATGCGGCCGGGCCCAGATTGTTCCAGGCAATCGTTTCTGTCTTCTGCCCCGAAAGTTCACAGGTGATTTTTTCCTCATCAACTTGTACTACCTGGCCGGGCATGCCCCGAATGCCCAAATCGCTCTTCTTCAGCGGCGAAGGAGCCGATTGGATTTTTCCCATCGCCCGCTGTTTCCACTCAGCAAGCCACTGGAGCTCCTGCTGCCGAACCTGCCAGCGCCGGGCCAATTCCGGCTCCGAGAACCGCACCGCTTGGCCCTCCTGGATGGCCCCGGCAAAATCCCACTCGTGCACCTTCTGTTCGATCGGCTGGAGCTTCTGGGTAAACTGGGCCTCCTTGGCCTCCCACTGGCTAAGTTGCTGCTCCAGTTTTTCCCAGGCCACCTGGATGGCCGGTTTGCCGGGCGGTGCTCCCGGCAAGGACGGCGGCTCTTCCGGTTTTGTCTCTGGTTTTTCCCCCGGCTTCGGGGGCGGCTTCTCAGCAACCTTCTCCTCCGACTTCGGCTCTTTCTGCTCAGGCGGTTTGATCTCTAGTTTGGGAACCGTGCGCCGCCGACACATCCAGAGGTCAAACCCGCCTTGACCACCCGGCCGATTGGAGGAAAGTAGAAGGGTAAGCCCATCCGCCGAAGGTCTAAGCCACCATTCCTCAGCACTGCTATTGATCGGCGCCCCCAGATTGACCGGAGGACCAAAAGGCTCGTCCACGGAGGCCCGCCAACTCATCCAAATGTCATAGTCCCCTTGTCCTCCTGGACGGTTGGAGTGAAATAGAAGGAGAAGCCCATCTTTTGAAAGTTCAGGTCCCCCTTCGCTACTACTGGTATTGATCGGAGGTCCCAGATTGACCGGAGGACCAAAAGTATCTTTCGGCGAAGCTCGACGACTCATCCAGATGTCATAGTCCCCTTGGCCTCCTGGACGTTTGGAAACGAACAAAAGGATGAGTCCGTCAGCCGAAAGTGCAGGATTACCGTCAATATTGCTACTGTTGATCGACGGTCCCAGATTGACCGGAGGGCCAAAAGTATCTTTCGGCGAAGCTCGACGACTCATCCAGATGTCCCAGATGTCCCAGATGTCATTGCCCCCTTGGCCCCCTGGACGTTTGGAAGCGAATAAAAGGATAAGTCCATCGGCTGAAAGGGCAGGCTCAGTCTCATCATGGCTACTGTTGATTGGGGGTCCCAGATTGACTGGAGGGCCAAAAGGCTCGTCCACGGAGGCCCGCCGACTCATCCAGATGTCACGGCCCCCTTGGCCCCCGGGGCGATTAGAATGAAATAAAAGGATCAGCCCGTCGGCGGAAAGTTCGGGAGCGTACTCACCGGAACTACTATTGATCGTCGGTCCGAGGTTTACTGGTTCACCCCAGCTTTCGATCCAGTTCTTGATCGCCTCAGGGACTTCGATAGGCACTTTCTGGCCCGGCGTCTCCGCAGGTTTCGATTCTTCTGGAGGTGTCGATTTCGGAGTGGGGGGTGGTTCCGATTTGGGTTGATCTGCGGGTTGGGTTTCTGGCTTTTTGGTAGGTTGGCTGGGGATGACCAGGGGGCCTTTTGCCGACTTGGCTTGGGCAACCGGCGCCCGTTGGGTAGCCGGCGTCCGTTCCCGGAAGACCACCACCAGGACCACCACGACGGCGACCAGAAGGACCGGCAGGGCGGCGGCCAGGCCCCAGACCCAAGCAGGCATTCGTTTTAAGGCTGCTTGCAGGCCAGCCCACCAGCCGGCCAACCCACCGGCACCAGCCGGTTTGCCTGGGGCGCCCAGGCCTGGCATGGTAAGGCCTCTGGTGGCAGGGTCTTTGCCCCGGGCTACCGGCGGCGGACTCGGCCCACCGGGCTGCTGGGCTACCGGCGGAAACGCACCGGCCGATCTCTCCCCAGGCGCCGCACCGGCCCTCACTACTGGCATCGTCCCCGCCTCCGCATCGGGCGGCTGCCAGGTCTCGGTCTCCTCGTAGGCGGCCGCTTTGCGGGCCTCTTCTTCCGCCCGCCGGACTAGCCAGGCCTGCAACGCCGAACTGGTGCTGCTGGCAGATTCCTCCTCCGGGCCTTGGGCTTCCAGGCCGACCGGCGCACCCACCAAACAGGCCTCCAACGCCCGGATCACCTCGACCATCGACTGAAACCGGTCCTCCGGCCGTTTGGCCACCATCCGCTGAAAAATCCGGTCCAGGTCCTCGGACACATCCGCCCGCACCGACCGCAACGACGGAATCGGCGCATCCCGATGCGCCAGGAGCACCTCCACCAGCGTTTCCCCCTTATACGGCGCCTCCCCCGTAAGCAGCCGATACAGCGTACACCCCAATGAATAAATATCCGCCCGATGATCCACCCTGTGGGTGCTGACGGCCTGCTCCGGCGCCATGTAATCGCAGGTTCCCATCACCTGGCCAGTACCGGTCAGTTGCTCGCCGGTGGCAGGGTCCTGGCCCACCGGCCTCAGGCGGGCCAGACCCATATCTAAAATTTTCACCACGCCGGAACGGTCTAGCAGCAGGTTGCCCGGCTTGATGTCCCGGTGGATGACGCCCTGCTGATGGGCATAGGCCAGTCCCTTGGCCGCCTGAATCACACACTCCAACGCCTCCGGCACGGCCATCGGCCCATGCTGCTTAACCAGCCGGGCTAGGTCCTGGCCATCCACATACTCCATGACCAGATAGTGAATCCCCTGGTGCTCACCGGCGTCGTAGGCGGTAACGATGTTCGGATGATTCAGCCGGGCCGCCGCCTTCACCTCCCGATAGAACCGCTCGACCGCCTTGGGGTCCTGCATGGCCTGCGGCCGAAGTGTTTTAATGGCCACCAGCCGATCCATACGCCGATGGCGGGCCTTGAGCACCATCCCCATGCCGCCCTGGCCGATCTTGTCCAACACAATATATTCCCCGAAGGCCAGCCACTGGGTCTTGCCCTCCCAGAGACAGGAGGCCTGAAACCGGCTGAGCAGCCCTCGGCGGACCAAATGGTTTCGGAGTTCTTCGGCTGTAGCCGACCGGCCCTGGGAGATCAGCTCCTGCTTGACCTGTTCCACCTGTTCTGGCTGAAGCAAACCGCAGGCCAGCACATGCCCGCTAAAGTCTTCTAATGTGGGCGACATGACCCCACCCTCCCAAAGCCCCCGTGTGCTCCCGGCAGCTCCACCCCTCCGACCAGCTATCCGGCGGCCCCAGAAAAATCCAAGCGATAGTCCGAAGTCTAAAACTCTGAGGAGAATCTCCAATAATATAATTTCCCATCTTCACTAAAAAAAGAGGGGGAGGGAAAACTTGCAACCCATCTGAGGGGGGACATATGGAAAGAACGGCTCGATAGACTCCCCCCGGAGAACTTAGAATAACTGCCGTGCAAAGGAACCTTTCCTAGAGAGTGTTTCAAAACCGATCCCCGGCGTAAAGAAAAGAAAAAAATGTTACAGAAATATGACCTGCTGGGTATCCCCTCGCACCCGGTTTTGGGGTTCTTCTAAAAATTCGCTTTGACATGATTGGGAAAGGCCGGTATTTTTTGGCCCTTCGGGAAGGGATTTTGTGATAAGGGGTTGTCCCCGAAAGAGGGGTATAAGGAGTTTCGGTTCGCAAAGAAGAAAATTTGGATAGATTGGACAAAAAGGAAAAGATTGCGAAGATGGGAAGAGGGGCGAAAGCGGGATGACTATAGAACCGCCCCCAAAAGGAGCAATGTCTTGGAACGGAAGCCAAGCGTACTGATTGTGGATGCGGCCGAGGAAACGCGGGAGGTATTAGGGACCGTACTTCAGCGGAGGGGAATGGAGACCCTCTGGGTGGGTGCTACGGAGGAGGCCCTCCGGTTGGCCCAAACCCGCCAGCCCGACGTGATTATCCTCGACTTGCAGGTTGAGGGAACTTCTGCGGATCAACTTTGCCGTCCTTTTGCCCAAAAGGTCCGAGAAACGCAAACCCCCCTGGTGGTGCTGGGCAGTGTACGGCGTTCGGATAAAATGGTGCATGGGGAATGTTTCCCAAAACCCTATCATTACGCCCCGTTGATTCGTAAAATCGAAGAATTGATCCAGGGGAATTCTGACGCCGACCGTCCCCCTGTCTAACCCAGGGCAGGCTCAGCTCCCCTGGATGAGGTCTCGTGCAGGGGAGCGTTCGTAGTGCCTTCGCTGTTTGTCATTCGTGGAAACGATCAGGGGACTCGGTTCGATCTCAGCGAGGAACGGATGGGCATTGGTCGGGACCCGGCCAATGCAATCCAGGTTCACGATAGCGAGGTTTCCCGGCATCATGCGGAGGTTCGTTTTCACGAGCGTCGGCACGTGCTTGTCGATCTGGGCAGTTCCAACGGCACGTATGTGAATGGCCGGCGGATCACGCAGGCCGAATTGGCCACCGGCGACCATATCCAGATCGGTCGCACCGTGTTGCTTTATACCGGGCTGACGGCGGAAACCGCAGAAGATGCAGCATTCAGTGTGGATATCAGTGCGCCGACGCCCGCCGAAGAACCTTCGCATATTGTGCATGCCATTACCCAAGAAGAAGGAAGCCGACTGCTCGATCCGGCCGCAGTGCTTCCGCCGGACTCCTGGTTGGCCCGCGCCCGAAGCAATCTCCAGGTCATGTATCGGACCGCCCTGGCCGTCAGCCGAACCCTGGATATCGACCAGCTCCTCCAACGCATCATGGACCTGATCTTCGAGTGGATCGAGGCGGACCGCGGCTGCATCATGCTGGTCGATCCGGAGACGAAGGCGCTGACGCCGAAAGTACGTCGGACCCGCCATAAGGCCCGCCCGGACGAAAAAATCACCATTAGCCGAACGATCCTCGATTATGTCATGAACCGGCGCGAGGGAGTGCTCACCAGCGACGCCAGCCAGGACCGCCGCTGGGACCCGGCCGCCAGTATCCTGCAGGCCGGCGTTCGGGAGGCCATCTGTACACCTATGCAAGGCCGCTACGACGTGGTGGGCGTGCTGTATGTGGATACCACGATCAGCCCCCAACAGATCCTGCAGACCGGCCAAGAAACCAAGTTCAAAGAAGATCATCTCAAGTTGATGATCGCCATCGGCCACCAGGCCGCCTTGGCCGTCGAAGACACCCGCTATTATTCCGCCATGGTCCAGGCGGAACGGTTGGCCGCCATCGGACAAACCATCGCCGTGCTTTCGCATCATATCAAAAATATCCTCCAAGGCATCCGAGGCGGAAGCTATCTGATTGAAATGGGGCTAACCGAACATGACGAATCGATTATTCGCCGCGGCTGGAACATCGTGGAAAAAAACCAGGCCAAGATATCCGCCCTGGTCATGGACATGCTCACCTTCAGCAAAGAACGGGAACCAGACCTTCGACCGGCCAACCTAAACCAGGTGGTCAGCGATGTGGTGGAACTGGTGCAGCCGCGGGCCGCTGAGATGCATGTGGAAATCCATGTCCAGTTGGCGGAAACCATGCCTGAGATGGTTTTCGATCCGGAGGGCATCCACCACGCCGTGCTCAACGTGGCCACCAACGCCCTGGACGCCCTGGCCGATCGGCCAGAAGGAAAAACAGGGAAAGTAGAAATCCACACCGACTACGATGGCCGCTTGGCACGGGTGCATGTCCGGGACAATGGCCCCGGCATCCCGCCGGAAGAGATCGAGAACCTATTTCGCCCCTTTGTTTCCACCAAAGGCGCCCGCGGCACCGGACTGGGATTGCCCGTGAGCCAAAAAATCCTCCTGGAACATGGCGGTCGAATTTACGTGCAAAGCGAGCCTGGCCAGGGAACCTGTTTTACTCTGGAACTACCGGTCGTATTGCCCACGGCGGCTTCTTCGCAGACGGCGGCCCATTGAGGTCGGAGCGGGGAGGTTATCCCACACCGCGTCCCTCTTTCATTACCTCCTCCGGTACGCAAGAAAAGGGCCAATACTGGTTCTTCCGGCGAGCCGGCTTTTGAAAAATCGAAAAGAAACTCCCCGCTCTAGGTGGGGTTTAATCCAAAGGGAGGTAGGCAAATTTCTTTCTGCTTCAGGGTGAGGAAAATGGAAAAATTAGATAAAATAGTCTAAATAGGCAAACAAAAACGGGTGGCGGCGAGAGAGTTTTCCCTCCAAAAGCACGAAAATCTAAAATCTTTTCCAGTTGCCCGATAGAACTTAAAGCACGAAATCCAAAGGGGGAATCTTTTTCGGGAGAAAGTGATCCCGAACATTAGGGGGTGGGGGAGGTTTTTTAAGGAGATGTCGGCCATGAGGCAAACCACGGTTCTTTTGGGAATAGCCTTCGTGGTGGTCTTCGGGATTGCCCATGAGGGGTTGGCCCAGGTGCGATCGACGACTCAACAGAGCATGTTCGGCAGCCGAACGCTGGGCGGATTCCCCACGGCAGGCAACCGCACCTTTAGCGGGTCTAGCCTGAGCGGGTCCAGTTTGGGCGGTTCCAGCCTTTCGGGAAGCGGATTCGGCAGTTCCAGTTTCGGACGCACCGGCAGCAGCGGGCTAGGCGGAGGCAGCAGTTTTGGTCGCTCTGGCATGGGGACGGGGACTGGTATAGGCGGGCTTCAAACGGGTTCGACGGAGCGATTTGTGCGCGGCAATCGGCAACCGGGCCAATTCGTCGGGGCCGACACCCAGGATGTGAGCGGCATTTTGAGCACTCTGGGTTCCGGGTCCCGAACGATGAGCAATCAGAACTTCAACGCCCGGGCCATTTCCGGTCAGGGCCGAAACCGAGTCAATCAACCCGGCGCCCAACCCGGCGGCGCTGCTCGAGGCGCGCGCGGCGGCCGAAGCGGAGAGCAACTGGCCGTCGCCGTCGAACTGGGTTTTGAACCTCCCGCCGCTTCGGCGCCCGAAGTGCTCAGCGACGCCCTGACCACGAAAATCGGACAGAGCAAACGCATTCAGACCGTGGAACCGATCCAGGTATCCTTCGTAGATGGCACTGCCGTTCTTAGGGGAGTGGTGGCAACGCCGCACGATCGCGAGCTTGCGGAGCAATGGATGCTGCTGGAGCCTGGGGTCCGAGCGGTCCGGAACGAGTTGACGGTCGCTGGGAAGGCCAGTTCCGAGGCGTCTCGGTCCGAGGCGACGCAAAGCCCGTAACATCTGTTCTCTGGGCTGTGGGGGTGGTCGGGTATCCCGCCGGGGTTCTGCCGACGGTGCTAGTGGGTCCGCTGGTTGGGAAGTACGTCCGTTGCGGAGGGGAGGAATCGCCTGGGGCGGCCGTCTGTTGTTGGTTGTCCTGGCCGTCCGCCCCTCGCGGCGGGAGACGAGACGAAGAAGAACCGGTGGACCCCGCCGGTCGAAGCCATGGGGCGGGAACCGGAATGGTGGTCGTCTTCATACGAGGCCGGTTTGGGGTATTGGGGGGCTGGAGCGCTGCATCGCCTTCTGGCGGCGTGGATTCTTCATAATTGGTCGGACGCAACGGATTGGAGGGTTGCGGCGGCAGTTCGTCTTGGTAGAAAGACGCTGCTCGGGAAGCGGAGGGAGGCGAAGGTCTGTTGCCCGGTGGGAGAAGATGCGCCGATGGGTATTGGTCCTGTGGACTTTCGGCGGCCGAGGAGACTCGCTCCGAGGGGGATTGGCCGACGGCGGGAGGCCAAGCGGCGGGGCCGGTTTGCCTCGGATTGGTCTTGGCGGCGGGCTGGGCCGACGGGGACGTGGAGGGTTGGTCGGCCGAATAGGTTGGGGCTTCCGTAGTCGGCAAGCCGGGCAAGTTTTGCCGAGCTTGGGCGCTGACGACTGCCGCACCGCCGTTTTTCGGAATAAACCGGGCGATCAGGCTGATTTCCTTTCGCGGACCGCCCACTTCGTCCCAGGGAATCCACACACTGTACGAATGGCCTAATTTCGATTTGCTGTAATGCCGGGCGAACTGCTCCGGAGAAAAGACGTATTTTCGGTCCGGTTTGACATCCGTGGGCGATCGGCTTTCTTCGTCGAAGGCATAGACGACCAGCGTGCCATCGACCTTGAGCGGCGTGCTTTCATCCGGGCCGTAAAACATCAGTCGTCCGCCGAAGCCGCGGGTGGCCGGTTTGCCCGATTGGTGCAACACGGCGTCCGTCCAAACCGCCACGATTTTGGTGGGCGTTTTGGACGAAGGTCCGTCCCCGATCCGCCACGGAATGTTCCGACGCAAATCGAAATCCAGTAGTTGCGCCCATCCAGCACTGGCCATCGCCATCCACAGTCCGAAACTAAACATCACTCGGTATTTCATGGTTCGTATCCTACGGGTATCCTGATTTTGAAACGAGCCGACTCCTGCGAGAAACACCTCTTCTTTCCCCCTTCTTTCTCGCCGACTCATCTAGCGTCTGTTCCGGCGGGAAACTCCTGCTGAGAGGAAAGCGGTTTTTCGATTACCACGGTTCCTTCCGGGGAGGAGGCCGGTACGCTGGGCGGCGGTTTTCGGGCCAAACGTGTCCGAAGTTTCTCCAAGGGCCGCTGGCCGGTTTTCTCCTGCGGAAGGAATTCCGTGGCCGAGGCGGAAAAATTCTCCTGTTGCAGGGGGGGAAGAACGGACATCGGTTCCTGCGGCGGCGTAGGCACAGCCTCCAGAGGCAGCCCCTGCCCCGACGGCGCCGCACCGCCCGGGGCCGGCGTAGGTGGCACCGGCCCCTGGGATCCTTCAGGAACGCCCTCGAACACCTGCCCCTCGGCGCCCGCCGGTACGCGCACCAGCGGCACAGGCCGACACTCCGGCCCCTCACAGGCCGAATTCATGGGCGCCAAATCCCGTCGGGGTTCTAGCCGATTTTGGGGGAAATGCCATCGTTCGGCGCGTTGGCGCAACCCGCCCCGGCAAGGCGGCAGGCGATCCGCCGTCGGATAGAGATCGGGATACACGGTGGGCACTTCGTCGTCGCCCCAGTCATCGCCTCGGCCTCGCAGGCCGGCGTCGCCGTGGATTTTCACCACATCGCCCAGGCACCAACTCATCCGAGCGGCCTCCATCTGCCGGACTCGGTCGGCGTCCTGTTCGTTGTTGACGATGTGCGGCGTCATAATGATCAAAAGTTCCGTTCTCTTCGAGGTTACATTATCATATCGGAATAGGTTGCCCACCACCGGAATGTCCGAAAGCACCGGCACCCGGCGATGAATTTTCGAGGAACTCCGCGTAATCAGCCCGCCCAGGACAATCGTCTGGGCGTTCAGGGCGCTGACGGTCGTCTGCGCCCGGGTCGTATTGATCCGAGGCGACCGGATGATTTCGCCGGTGGCCGAGATGGAGATCGGAATGCCCTCGGCTTCCGGGCCCACTTCGCTTTTCACGGCGTCGATTTCCATGACCACCAGCCCGTCCGGGCTGATCCGCGGCGTTACCCCCAGGATCAACCCCACGCTGGCGTAATCGACGTTGTTCACCTGGCCGGTTTCGCTGATGGTTACGCCTCGGATGGTCGGCACCTCTTGACCGACCTGAATGAAAGCCGGTTGGTTGTCCAGGGTCATCAGTTGCGGTCGGGCCAGGATGTCCATCCGTCGGCTATCCTTCAAGGCCCGCAGCAAAATGCTCACGCTTTCGCTCGAGGCCGAGAGCACCAGCCCACCAAAGCCCAACTCGCTGTTCATTCGGCCTACGCCGAAATGGCTCAGCCCCTGCGCACCCACCACGTCGGCGTGCGCCGTCGCACTGCTGGCCCCGCTATTGCCCAGCGGTTGGTTATTGAAATTAAATCCCGGCTCGATATTGGCGCTGATGATCTCCTGAGTGGTGGTCTGCGTGCCGTTGGGCAAGGTGGTGGTGATCGACCGGGTAACAATATTATTCAAAATGCTCCGATCGAACAGGATCGAATCCTGTAAGCCCAGTTCCACGCCGAACTCATCCACATTGTTCAGCGTTACCTCGGCAATCAGGACCTGAATGAGCACCATCGGCGGACGTTTGTCCAGGTCCTCGATAAGCCGAACGATCTCGTCGTAAAACCGTGGCGTGGCGCTGACGATCAGGCTGTTGCTGACGATCTCCGGCACGACGACCACTTCCCGTTCGATCTGCTCAAAGGCGCTGACCAGTCCCGGCGCGGCTTGCTGCACCTGGCGCTCGCTCCGGAGGAATTCATTCAGGGCGTTGGCTACGTCGGAGGCCGGGGCGTTCCGAAGCCGATATACCAGGCTCTTCCGCGCCCGCACATCCGCCTCGTCCAACCGGAGCAGAATGGCCTCCACCACGGTGAGAAAACCGGGCGTGCCGACGGCGATGATGCTGTTGGTGCGGACATCCACGGCAAACCGCAGCGGCGTCAAGGAGCTTTCCCCCTGGACGGCCACGTTTTGCAGTTGCACCCCGCCCGCCGCCGCTCCGCCCGTTTGGGTGGCAAACAGGGCCTGGAGCATCTCCGCCAAACTGCTGGCGTCGCCGTTGACAATGGTAAACACCTTGATCTGGGCCTCAGCGGCCGGCAACACGTCCAACTGCTTGATGAGCGCCTCCAAAAGCGGCATGTTCTGCGCCGGGGCCGACACGACCAGCGCATTGGCCCGGGTGTCCGCGGTGATCCGCACGCCGGTCAAAATACCCGATTTCAAAAGGCGCCGGCCTTGGGCATCGACGGTAACAAAGCTGAGAATGGTCGATTTGGTTTCCGCCGTTCCGGCTCGGGCCGCCGCCTGCGCCCCGGGTTGAGCCGCTTGTCCCGGCGCACGGGTCGGCCCCTCGCCGGCCCCAATGGCCGACTGCAAGATCGGGGCCAAATCCTCGGCCAACGTGTTCTGAAGCTTAAAGACCCGAATTTCGTGTTCCGCCTCGCTGGTGTCGGTGTCCAGTCGTTCGATCAGGGCCGCGATTTCCAGCATATCCCTCGGGCGGGCCATCACCACCAACGAATTCGACCGGAAATCCGACGTTACAATCACCCGCACGCCCAGTCCGCCCCGCTGATTGTAAAACTCCTGAATCTGCGCCTGCACCGTCTCGGCCGCTGCATTCCGGAGCCGAAATACCCGAAACTGCGTCTCCGGCGGCACCGGACGGTCCAACTTCCGCACCAAATTGAGCACCTTATCCACATTGCCCCGGGGACCGATCAGTAACAGGGCGTTCGGCTTGACCAGGGCCGTTACGCTGACAATCCCCTGCCGAGGCTCATAAATGGCGGTGTAGAGTTGTTGCACCAGCGAGGTTACCGCCTCGCAATCCACGTGGTGGAGCTGGTAGATTTCGATGACCGGCTCGGTAACCCGGGCCAATTGCTCGATCTGCTGGATAACCGATAAGACCTGTTCGACATCCCGGCGCAAGCCCCGGATGACTAACACGTCTAACCCTTCCAGAAGTTGTACCTGGACCGGGCCCATGACAGCGGGTTTTTCTCCGCCCTCTGGGCCGGGTTGGCCCGGTTCGGCGCCAGGTTGTTCGCCAGCTCCGGGGGCCGGTGGTTCTGGACCGCCGGGAGACGCAGGACCGCCTGGAACGGCTGGGGATGCAGCGGTGGCAGGCGGAGTCGTGGCAGGAGCGCCAGGAGTTGCTCCGCCCGGAGCGGCCGGTCCTGGCCCAGCAGGGGTACCCCCTCCAGGTGCGGCCCCCCCGGACACCCCTGCTTGAGCCAGCCGGTATGGATTGGAACCGGCCAAATCTCTACTTCTATTGTTTCCAGATTCTCCAGTCTCTCTGTTTTGTTTATTTTCGCTATTCGGGGCATTTTGGTCGGTGGGGGGCAATTTTTGGCTTGTCTGGATGGCCCGGACCGCCCGTTGAAAATGTTCCGAAGAGGCAGAAGATAACGGCATCACATGGGTCTGCATTCCGCTAGCATCTGGTGGCGTATCCAACGCATATAACAAGCGGACCGAAGCATCCACCGCCGACGGGGTACCTTGAACCACAATGCGATCGGTTTGAGCATCGAAACGAAGCGTCAGTTCCCGGCCCCCAGAAACAAGAAGCCGATACTGCCCAGAACCTATCGGCTGCATCCGTTTGCCCAACATCGCTGCCAGGGCCGATTCTACTGCCGGGACATGGGTCTGCCAGAGTTGGACGGTCTGTGTCTGGCGGACATCGCCTCCTGATGAGGCATGTTGGGAAGAAGCAGAAGGGGGTGTCTCCGCTTGGGAGGGAAGCGTTGCCGAAGACCCTTCGGCGGTTTTTGGTTGCAGAGAGGGATGGCCTGTGGGGGCGGAGATGTTAGAAGAATTGGTAGCTTGGGGCGTTTGGGAAGTCTGGGTAGCTTGAGAATTTTGGAAAACCGCTGGAATAGCTGGACCTGATTTGCCCGCTGTGGTTGGTTTAGCAGCGCCCTGACTACTTTGCCCCAATTGGGCGGCAATCTGACGCTGAATTTCCGGCGGGGCCAGAACCAAAACCTGCGACGTGCGAGGATCGGCCGCAATCCGGACATCTTCCTGCCCCCTCCACTGGGTGCGGAGCCGATCGGCGATACTCTCCGCACTACCCTCGGCACACGCATAAGCAGCCATGACCGGCTGGGCCGGTTGAGGTTTTTCCGGGGGTGGGGTCTCTTTTTTAGATGGCGGGGCCGGAGGCCGGTCCAGAGAACCAATGGCCTGTTGGGCGATCTGGTGGGCCTGCGGGGGACCGCTGATCAGCAGGCGATTTTTCTGGCTATCCACCAGAACTTCTGTCCCTTCAGGTAAAATGGCCTGGAGGGTATTTTGAATCTGATGTGCCTGGGCATGGGACAGGGAATAGGCCTTAAACTCGGTGGCTTGAGCCTTTTGGGTAAAATAGAGAAAATAAAAAATAAGCCCAGCCAACACACCCACCGTCAAACACAACCCCATCCAAGCCAATCCCGACCTCTTCATCCATTGAACTAATTTCATAGACGGCAATCCTTTAGGTTTCCCCCACCCGGTCGGTGTCGCTGAACAGTTCAGTCGAATAATCCAAACCCGTCATCCCCGCGAAAGCGGGGTACCAGGAAAAGACAAACAAGATGCGGTATGTCTAGCAAGGAAATGTAGTTGCAAGAAACCTGGATTCCCGCTTACGCGGGAATGACAATTTTAGGATTCACAGGGTTCCTACATCTTTTGTGTTCACAGGGTTCCTACATCTTCTTTTTGTGATAAAACAGGGTACTTGCTACGGTCTGCTAAACTGGTCTGGTGTCTGTTTCTGGCACTCGGTTTCCGGCTGCGAACTCACAGGGCAATAGGAAATACTCATAGTTCTTGCCCGTAGAGTTTGCGCAATAGGTACAATCGTCAAAGTTTGCCTAGTTATTCAGTTTTTCTTTCTCCCACGGAGGCAGACCCCTTCTGAGGGGGGGTGGTCATGGCAGTCTTCCATCTTCGCCATAGTTGCCAGCGGCTTTTCCAATGGGGATAATACCGCAGTAGTAGCTTCCCACCTGAAAGTTCCGGATCCCCGAATGCCCCCCTTGGTGGTGTGTTTTGGGGGGATATTTCCTGATTCCCAAGGTATCCGAACCACTCCTAGGCCAACAAAACGGTAATTCCCCGGAGTGGACCGGTAAGGTCCTATTGTCCAAGCCTCGCCTCCTAAATCCCTGCCATATTTTGTTTTTTTGCCGCTCAAGGAGTTTTTCTATGAGCACAAGCGTTCTGATGGTCGTTGTATGGGTGGGAATGTGCGGGGAGCAGGCCGTTGCCGACCAGGCCGATGTAGGCTCGGTTGCCGTTTCGGCTGGTCCGAAGGCGTTTGAGGTTTTTGTGCGGGTCAGCCCCCGGGACGGGAGGTATTTTGAGCTTTCGGACGGTCGGCCCTACGTGCCGATTGGGCTGAATCTGGCCGTTTCGCCGACCGGGGTACGTTTGGGCGTTTCCCAGACGCCGGAGCTGCCCGATTACGAGCGGTGGTTTCGTCGGCTGGCAGAAAACCGGGGGAATTTCGCCCGCATTTGGCTCAGTAGCGCCACGTTCGACGTAGAGCACGCCCGGAGCGGCCAGTACGACCCGGAGCGGGCCAAGCGGATCGATCAGTTGCTGGCCTTGGCCCGGCAGCATGGTATCAGACTGAAACTTTGTTTAGAACATTTTCGGCATATTGGCGACGGCCCCCAGCCGCACTTTGCCAAACGCCTGCACCATGTCTCCCAAGGCGGGCCGGCCGAAAAAACCACCGATTTCTTCGACACCCCCCGTTGCCGAGAACAATTTAAAGGAAAATTGGCCTGGTATCAGAAGCGGTACGGGGACGATCCGATCGTGTTCGGCTGGGAGCTGTGGAACGAGATCAATTGCATTGCCGGGGGCGATTGGGCGGCCTGGAGCGAGGTGATGTTGGCCGAGCTGCACCGGCTGTTTCCGAAAAATTTGGCCATGCAAAGTATCGGAAGTTTTGATAATGCGGTGTATAGGGAACGTCTGTACCGGCCGCTCTGCACCCTGGTAGGCAACGATGTTTTACAGGTGCATCGGTATCTGGACCTGGGGGCTCGCCTAGAGGTTTGTCATGGGCCGGTCGATGTGCTGGCGGCGGATGCCGTGCGGGAGCTTCAGGCGTTCGGCGTTCGCAAACCGATCCTGCTGGCCGAGAGCGGGGCGGTGGAGCGGAGTCATTCCGGCCCGTTCAAGCTCTACCAAAAAGACAAGGCCGGCATCATCTTGCACGATGTGCTGTTTGCGCCGTTTTTTGCTGGGGCGGCCGGGCCGGGCCATATCTGGCACTGGGATGTCTATGTGGATCGGATGAACCTGTGGTGGCATTTTGGCCGATTTGCCGCTGCTATCGAAGGCATTGACCCCCCGGCCGAAAAGTTCCGGCCGGTGGAGATCGAACATCCGAGGCTTCGGGTGTATGTGTTGGCCGGCCAGAAGACCTGGCTGGCCTGGTGCCGGGATCGGCAGAACACCTGGCAGACGGAATTGGCCGAGGATCGACCGCCTCAGCCGATTCGCGAGGCGGCGATCCCGCTGAACCTACCGGCCGAGTGGGTGCAGTCGGCCCATTGGCGGACCTATGACCCCTGGACGGACAAATGGCAGGAGGTGAAACTCGCCGGCGATCGGCTGGTGCTGCCGGAGTTTACCCGGTCGCTGGTGATCCGGGCCGACCGCCGGCAGTAGGTTGGAGAAGTTTCTGGGTTTTCCAAGATTTTTTATCTGCATTCAAGAAGAGGAGTTAATCATGAAAATGGAAAATGTGTTGTGGGGTATGGCGAGCGGTGTAGGACTGTGGGCAGCGGGCATTTGTCTAGCTATGGCCTGGGCGGCAGAGGAGCAAGCACCGGCCAAACCGTGGTGGCTGGGCAGTCGGGCGGGGATAACGGATCGGCTGTTGCCGCCGTGGACGCCGGTGGAAGCAACCGACGGCCAGGTGAACGTGTGGGGGCGGACGTACCAGTTTCAAGGGCCTCTGCCGATGCCCACCGGAGTAGAAACCCGGCAGAAACAGGTATTGGCCGGTCCGGTTGCCCTGGTGGGCAAAGCGGAAGGCCAGGAGATCCGCTGGACAGGCGGAGTGTGTAAACTGGTCGAGAGCCGGCCTTCGGTGGCCCGGCTCCAGGGGCAGGCCGACTCGGCCCACTTGCAATGCGAAGGCACGATCACCGTAGAACAGGACGGGATGCTCCGCTGCGACCTCGTCCTTCGGCCAAAGAAGGCTCCGGTCAACCTGGAGGAACTGGTCCTGGAAATGCCGATGCCAGCCGAGCACGCAAAATATTTTCACTTCTATCCCGGCCGATGGGGAAGCTCCTACAACTCGCGGTCCCTGCCGCCGGAAGGGCTGAAGAGCGAATTCAAACCGTTTTTCTGGCTGGGCGATGAAGAGCGGGGCCTAAGCTGGTTTAGCGAATCGGATCGGAACTTTTTCCATCCCAAGGGCGTGCAGCCGATCCAGGTCGTTCGCCGCAATGGCCAGACGGTCCTCCGGGTGCTTTTGGTCAGCCAGGCGCAAAAACTCCAGGAACCGTTGGAATATACGTTCGGTTTTCAGGCCACGCCGGTAAAGCCGGATCGGCCGGATGCGTGGGATTTCCGCACGGTGCACATGGGCGGCTACAACCTGGACGAGGCGTTTTTGGACCGGCTGGTGCAGGCCGGCGTGCGGACAATGTGTTTCCATGAACACTGGACAGATATTCAAGCATATCCGGCCACCACCCACGGCGAAAAACTGCGCCGATTGGCCGAAGGATGCAAAAAGCGAAATATCCAACTGCTGCTTTATCTGGGCTATGAGATGAGCACGATCGCCCCGGAATGGCCGCAGTGGCATGAAGAGTGTTTGGTGGCTCCACGGGCCGGCGGGTATAAACGCACTTACCAACCCCAGCCCGATCAAACCGCCTATATCGTCTGCTATCGGAGCGTCTGGCAGGACTTTTTGGCCGCCCATCTGGAAAAGTTGCTCAAGGAGTATCCGATTAGCGGCGTGTATTTGGATGGCACGGCCAATCCCTGGGGATGCCGAAACACCAAACACGGTTGCGGCTACAAGCGACCGGACGGCTCCATCGGGACCACCTATCCGATCTTTTCCACCCGGTCGATGATGAAGCGGATTTACACCTTGGTGCGGGAGCATGTGCCGGACGGCCAGGTGAACGTGCATCAATCCACCTGTATGACCATCCCCACCCTTGCCTTTGCCACCAGCTATTGGGACGGCGAACAGCTCCAGAGCCTGAAACGTCCGGAAAAGTTCGAGCAGGTGATGGAGATTTTGCCGTTGGACGCCTTCCGAGCGGAATTCATGGGCAAAAACTGGGGCGTGCCGGCCGAACTGCTCCATTATGCTTCCGGGCCGTTCAAGCGATCGGAAGCCATGGCGGCGGCTCTGCTGCATGATGTGCCGGTTCGGCCCGGGAGTATGCAAGACCTGGAAGAACTGGCCAAAATCTGGAAGCTCTGGGAGCAACTGGGCCGACATGAAGCGGACTGGATTCCCTACTGGGTCGAGGACGCCCGGATCAAAACCAACAAGCCGGAAATCAAGGTAAGCCTCTACAATCGGCCGGGCCGGGGGTTGGCGGCCGTGGTGGTGAATACCTCCGGCCAAGAGGTGGAGGCGGAGGTCCATTTGGACCTGGCAGGCCTGGGCCATCCCAAACCGCTCCGTGCTCGGAATGTGCTCACCGAAGCGGAAGTGCCGCTGGCCGAAGGCCGACTGCAAACCCGCCTGCCAAGCCTAGGGTTTTTGCTCCTTCATGCCCAGGCCCCCTGAGACGGGAGTCTCCGTCCAGGGAAAACAAAAGTACAGAATGACGCCGAGCGGCATTACTGTTTGATTGGCTTGGCCCGCTGGAGGCTGGACTCCATGTAGGCGCGGTATTGGCGATCCAGTTCGGCATAGGAGGTTTGGGTCAGGCGGGCAAGGGTGCCGGGGTCGTCTCGGCCGGAATAGACCGCCCGGAGATACTCGATCAAAGCGTCCCGGTATCGTCCGCCGTCGTAGAAGACCAAAAAGTGGGTCAGCCCAGCGGCCTGGCTGTACAGAGTGGCGATCCGTGGGTCGGACTGGAGTTTTTCCATGCCGTAGGTGCAGAACTCGGCCAGCGGCACATAGAAGTTTTCTTCTAGCAGCCGGTATCGGGCCGCCTGGATCCGCTGGTCTTCCCATCCGCCCAGCACCAGCCAATCGTCTTCTTCTTTCAGGGTTTCCATGAGCATGGCCGCTCCTTCGACGATCCAGAAGTTGGCCGCCTGGCCGGCCTGCGGCGAAACCGGACGGCTCTCGTGGAACAGTTGATGGGTGGCCTCATGCAGCAGGGTTCGGTCCTCAAACTCATCCCCGGCAAAAAAGTAGCATCGCCGGGTGCCCGCAAAATAGAGTCCAATCGTTTTATCGATCTGCGGAATGGCTTCGCGAAGAGCGGCGTTGTATTCGTCGCGATTTCGGAAATAGACCACTTTATACTGGGGCAATCCGGCGCTTTGGGTCTTGGCTTGCCGGTTGAACCAACTGGCCATCTGGGCTTCGCTGGCGTAATAGCGGAAAAACAATTCGCGCCAGACCCGGTAGAGCCGTTCCAGTTTCACTCCCAACGTC
>JAKPGL010000055.1 GCA_029550925.1 Planctomycetota bacterium
CACGGATCGGCGTTATTCCAACGGGGCGAGACGCAGGCCATGATCACCGTCGTTTTAGGGACGGTTCGGGATGCAAAAGGTGGACGGCTGTTCGAGGAGTATCTGAAAAAGTTCATGCTCGACTATTATTTCCCGTCGTTCTCGGTGGGAGAGTGTCGGCCGATTCGGGGGCCGGGACGCCGGGAGATCGGCCACGGCGCATTGGCCGAGCGAAGCATCAAACCGGTCCTCCCCGATCCGGAGCAATTTCCTTATACCATCCGCGTGCTGTCCGACATTCTGGAATCGAACGGTTCCAGTTCGATGGCTACCGTTTGCGGTGCGACGTTGGGGCTAATGGCCGCCGGCGTGCCGATCAGCAATCCGGTGGCCGGCATCTCGATCGGTCTAGTCCACGAATCGCCGGATCGCTGGGTCCTGCTGACGGACATCATCGGCGACGAGGACCACTACGGCGATATGGACTTCAAAGTGGCCGGCACCCAGAACGGCGTTACCGGCATCCAACTAGACCTGAAGATTCCGGGGATTACCGAGGAGATCATTCGGGCGACGTTGGCCCAGGCGAAGGAGGCCCGCATTCAGATTTTGCGGAAGATGCTTTCGACGATTCCCCGGCCTAGGGATGAGGTGTCGGTCTGGGCGCCGCGAATTCTTCGCACTCATATCGACCCGGATAAAATCGGACTGCTCATCGGACCGGGTGGTCGGACCATCCGGAATATCCAAAACCTCACCGGGGCGGTCGTTGACATAGAAGACGACGGTACGGTAACCGTGGCCGCTCCCACGATGGAGGGCGCCCGGGAGGCAATGCGGCAGATCGAGGCCCTGACGGCCAGCATCGAGGTAGGCAAAATCTACCAGGGCCGGGTCATCAGCATTAAAGACTTCGGCGCCTTTGTGGAAATACTGCCCGGCCGGGACGGCCTGTGCCATATCAGCGAATTGGACGACAAGTACGTCTCCAACATCAACGACGTCTGCAAAGTCGGCGATATCATGGCCGTCAAAGTCATCGCCATCGACGAACAGGATCGGGTGAAACTCAGCCGACGCCTGGCGATGGCCGAGTTGGAAGGCCGGTCCCCGGAGGCTTCTTCGGATCATCCTTCGGGCGGCGGTTCCGAACGCACTTCGCATTCCGCCCCGTCTCATGGTTCGTCGGACCGTCCGTCGGGTTCTGGAGGCAATCGCGGTTCACGCGACCGCCATGATCGGGATCGGGATCGTAGTCGTTCCGACCGGCGCCGATAGCCGACGGCCTCTTCGTCGTCTCCCGTGGATACTACGTCCTTCTGGAGTTTCCCCTTTCCAAGCATCTTTCTTGGCAGCCTTCTAGATTTTCAACGGGGGAACGGGGGCGCAGGTTTTGGCAACGGCCCTCTAGTTGGCCGTTGTTTCCTGTTTGCGCAGGGGTGCTCTCTAGACCTGTTTGGGCGAGAAACCTTGCTCTGGAGGAGGCGGGCGCTACAATGACAAAGGAGGTGGGCAGGAGGGAGCACGCCTCTTTTTTAGGACCGCCATCCCCCTCCAGGGGACTGTCTAGTAGGTTTCTGTGTGCCCTATGGCTGCCGCCGACAAACCAACTAATCTTCTCCAGCTCCGCCAGAGCGGCTGGGTCTCGAAGACCGTCAAGCAAGAGATCCGAGACAACCTTCTCCGGATGCTCCGCCAAGGGGAGGAACTATTTCCGGGCGTCATCGGCTATGAGGATACGGTGATCCCGACGATCAATATCGGGCTGTTGGCCGGGCATGATTTGCTATTTCTGGGGGAGAAGGGGCAGGCCAAGAGTCGGCTGATGCGGCAGATGGTACGGTTTTTGGATGAAGAGGTCCCGTATTTAGATATTCCTGGTTGTCCGGTCCACGAGGACCCGTATCGGCCGATCACCCGCCAGGGCCGACGTCTGCTGGAGACCCGGCCCGAAGAGGAAATTCCGATTGCCTGGTGGCCTCGTAGTGAACGGTACGCCGAGCGATTGGCCCCGGGCACCAAGTTTGCCGACGTGATCGGCGAGATCGACCCGGCCAAGTTGGCCGCCGGACTGAGCATGTCGGTGGAAGAGTCGTTGCACTTTGGCCTGATTCCGCGGATGCACCGGGGGATTTTCGCCGTCAATGAACTGCCCGAACTGGACGAGCAAATTCAGGTGGGCCTATTCAATATCTTGGAAGAACGAGACGTACAGATTCGAGGGTATCCGATCCGATTCGATTTGGATGTGCTTTTGATGTTTTCGGCCAATCCGGCCACGTACAACCGTAGCGGCAAGGTGATCCCGCAGCTTAAAGACCGGATAGGTACAATCGTTCATACTCATTATCCTCGGGATCGGGACATCGGCATTCAGATCATGCAACAAGAGGCCGGCATCGACCTGGGCGACCCCTATCCGGTGGTGATCCCTTATTTCATGTGTGAAATCATCGAACAGATCAGCATCGTGGCCCGAAAGTCGAAATACGTGGATCATCAATCGGGCGTCAGCGCCCGGCTTTCGATTGCCAACTATCGGACGATGGTGGCCAGCGCCCGGCAACGGGCGGTCCTTTTGGACGAACGGCCTGCTGTGCCTCGGATCAGCGATCTGGGCCATCTCTACGCTTCTTCGCTCGGCAAATTGGAACTGGACCTGATGTGCAGCCATCAGATGAGCGAACGCCAGGTCTTCGACGCCATTGTGACGGAGGCGATTCGCGATGTGTTTTGCGAATATGTGGATCGGCACGGTTTGGAGGAACTGGCGGAGGTGTTTGCCCACGGCGTAAAGGTCGAAGTGGGCGATATGCTGCCTTCGAGCCATTACGCCAAACGTCTGGAGCGCGTACCGGCTGTTTGGGACAAGGCCTTTGAAGTGAATGCCTCCCGAGAGCCGGCGGTGCGGGCCTCCTGTGTGGAGTTTGTCTTGGCGGGCCTGTATGCGATGGAACGGATTTCCCGCTGCCAACGCCACGGCCGAATCGTGTATGAAATTCCGTAGTCTCTCACTCCCAGGGACGGGGAAAGAGAACATCGGGGGGGTGAAGCGTTCGGAGGATTTCCCTCTTCGACAGGGAAAGGATAGGCGTTATGGGCCGGCAAAAGCAGCCGCGGATCGGCGGAATCATCCACACCTATCAACGTTACGATCCGCAGGAATTGCCCGTTCCTTTGCAAGAAACCCCGGATTTAGTGAGCACGGCGTTTGAGCACCTGTTGGCCTACGGCTCGATGCGGGAACTCACCGAGGAGGAGTTGGCCCGGGCTGTGCCGATCGACCCGGCGCAGATTGGCGGTTTTTTGCCGAGTTTGGCTAGCCTCATGGAGATGCTTCGGCAGAGGAAGCAGAAGATTCTTCAGACGTATGAGGTAGAGACGGTGCAGGCCGAAGCAACACGGCGGTACCACCAATTGGTTGACCGGTTTTCGTTGCCGCCGCTTTTGGAGAAACGATTTCGCCGACCCCTTACGGAAGAACAACTGTACGAGTTGGAGCGGCTTTGGTTCGCTGTCGGGGCCGAGCAAAGTCCAATGTCAGGCCAGATCCTCCAGCTTATTCAGCGACTGGGGGAAAAATATCAGATCGACGAACTGGCGTCCAAGTATGAGTTCGCCGGTCGGACTCGGCTAAGCATTCCGGAAGCCTTGCAGATCAAGGAGGAGCTGGAGCTGATCGACAAGTTGCTTCGGCAGTTGGAGGAGGCGGCCAAGACGGCCCAAATTGCCGTCATCGATCTGGAGGCTCTCGCCCGTTTCGCGGAAGAGGAACAGATAGAAAACCTTCGACAATTGGCGGAGAAAGTGCGGGATTTTCTTCGCCATTTGGCCGAGGTCCAGGGCCTGGAAAAGACCCGTCGCGGCTATCAACTGACGCCGAAAGCGTATCGGCTGTTTCAGAATCGACTCCTGGAGCGGATTTTCAGCCGATTGCAGCCATCACGGACCGGTCGGCATCCGCTTTCGGTCCAAGGCGACGGGGCCATTGAGCAAGCGATCAGTCGGCCGTATGAGTTTGGCGATAGCCTGGCGCACATGGACATTCCCGGCACATTGATCAACGCCCTAGTGCGGAGCGGTCCCGGCGTCCCTGTCCGAATTCAGCCGGACGACATTCTGATCCATCGCACCCGAAATACGCCCAAATGTGCGACCTGCGTCATTTTGGACATGAGCGGATCGATGCACTATCGGGGGCTTTATGTGGATGTCAAGCGGATGGCGCTAGCGCTGGAGGGACTGATTCGGCGGGAATATCCGGGGGACTGGATGCAGTTTATAGAAATGTTCACTTTTGCTCGAGTGCGTCATCCCAGCGAAATCGTTTCCCTGTTGCCCAGGCCGGTGTTGCTTTTCGATCCCATTGTGCGGTTTCGGGCCGACATGAGCGACCCGAACATTACCGAAATCGACGTTCCGCCGCATTTTACCAACATCCAACACGCCTTGCAGTTGGCTCGGCGTCTGCTGGGGTGCCAGGATACGCCCAATCGGCACATCCTGCTGATCACCGACGGCCAGCCAACCGCCCATTTTGAGGGATCGATTCTTCACCTTGTTTATCCGCCGCATCGGAGGACCATCCAGGCGACCATCCGAGAAGCCCGTCTGTGCCGACAGGAGGGAATCACCATCAACATTTTCCTTCTGCCCCGGCCGGCGGATGATCCGGACGATGTGCGGTTTGCGTATCGGTTGGCCGAGGCGGCGGCCGGTCGGGTCTTCTTCACCGCGGGCAAAGACTTGGACCGCTATGTGATCTGGGACTACCTGGCCCGCCGTCGGGAAATCGTCGGATAACCCGTCCCCTGCGAGAAGTCCCTTTTTCCATCAGGGAAACGACCAGCCAGCCTCTTGCTGTTTTCGGACGCTTCCTTGTCGGCGGCCAACAGGCTGTTACACTAAGAGGATGGGCTTTCCTCTGGAGGCGGTTTGGGATGACCTGGTGGACCTTGTTGCGGCGGACGATGCGATTTTTTTGGCGGTCCAATGCGGCCGTCGCCGCTGGTGCGGCCGTGGCCGCCGCCGTAATCACCGGCGCGTTGCTTTTGGGCGATTCCTTGCGGGGGAGTCTGCGGGCGACGGCCCTGCGTCGGCTTGGACCGGTCGATGCCCTGCTGCGAACAGACCGCTTCTTTCGGGAGCAATTGGCCGAGGAACTTCAGGCCCAATTCACCGCACGCGCCCAAAACGTCCAAGCCGGCCTGATCGGGTTTACGCCTCTGTTGCTTCTGGAAGGGGCAGTCGAAACCGCGGACGATCCGACCCAGAAAATCATTGGCGGGGTGCAAGTCATCGGTTGCGACCAACGGTTCTGGCAGTGGGACTCCCCGCAGCAGACATCAGAAAGTTCTTCAGCAGAGAAAAGAAATAAAGAACGGAACGAAACTTCAGCAAAATCGGCGGCGTTCCCCGCCCTGGAACCTATCCAGGAGGAACCGGCTGTGGTGCTGAACGATGTCTTGGCCGAGCAATTGGGGGTTCGGCCCGGCCAGGATATTCTGATCCGTTTTCCCCGCTGGGAGGGCGTTGCGCCGGAAAGCGCCTTGGGTCGCAAAGAGGGGACGGTGCGCACATGGCGGCTTCGGGCGGCAGGGGTGGTGGACGATCGGCAATGGACGGGCCGATTTGCCCTGGAGCGATTTCATCAAAAGCCGCTTGTCGTTTATGTACCGCTTCGGTCCCTCCAGCATCGGCTGAACCAACCCGGGCGGGTCAATGCGATCCTCGCCGTCGGATCCACGGGGCGGTCTGATCCGCCGGAGGAACAAGACGTCCTCTTGGCCGAGCTTCTTCGACCCGCGTCGGAGGATTATGGCCTGCGGATCGAGCGGGTAGAACAGGGACCATCCAGTTATATTCACATTACGACGGATCGCCTTCTTTTCGAACCGGCGTTGGAAGAAGCGGTGCGCCGGGCGTTGGCGGGGGAGCATTATCAAGCCGTCTTGACCTACCTGGCCAATACGATTCAGTTGTCGCCGCCTGGTCGGACGCCAATCACCCACCAGGACGCGGAGGGGCGCATCGTGCCCTATTCCACGGTAACAGCCATCGACTTTGAACAGGCGGCGCCGTTGGGGCCGTTCCGTACAGTCGATGGCAGGGTGTTGCCTCCTCTGCGAGACGCTCCGACGCCGGAGATCGTGTTGAATGCCTGGGCTGCCCAGAGTTTAGGTCTGCCGCTGTCGGTCGGGATAGGTTCTGAGGGCGTTCCAAACGGCGCCGAGGCCGAAAAGATACGGTCAAAACCATCCGGTTCTGGAAACGAGCTTGCGGAGAAAAAGTCCGCAGATTCTTCCGCCCCGCCTACTTATGTGTATCTCACGTTTTTCGAGCCGGAGAGCGTGGAAGGCCGAACGGTGGAGCGTACGGAACGGTTTCGGCTTGTCGGGATTGCGGCGATGGAAGGCCCAGCCCGCGACCGTCGTTTGACGCCCGAAGTACCGGGACTGACCGACCGCCGATCCATCGCACAATGGGAGACGCCGTTTCGGCCTTTCTACGAAGGTCTGATCCGACGGGCCGACGACGAGTATTTCCAAAAAGAAGGGCTAACACCCAAGGCGTTTGTCTCGTTGGCGACCGGCTGGCGATTGTGGGGAAGCCGATTCGGACGGGTAAGTTCGTTTCGGGTCGTCCCCAGTCCGACGGCTACGGTGGAACATCTGCGGCGTCGCATCCAGCAGACGGTCCGGCCGGCGGATTTGGGGTTTCAGTTTCAGCCGGTCAAACGTCGTGCTTTACAGGCTGCCGAAGGAAGCACCTCGTTTGAGATGCTCTTTTTAGGGTTTAGCAGTTTTTTGATCCTGTCGGCGGCGATGCTGGTGGTATTGCTATTTCGATTAGCGATCGAGGCCAGGCAGGAGCAGTTGGGATTGTTGTTGGCCCTGGGGTTTACTGGGCGAAGGCTCCAAGGGCTACTTTTGGCCGAGGGGACGACGGCCGCAGTCATCGGAAGCGGTTTGGGTGCGTTGGCGGGCTGGGGCTATGCGGCGATGGTGCTGGCGATGTTTCGGGCCTGGGCCGCCAATAGCTTGGGCGTCTCGTTCCTCGAACTTCACGTCCGACCGGAAAGTTTTCTTATAGGATTTCTCGTAGGCGTTCTCCTGGGAGGCGGTTCGATTGTTTGGGCGGTGCGTCGAGCTGGGCAGGCATCGCCCAGACAGCTTTTGAGTCGTCTGCCCCTAGAAGAAGAAACCGAATCAACTGCCGCCGCAACCGCCGGCAAAAGAAGGCGAACGCTCCGATGGGCGATCGGCGTCTTGATTACGGCGGCAGGGGCGCTGGGCCTGGCAGGCTGGGCCGGTTTGCCGACGGATGAAATGGCCCAGGCCGGCGCCTTCTTTGGGGCCGGCGTGTTGGTGTTAGGAGCTGGGATACTCTGGGTGCGGGAGCAATTCCGGCTTCCGGCGGAAGAAATCTCCGCCGCAATGTTTACCGGTCGGGCCGCCCTGTGCCGATTGGCCTTCCGCAACGCCGCCCGAAATCCCCGACGAAGCAGTTTGACCGTAGGGTTGATGGCGGCGGCGGTGTTTTTGCTTGGCGCGGTGAGCGTCTTTCGCCTGCCGACGCCGGGACCGACTCCGCAAACCAACGACGGCACAGGCGGGGTGCTGCTCTGGGTGGAAACCACCCTGCCAATTTTTTACGATCTTGCCGAGCCTGAAGGCCGGGCCAATCTGGCAGGATGGACAAAAATTCATGAACAGACGTTCCAAAACGCCGGCGCGAAACTATTTTCCATCCGAATCCGCATCGGCGACGACGCCAGTTGCCGAAACCTCTACCGCCCGGCCCAACCCCGCATTCTCGGCCTGCCGAAGGAACTGATTCATCGGCCGGCGTTTGCCTGGGGGCAGACATTGGCCCAGACGCCGGAAGAAAAAAACAACCCCTGGCTTCTGTTGGAACGGACGTTGCCGCCGGATGAGGATGGCACGCCGGTCATTCCGGCGGTGTTGGACGCGGACACGGCTACGTATGCCTTGAAAGTGGGTCTGGGCCAGGACGTGGAGATTCCTACGGATGAAGGCGTCCGAGTGCGGTTTCGGATCGTGGGGCTTTTGCGACGCAGTATTTTTCAAGGAGACCTGCTCGTCTCGGAAGGACAGTTTGTGCGGTTGTTTCCCCGCGAGCAAGGGTATCGGCTTTTTTTGACGGCGGCGGATCGCCCGGCCCAACCGGCCGAATTGGCGCAAGTCTGGCGGCAGGCCCTGGGGGAGTATGGGGTGCGGACGCAAACCACCCGGGAACGATTGGCCGAGTTCTTCGCCGTCCAAAATACTTATCTGGCCGCCTTCCAGAGCCTGGGCGGATTGGGCCTGCTGCTGGGTGTGCTGGGACTGGGCGTGGTGCAGGTTCGCAATGTCGTGGAACGTCGGCGGGAATTGGCCCTTCTGAGTGCGGTGGGGTTTTCGCCAAGGCGATTGGGGGCCATGATCTTGTGGGAAACCTGGCTTCTGTTGGCATGGGGGCTGGGCTGCGGTGCGGCGGCGGCTGCGATGGCGGTCTGGCCCCACTGGGTCGGCGGCCAACGTACTCTGCCTTGGACTCTGCTTGGGGCGGGATTGACGCTGGTCTGGGCGATAGGCTCATTGGCCGGTCTGGCTGCCGTACGCGCCGCCGTCCGAACCCCACTGGTAGAAGTCCTCCGAACGGAATAAAGAAAAAGACACTGGCCCTTTGGGGAAAGGTTCCAGGTCTATTTTCCCCGAACGTTCCCAAATAGCTCGATATGGACCCGGGGACAATAATGCAGTCCATGCTGCTGGCAATAGGGCAGAAGCCATTGGGCTTTCGCGGCCAAGCTGAGGCGGTCGGTCCCCTGGGGCATCAGCAAGACCCGCTGGCGGTTGATTTCCGGGAATTGCCGAAGGTACTGTTCTACTTCCAGGCAATCCTCCGGGGCGTCAACGACGAACTTAATCTGATACGGATATTCCTGCACCAACCGACGAACGACCTCCGGCGCATGGCGCAGACGCTCATGATGGCGTGCCCACCGGGGGGCTTGATCGGCGCAGGGCGTGGAGTTGGAAAGTTTCGGGCTGATCGACATAAGATCGCAAACCACCGGCAGATACCGGATGCCGCTTGTTTCGATCGTCAAATGCCGACCCAGCCGTTTTAGTTCCTCCGTCAAAGGAACCAGTTCCTTCCAGATCATCGGTTCCCCGCCGGTCAGGACGACATGGGAGAGTCCGAAGCTGGCCGTTCGGGCCGCTATCTCTTTTACGGAAAGGTGTTCTCCTTCCGGCTTCCAAGCGGCGTACGGGGTGTCGCAGAACCGACACCGCAACGGGCAACCCGAAGTCCGTACAAAGACACTCGGCTCGCCGGTCAGAAAGCCTTCGCCCTGGATGGACTGGAAAATTTCGGCAATCCGCATGGGTCCAGAGGATCATTCTGGAAGAGAAAAACCTTGCTTTACCCGGCGGCGTGGTTTCTCCAGGAACAACGCCTTGTCCGGTTTGCGTTTTGGTTAGGACGGAAGGCTATGGATAGGGGAGGGGGTCTTCCAAACCGGCCTCTTGAAAGCCGCGACGGCGCAGGATGCAGGCGTCGCATCGACCGCAGGCTGCTCCCTCCGGGCCAGGATCGTAGCAGGAACGGGTCAGGCGATAATCGAGTCCCAAAGCGACGCCGCGACGGATAATGTCGGCCTTGGTCCAGTGGAGCAACGGGGCGTGGATTTGGAACCGCAAGCGGCCTTCGACGCCCGCTTTGGTGGCCAAGTTGGCCAATTGCTCAAAGACCTGTAAAAACTCCGGCCTACAGTCGGGATAGCCGCTGTAATCCACGGCATGAACGCCCAGGAAGATGTCCGCCGCTCCCACTGCCTCCGCATATCCTAAAGCCAACGCCAGGAGGATCGTGTTCCGAGCCGGCACATACGTAACCGGAATCCCATGGGTAATCTCTGCGAGCGAGCGATCTCTGGGGACCGGGCATTGGCCCGTGAGCGCACTGGCCAATACCCGACCCAGATCAAGCGGAACCACAATGTGCTCCTGTACCCGGAGAAATTGGGCCACCTGACGGGCGGCTTCAATTTCCCACCGATTCCGCTGGCCGTAATCGACCGTCAGCGCGCGGAGCGAGAATCCCTCGGCTTTGGCGATGGCGGCGGCGGTGGCAGAATCCAAACCGCCCGACAAGAGCACAATGGCCGGTTTTGCGTTCATGGGTGCGCACACCGCACAGGCGGTCTTTATTGAGAATCAACAAGACCGTGGCGAAACTCGATCCACAGGATAGAGCACGGCGACCCTAGGTTTTGGGACGCCCAGAAGGCTGGTAAACCGAATTACCAGCTTCGTCGGCCGCCGCCCCCCCAATTTCGGCCGCCGCCGGAACGTCGGGGACGTTCGGTTTTGGGCCTAGCTTCGTTGACGGTAACCGACCGACCGGCAATCCGGGCAAGATGGAGATTTTCAATCGCCTGGGCGGCGGCTTCGCCGTCGGGCATCTCCACAAAAGCAAACCCCCGAGGCTTTCCGGTAGCTCGATCCACAATAATCGTTACCGACGCAACCTCTCCGTACTGCGCAAACGCTTCGCGCAACTCTTGTTCGGTGGCCTCGTACGCCAAGTTCCCCACATAAATGCTGGTCACGGATCACTTCCTCCAGACATACCTTGAAACAAAAAACCAAAAACTACTCGTCGGGATGTCTGGAAAGAGCAACGCCCGACCACCAGCCGGACCAGCACCGTTCACAGATACCCCAGATACGTCTATTTTATCCCTTTTAGACTTTTTGTCAACACCTGATTGCCTGGAGTTTACCCAGTGTGGGATGATCGCCAAATACCGGGCAGAAGCTAAAATTCGCTCATCTTTCGGGTTACCGCCGGGATGTCATCCGTGCTAGCACTCCAGCGGGTTGGTACGATCCGAGCCGGTCGGTCCAAAGCGACCTAACCTGGTCAATCGCCGTAAATTCCGGCCAATTCGCACATCCCCACGAAATCAACTCTGGGTAAACTCCAGACGACCAAGAAACGGAAAAGGCGTCGGCTTAGCTCCGACGCCTCCGGGTAGCACTTTCTGGATTTTTCTGGCGTTCAGCTAATTCGGCTAAATGGAGAGACCCTCTATGAACCTAGGTTAACCCGCCATCCGCCGCCAGACGGCCAGGCCCACCAACCCCAGGGCCCACAAAACCACACTGGCTGGTTCGGGAATCACGGGCGGCTCCGTAAGGCTGGTTTCGGAGACTCGGACCGAGGCCAAGTCAAAGCCGGGGGAGGCCCCTTCCAGGTCAAGCCCTTCGATTTTGATGGCCAGGACTGGAGAGGTAACTCCCCAGGCAGCCAAATCGACCGCGTAATCCAACACCCATGATTGAATGGGATTTGGGGTACCAAGAATATTATCTCCCAGGATTGCCACGGGGGTGTAGTTGGTCAAATCCGTGGTAACGGAAATAAGAGCTTTCTCTGTGAGATCATCCCGATAGATGGATTGGATCAGCAGATCGGCCCCTGGCCCTGCAGGATCGATCCAAGAACCGGCTTTGCCCACCACGACATAAGAATTCCCCTGGCCAGTGTGCTGAGGAT
>JAKPGL010000056.1 GCA_029550925.1 Planctomycetota bacterium
TTGCTGGACTGCCGCTAAAGCGGGAATGACTATTGAAGGGCATTATCCTGCCTAAGGGCATTATCCCTAAAAGATTATCCCTAAAGGTATTATCCACGGATGAGCATCCTGGCCGGCAACGCAGTCTCTCTCGTCTGCCTGGGCCGAGCGCCCGCTGGACAGCGGGCGCTACGTTCAAGGCGATCCTCTTCAGACGACGGAAAGGTTCCGAATTGCTTTTTCCGCATTTTCCCCAACGTGGAGAAGGATATAATTCCCATGCAGGCTGGTTTTTTAAGCCTTCTTTTTCTGTGTGAAGTTTAGAGTAGTTCCAGATACCGAAATCGGACGAACCCTATGGAGAATTTTCAAGCGTCGGCGTCCTGTTGCGAGCCGATGGTCCAGCCGACCGCGCTGCCACCATCGAATCGAGAAGGGCTTCAGCATATTCGGCTGCAAATCCAGGGGATGCACTGCGCCGGGTGTGTGGCTCGTGTGGAAAAGCAGTTGCGGCGAGTCCCGGGCGTGGATCAGGTGCAGATTAGCTTAGTTACCGGTCAGGCTTCGGTCGTCTGCGACGCTTCACGCGCCGCGCCGGAAGCGTTAACCGCTGCGGTCCGCGCGTGCGGGTATTCGGCTCAGATACTACCGGATCAGTTGGACGCCCTTCGGCAAGCGTTTCAGCATCGGGAAATCTATCAGGTGGCCTATTGGCGGCGGCGGTTTCTGGCGGCGTTGGGTTTGCTGACGCCGGTGCTGGCCATCTCGCTGAGCGCCGAGTGGTTGGCCAGTATCTCTTGGGGGCCGGTGAACCTGGGCGTATGGGCTGGTTGGTTTGCCTGGGTGTTGGCTACCGGATTGCAGGGCTATGTGGGCGGCCCGTATGTGGCGGCCAGTGTTCGACAACTCCGCCGCCGCATTGTTACGATGGACAGTTTGGTGGCGTTGGGGTCCACGACGGCCTATCTGGCCGGGACGGTCGATTGGTGGTGGAGCCAACTAGCGGGGACCGCTTTTGGGAGCCATTCCGTCGAACCGGCTGTCGCCGCCCTCGCCCAGCCGCATCCAGGCAGTTTACTGGGCGATGGGTTGGGAATGCACTTTGCCGAGGCGGGGATGATACTCACATTTGTTACCCTTGGCTATTGGCTGGAACACCGGGCCAAGGGGCGAGCCTCGGAGGCGCTTCGTCGGCTGGTAGAACTGGCCCCATTGCAGGCCACCCTGCTTCGGGACGGCCAACCGGAAGAAGTCCCCTTGGAAATGGTGCTGGTGGGGCAAACCATCCTCATCCGGCCCGGAGAAAAGGTCCCCTTGGACGCGCAGGTGTTGACGGGCGTTTCTACGGTGGATGAATCGTGGCTGACGGGCGAACCGATGCCGTCGGTAAAAGAGCCGGGGCTATTGGTGCTGGCCGGGACGATCAACGGTCCGGGGACGCTGACGGCCCGGGTGGTCCGGGCGGCTGGCCAGACGGCCCTGGCGCAGGTGATCGAACTGGTCCGTCACGCCCAGGAATCCAAGCCGCCGTTGAGCCGACTGGCTGATCGTGTGGTGGCCTGGTTTGTACCGGCCGTGTTGGGGTTGGCGGTAGTAGTGGTAGCGGCTTGGGGAACGGCGGGGGATTGGCCGATGGCCCTTCGGGCCGCGGTTGCCGTGCTGGTGGCTGCTTGCCCATGCGCTTTGGGGTTGGCGACTCCGATGGCCGTTGTGGCGGCTACCGGACGGGCGGCTCGACAGGGCATTCTGATCAAAGACGCCGCCGCCTGGGAAACCGCAGGCCGGGTGGATACGATCGTGCTGGACAAGACCGGCACGCTCACGGAGGGCAAACCACGGGTGGTCGCCTTGAGGCCGGTCGCGGGAATTACGGAAGAGGAACTTTTGATCACTTCATCCGCGGCGGCCCGGCTCAGCACCCATCCGCTGGCCCAAGCCCTGGCCGACGAAGCCCAAAACCGCCGTCTGCCTATCCCCCAGGCCGCCGAAATGACCGAACTGGCCGGCCAAGGCATCCGGGCGATCCTGGATGGCCGGGAAATTTTGGTCGGCAATCGCCGCCTGTTGACCGGCGCTGGGATTGCTTGGGAAAAGGAATCGCATAGCGCCCAGACGGTTCCCAACCCACAGGCCGATCCATCGGCCTCGCAGCCTCCCGGCGAGCCAACCTCTGCGATGGGAGCGACGGATTCCGGCGTGGAAGTTCCTTCGGCGGGTGTTTCCAGCTTATGGACGGCCGCCGATGGCCGACTGCTGGGCCGAATCGACCTGGCCGATCCTTTGCCCCAGACAAGTCGAGAAGCCATCCACCAGTTGAAATCTTTGGGGCTAGAGGTGCACCTGCTGTCGGGCGATCGGCGCGATGTGGCCGAGACAGTCGCAGCGGAACTGGGCATCCAGCAGGTAACCGCAGAGGTTTTGCCGGAGCAGAAGCAGGAGGTGATCCAGCGTCTTCGCCAATCGGGCCGACGGGTGGCGATGGTGGGCGACGGCATCAACGACGCCCCGGCCCTGGCGGCGGCCGATTTGGGTATTGCCATTGGAGCAGGCGCGGACGTGGCCTTGGAGACGGCCCAGGTGGTGCTCATGCGAAACGACCTGCGGGATGTCGTGCGGGTGATCCAATTGGGCCGACAAACGGTGCGGATCATCCGGCAGAACTTGGCGTGGGCGTTTGGATACAATGCGGCCTTGTTGCCGTTGGCGGCGGGGGTGCTGGTTCCGTGGGGCGGACCGCACGTGCCGCCGGCCGCTGCGGCCGCCGCCATGGCTGCCAGCGACGTCTGTGTGGTTACCAACAGCCTCCGCCTGCGCTAAAACACCTGCAAACGCGATAACCTGTGGCCGAACAGAGCCGGTGGCGTTCTGGGACTGGAACCACTATAGCTTAAAACTAGCATCCGGATGCGATCGCAAACGCCTGTTAGCTCGGAGGCGACTGCGCCACCGTCTCTGCCGAACGGCTAAGTACTTTCCTTTGCCGACCGCCGGTGGTATGATTGAAATCGAATGGAATTCCTTTGGACTTTTCTCCGTTGGCGGTACGGAAATGTCTTTTGCCTTTTCTTCATAAACCCGTCCTAGGAGGTAGCCTATGGAAACGGCCAAGCAACTGTCGGTGTCTCTGGTTAACAAACCCGGTCGCCTGGCGGCAATGCTCAACGCCCTGCACAAAGAGAAGGTGGGATTTCGGGCGCTGGTGGTCATGGATTCCGGAGACCGAGGGACGATTCGCTTTATACCGGACAATTACGAGTCGGCGATGAAGGTACTGAAACAGAATAACATTTCCTATGAGATGACCAATGTGCTCTTAGTAGAAATCCCTCCCCAGCCTGGGGCTTTTCGGAATATCTGCCAGCGTCTGGCCGACAATCATCTGAATATCGACTATGCCTATTGCTCCTTCCCCCAGTCGGGCAAAGTGAAAGCAGGAGTAATGGGCGTGTTTAAGGTGAACAATCTGGCCAAGGCCCAACGGGTCCTGCAAGAAAACGGGGCATTGGCCCACCGAGAAAAACTGGTCGGCCGACGCCCGATCCACGCCCGCTAAGTGGGTAGAGACGCTCCGCCCCAAAGGGCGATGGCAATGTCGGCCCCCCCAAGGAAAGCAAAAAAGGAGGGGTAACATACCCCCTACAGGGGCATTTCAAATGACCTCCAAGGGGAAGCAAATGAGGTTTCCCCCTTCGAAAACCGAAGAATAGAGATGAGTGGGGGAACTTTTGCAGGTAAGCCGGTCTGTTAGACGGTCATCGAACCAGTCTGGACAGACGGGGTTACAACACCGTATGCTCTCCCGGTTGAGGAAAGGCTGCTGCTCATGGGGGAAGAGCATTTCGATGCGGCCAGTTTGCCGCCTTTTGGCGCTTCGGAGGCGTCTGCCGAACCACCGACAGACGCCGGTCGGCGGTTTATTGGGGTCCATTTTGCCTGTTGCGGCGTATATGCAAGGATTTACGTCAATCGGACCGAAACCGCCTACGAGGGACATTGTCCGCGGTGTTGTCGGCCGATTCGGATTCGGATTGGGCCGGAAGGGACGGATGCCCGCTTCTTTACCGCCTATTAAGGGGGTGGTTTGGGCGTATTCTTAAAATTGCCTATACTTCCCATTTTTCCTGTTTTTTCATTTTGCGTCCCATTCTCCCGGCGGGAACTCTTGTATTGAGTTGAAAGGGGCTTTTTGGTACTTTTGGGTGCCCCTTAGATAAAAACATGGGCTGCTGGTCTATCCTGTCGGCGCCTCCATGGTCGGAGCGATCCTCTTGGATCATTGGAAAATTCTCCGGCAGCCTTTTTAAAGTTTCCCCCAACGAAAGGTCCCCAAAACACGAGGCATCCAGTAGGTGTTTTAACGAGAAGGGCCGAGTTTTCACCGAGGAACGGGCCGGATGATGGAGTACGATATCCAGCGATGTACGCGTCATTGTGCGGCCACAGGCCGGGAACTTCAGCCGGGGGAGCTTTTTTACTCGGTTTTGGTTCCCGACGGGATTCAAATCCGGCGGATCGATTATTCGGCTGAGGCGTGGCAGGGGGCGCCTTCGGAGGCCATCGCTTGGTGGAAGTCGTATGTACCGGGCAAACAGCCCCACCACCGCCTGGTCTGGGCGCCCAACGACGTGCTGCTGGATTATTTCGAACAGTTGGAGAATCAGCCCACGGAGTGGGACAAGCGGTATATCCTGGCGTTGCTTTTGCTTCGTCGAAGGGTGCTTCGGTTGGAAGATAGCACACGAAACGAGCAAGGAGAAGAAGTGCTTCTGTTGCAATGCCCCCGTCGGGAAACGACGTATCGAGTGGTAGCGGTTTTGCCAGGTCCGGAACGCGTCTCGGCGATTCAGGAAGAATTGATGGGACTGCTCAGCAATGGGACCATAGCGCCTGCCTGCTGAGGGAAGTGGTTTTTGGGTCGTCCATTTTTTTGACAGGGAACGGGTAATCCTTAGGGATCGCCTATGGTGGAGAGGTCAAACAGGCGGCAGGGGGGAGAAGACGAGTATCGCAATCGGCGCGAAGGCAAGGATAAGCAAATCGGCCGATCAGAAAGGGTGAGCGGATGCGGCGAATCGGAGCATGGAAGCTCGCAATGGTTTTGGGATGGTTATGTCTGAGCGGGGCGCAGTGCAACCGATCGTGGTTGACGCCCACGCCGCCTGTTTTGCCGCCCTCGGCCACGTTGGAGCAGATTGTCCAGACGGTCAATCAGAACAATCTTCAAATACAGTCTTTTTCTACGGCGCAAGCGGAAATGAGCGCCGAGGGAGTGTTGGGAACGCTGCGAGGGCCGTTGGCGTTTGAGCGGCCTAAACGTTTCCGATTCCAGGGGGGGACGTTGGTTACTGGACCGGAGGTCGATCTGGGGTCTAACGACGAACTGTTCTGGTTTTGGATGCGGCGCAGTCCGCAGCGGGCTGTGTTTTACTGTCGGCATGATCGGTTTGTGCAGAGTCCGCTTCGGCAGGTCTTGCCGATCGGCCCGGACGGGTTGGTGGAAGCTCTAGGAATCCAACCGATCGAGCCGGGATTGCCGCATCAGGGGCCATTCCCGGCCAAAAACGGCGCTCTGGAGCTTCGCACCCTTCGAGAGACGGACGCCGGTCCGATGACCAAGATCACGCTGGTTGATCCGACCCGTGGGCTGATTGCGGCCCAATATGTTTTCGATTCCCAGGGGAGGATCGTAGCCAGTTCCGTGGTCCAGGAATTTCGCCGGGACCCGCTTACGGGGCTAAGCATCGCCCGCAAATTGGAGCTGCAAGCGCCGCTGGTAGGGTTTCGGATGAAATTGGACTTAGGCGCCGTACAGATCAACCGGTTGCCGGCCAATCCCCAAGCCCTGTGGACAATGCCTCGTTACGAAGATTATCCTTGGGTGGATGTGAGTGAACCGGGGTCGGCAAACGCCTTAAGCGCCCAAACAACCCCCAGGTAATGCATCATTCTTCTTTGGACCTGACCACTAGACGCCGCCGCCCGGCAGAGGTCCTATTTTCGACTTTCCCTTGCGTTGGCCGACTATTGGTCTCCAACGATCACGAACAGACTTTCTCTTGACGCCGGTTTTTCCTCCAGGCCAGCCCTCCCAAGGCCAAGCCGCCCAAAGCCAAAAGCACCACGGTGGCTGGTTCCGGCACAGTGCCCAGCGTCAGCCCGCTCAAAAAGATCCGTTGGAAGTTGTCCGAGCCGGAACCATTGGCCCCGAAGTCCCGGATGGTGATCGACTCCAGCGTCAGCCACCGCCACGAATCCGGCAGAATCACCTTGAGCATATCCACCCGTTGGGTACCGTTCTGCAAGACCATCGTAGTGGTGATGTTGTTGATCGTGTTGGCGGAGCTACCCTGATTGTAATCGCGGATATCCGAGTTGCCGTCCAACTGGACGACAAACTCCTCGCCGGTAGTGGCCTTAAAGAGGATGGAGGCGTACGTGCCGGCCGTCTGTTCGCCCCAGAAGGTGCCCAGCAGGAGGTTGGCCTCGGTAATAGCGCCCCGGTTGATGGGGATTTCCAGTTGGCGGTTACTGCCCGTGGCATAGTAAGCGTTCCAACTATCGTTGCCGTTCACATTGACAATATCGAACGGCACGCCGCCGAGGGTTTGCTGGCCGCTGGGCAGGACCGGGTGATTGTAGTTGATGTTACTGGTACCGACGGCGTCGGCCAGGTTGATTGGGATGTAATGGACTGGGCCGCCGTCGGCCACATAGGCGGCGTTTTTCGCATTGGCTTCGGGCATTTCGGGTCCCATCAGTCGGCTCTGGCCTAGTTCAAAGGACGAGAGGGCCTTGTTGTAAATCCGGAACTCGTCATATCCGCCGGCAAACAAGGGATCCGCCCCATACTGCGATCGGCCAAGCCAGTTATTCACGTCGATCAGGTCCGTCAAGGCCATGTTCGTGGCATTGACGCCGACCAAGGCGCCGTTGACATAGAAGCGGACCACGCTTGCCTGGCCGTCCCAGACCACGGCCACATGGGCCTTGTCATTGGCGGGCATGGTGGGCCGGGTGATCGCCGTGGTGGAAGTGCCGTTCCGATAGTGGAGCTCCATCTGGCTACTGCTGCTTTTAGGGGTGATCATGATAAACTTTTGACTACCTCCACTATCTGATATTCCTTCGCCGCCGTCGGATCGGCCGAAATCGAAGATCCGTTGCCAGGCGCCGCCCGTGCCGTTCCAGACCACCCATGCTTCAAACGTGGCAGAGGTGCCCAACGAGGAGATGATCGAGTTGGGCAGATCGACATAACTGCCCTGAGGCGTGCCGCCAGGATTGTGCGAATTGGAAGGTTCACTACCGGTATTGCCCAATGAGAGCACTCCGCCAGAGTACGAGGCCACTCCATTGGGATCCACCAGCGTTCCGTGGGCCGATCCGACCGAATCGTTCACATTGCCGTTGAAACTATACCGATGGACCAGACCCTTTTGTAGATGGACGCCGCCCTGGAAACTGGCCAGCACCTCGGCGTCGGTCATGGCATGGTCGTAGATGCGGAACTCATTGTAGGAACCAGTAAACAGCGGATCGTTAAACTGGGATCGACCGAGCCAATTGTTCACATCAGGAATGCTGCTTAAGGTCATGTGGAGGGTGTTAGAACCGACCGGCTGGCCGTTCAGATACATCCTGGCTACGCCGGCCGTGCCATCCCAAACCAGGGCCACATGCTGCTGTACCCCCACCGGTAAAGCGGCCGTATGGTGAATATATTGGACGGTCGAACCATCTTTGTACTCGCCGCGATAGGTACTGCTGGTGCTATTGCGAGGCGTTAAAAAGACGTAATACGTGCCTCCGTTGGAGACGTTTTCTCCTCCGGTAGAGGTTCCGAAATCGAAGATGCGTTGCCAGTTGGAACTGGACGGCCCACCCCAAGTGATCCATGCCTCGAAGGTAGCATGGTTACCCAGGGCTGAGATAATCCCGTTCGGAAGGTCCACATAATCGCCGTTGTTGGCCCCGGACGACTGGGAACCGTCGTTGCCCAACCGGAGTTGACCGCCCGAATAGAGGGCGTTGCCGGTGTTATTGACTAGCGTGCCGTGGGCCGTGCCGACCAGGTCGTTGGCATTGGCGTCAAAACTATAGCGGTGCACCAGCCCCGCCTGGGCGCCTGCCGGTACGCCGCCCACCAACACAACCGCCATCAGAACAAGCATCTGTCGCTTCATAGCACATCTCCTTTTTGGAAAATGACTAATTTTCTGGTATTTCTGGGAACCCCTCTATCCGTCAGGAAACGCCCTGCAGCAAAACTGTTTTGGGCTTCCTGAAAAAAATGGCTTATTCCCTAAGCGGAGAGAACCCTAAAGGAATGATCAAGTGGCCACCCGTCCCATTGGGACAACCACGGGGAGGGCAACCCCCTTTGTAGAAAGCCTCTATATCTCTCTTCATCTCTCTTCCTTTCAGTAAACCCTGGGCAAAACCTTTTGTCAACAAAATCGTCTTGTGTAGTTTGCAAAAAATGGGTCAACGATGGTCAATTTTCGGTCATGGAATATCTGGAGCGATCTGCCGAGGCGATCGGTAAAGTCCCCCCTCCCGGAGCAACCAAAGAGGTTGGCTTTCGGGCGTTGGCCCTCCCCAGCGGGAAAACCTCTCTGTGGACGAAATGGCCGACCCGGGAAGAAACCGGCTTAGGCAAGTTCTTTTTTCCGCCGCCTCTCTTGCTCTGGGTCTTCGGGTAGGATATGGTAAAAAGGTAACGTGTTAGCCGAATGCAGAAAGCCGCCTCTGCCGCCTGTGGGAGAGGTCGGCTAGCCGTCAGGCTAGCCGGGTGAGGGGGGCAACAGGCGATTGCATCCCTCCCTTTTCCCCCTCTCCCTACCCTCTGCCGCTCCAGGGGAGAGGCGAAGGAGTTCCGCCGCCTTTGGCGGTTTGCCCAACCTCCTGCACGGTTCTCTGGGATGTGTAGATACCAATGGCCATGGAAGAGACAACGCTATGGGATCGGCGGGGGCTTTCGTGGGGGGACAAAAAGGCCTCTCCATTCGGCTGAAATGTTGCCTTGGGGTTTTTGAATCTGTCGCCTTCCAACAATCAAGACATCACCAACCAAGACCTTGTGTCTGTCGATTTTCCTCCACAGGCTAAGGAAAAAGACCATGCTTCCTCGAGCAAACACCATGCAGCGTTGTCACAAATGGACCCGGCGGGATTTTGTGCGAAGTTTGGTTGCCGGGGCGGCCGTACCGTATCTAGCGCCTTCGGGAGTGATCGGTTGTGCGGGCCAGCCAGCGCCCAGCAGCCGGATTACCACCGCCCTCATCGGGTCCGGGAGCCGCGGCCAGCAGATCATCGCCGGCGGCGACCGGGTCGTGGCCGTGTGCGATGTCGATGCCAAACGTCGCTCGCAGGCCAAACGCCAAATCGACGCCGCCGCCGGAGATCAAAGTTGCCGAGAGTACGCCGATTTCCGGGAAGTGCTGGATCGGCCGGACATCGACGCCGTCGTCATTGCCACGCCGGACCACTGGC
>JAKPGL010000058.1 GCA_029550925.1 Planctomycetota bacterium
CCTGTTTTGGCTCCCCGGTCACCACGGCGGTAAAAATTTTCTCCGCCTTCAGCCTGTTGGCCGCTTGGCAAGACGCGGTGCGCCAAGCAAACCGAGCGGCGGAACTCAAGAGAGCACCTGACAAAAAAATTACCGTAAACAAAATGACCAGGGGCCGCCGGTCCCGGCGCAGGCGGATCACACCAAACAAACATGCTGCAGCCGTAAGCAGGCCAAAGACTGCCGGCGCCCAACCGGTCACCACCGCCCCGTGGATGCCGCCGCCAAAACAGAGGGCCGCCCCCAGCAAGGGGCGGTTCCGGATTAACGCACGCATAGGTAAGCACGGAGTTGGGCCAGGCGTTTGTTACCTATCCCCGGCACTTCCGTTAACTGGTCCAGGCTGGTGAAACGACCCTTCTCCGCCCGGTAGGCCAAGATGCGGGCAGCCATAGCCGGCCCGATGCCCGGAACCGCTTCCAACTGGTCGGCAGTGGCCGTATTGAGATCCAAGGGCCAGGATGGCCTGGCCGCTTCCTTCTTCTTGATCGGACGCCCTCCGGAGGCCGTCCGGCTTGCTGCCGGGGAAGCCTCACCCCGCTTGGGCAGGTAAATCTGCTCCCCGTCCACGATCTTGGCAGCTAAATTGATGGCGGCGGTATCCGCCTCCGGTGTTGCCCCGCCGGCCGCCTCAATCGCCTGGAAACAGCGGGCGCCCTCCGGCAGTTGGTAAACACCAGGGTTTTGCACTGCACCGCAGACATGGACGAAACAGATATTGGAGACTACCTGGACCGGGTTATCCTCCGTGCAAGTAATGGTTGCCGGTTCCTCCCGGACTTGTTCCCCCACTTGTTCAGCCGGCTCTTCCAGGGAATATACCTCCGCCTGGCGGCCCAGGCCGCTCCGGGCCGTAAGTACCGCGGCCCCGACGACAAAAGCGCAAACTACCGCAATTATGACCCATCTTTGCTGTCTGGAGAGATCAATCATGCTGTCATCCCTCCTGACGTAATTTTTCAAAGATCACCGGGGCCATCCCTTTCCCCAGGGCTAAACAGTAACCCAATAAATCTTTACGCCCAAAAATCCGTTGAGCGTTTACAGCTTTTTCCCCACCTTCCGCAGGCGGACGGTCTCCGCCAGGGCCAGCATCTCCTGGGCGTGACGGCGAGTGGTCTCCGTCACTTCCGCTCCGCCAAGCATCCGCGCCAACTCGTCCACCCGCCCTTGCATCTCCAGGGGCCGTACATTCACTCTGGTTCTGGCGCCGTCGGTAGTCTTCTCGATGTAGAGATGGCGGTGGGCCATGCTGGCGATTTGCGGCAGGTGGGTCACACAGATCACCTGACGGGACCGGGCAATCAGGAGCAGTTTCTCCGCCACCGCCTGGGCGGTTCGGCCCCCGATCCCCGTATCAATCTCGTCAAAAACCATGGTGGGAATGGCATCCACCTCGGCCAGGATGGCCTTGATGGCCAGCATAATCCGGGAAAGTTCGCCCCCGGAGGCGATTTTGGCCAATGGTTTAGCGCCTTCGCCCACATTGGGAGCGACCAAAAACTCAGCATGGTCAAGACCCGAAGCGGTAATCGCCCATCGGCCGTCGGCCAAAGGCAACCCATCGGCTGTCTCGGTACGGCTGAGTTCCACGGTAAAGGCAGTCCGCCCCATGTTCAACTCGGCCAATTGGGCCGTCACCGCCTGCTCCAGCCTGTCGGCGGCCTCCCGCCGCAATCTGGAAAGAGTGAGCGCCGCCGTTGCCAGCCGTTCCTGGACCTCTGCCAACTCCCGCTCCAGTTCCGCCCGGCGCACGTCCCGGTTCTCCACCTCGTCCAGCTCCGCTCGGATCTTATCGGCGTACGCCAGGATCTCGTCG
>JAKPGL010000065.1 GCA_029550925.1 Planctomycetota bacterium
CGAACGACTCGGTTGAGTTTTACCTCTGGGGAGAGAATGGGGCGCTACAGTATCAAAAAATAACCACTAGTTCCATTACCACCAATACTGGTCCTGCAGGGACCCGCATCGGGGCCGAAGACGCCGAGGGCAATGCAAAAAAGGCATTCCGGGGGGCGATCAACCATCTGGCCGTCTGGAACCGAGCCTTAAGCACCGCGGAGGTGCAGGAAGCCTTCGGCTATCCGGGGCCGTTGTGGCAGATCGGCCTGGATAACAATGCCAATGTGGACTTCAACCATGAGTCGGTAGGCGATAGTTATACGATCGGCCAACCTTGGGGCAATGTCCCGCGGGCAATCACCTCGTATGGAAAGAACAAGGTGGATTTCAATTTTACCGCCAACGCCTTGCAGGCCGCTTTGCCGTATGTGTTTCATTTAGATATGGACGGCCAAAGCGGCAACATTGGGTTTTCGGTCCTAGTAAACGGGCAGAAGCTGGGGACGTTTACCGCCAATTCCAATACGGATTATCTGGTTTATGTGCCGGCCGGTTTGCTCCGGACAGGCGCTAACACCGTAACGCTCCAATATGAAAACGGCACTGGGTACACCTGCTGGGACTGGATGGAGTTTGGCGGTTCCTGGCAGGTGGGCTACGATGACAACAGCCTAGCCGAGTTTGTTGACGAAAGCGAGGCGCCGGACGATTTCTACGTCTGGGACCCGAATTGGAAACACCTGGAGCGGGCGGTTAGTTCCCCCGATCGGGAGGTGAACCTCCATTTTACGCTTTCTGACGAACTGGCCGATTTTGCTTACCTTTACACCACGAAAATCTTTCGACAAGACGATACCGGGAGCCATCCGATCGACATTTTGATCAACGGCCAACTGTTGGCCTCTCTGCCGGCGCAGGCGGATGGGACTTATATAAATCTATTCATTCTTCCCGATCAGCTCCGGGTGGGCGATAACTATCTGACGCTTCGGTATCAAGACACGGCTAGCGGTTGGGTGACGTTTGATTTCCATCGGCTGAGCGTCTTTGTGCCGGAGCCGGCTTCGGTGGGGTTGTTAACGTTGGGCGGTTTAGCTGTGGCGGGGCTGATCTATCGCCATCGCCGCCGAAAATAGGCAAAGAGGCAGCCGAACTGCGCCCCCATTAAGGAGCGGCTTTCCGGGCTGCGGGCGTGCATCCCCCGCCTCGATTTCCCCTTCACCATCCCCTGCAACGGCCTGGAGGGGAGGGTGAAAACAGCGCTGCTCCGTTCGGCTAAAATAAAATATTGCCTATTTTTCTTTATTCCTTCACCCGTTCCACGTATTCGCCGGTGCGGGTGTCGATCTTGATCAGTTCGCCCATTTCGATAAAGGCCGGCACAAGAAACTCCGCTCCGGTCTCTACTTTGCAGGGTTTAGTGACGTTGGTGGCCGTGTTGCCCCGCACGCCCGGCTCGCAATACTCCACCCGCAACACGACGTGATTCGGCGGTGTAATGCCGATGGGCGTATTGTTAAACAAGAGCACCTGGCAAACCATGCCTTCTTTAAGGTATTTCCAGGTTTCATCGACCACCTCGGCAGACAGTTCATACTGTTCATAGGTTTCCGTATCCATGAAGATGAACTGGTCTCCCTGGCGGTAAAGGAACTGGGCCTGGACTTCTTCGACGTCGGCCGCTTCCAAACTATCGCCGCTTCGGTAGGTGCGGTCGATGACGATATTGCGGATAAGGTGGCGGAGCTTACATTTGTATAACCCCTGCCCCTTTCCCGGCTTGACAAAGTTGCACTCGATCATCAAATAAGGCTCGCCGTCGATCTGAACCTTCAAACCCTTGCGAAATTCACCCGTATTGTAGCTAACCACGGAACCATCCTATCCTAAAAAGCCGACTCAAATCCACATTCCACGCACGCCTTCCCCTGGGACGTCTGTTTCCGCAGCAAACTCCGGAAGCTCTCCGAAAACCGACCTCTCGGTCGGACCGCCGCCGGCAGGAATTCCCGCTTGCCGAGCGGGAACCGCCGACGAAGAATTTCGATAGAACGGTTTCGGAAAGGGGCCTTCCTAAGTCTCTTTGCGGAAAGATATTAGCCTGGTATCATAACATCCTTTCCCGAAAATGTCTATGGGGACGACGGCGGGAGGAGGGGGCGGCGGGAGGGCCTTTCCTCGGCGGATGGAAAGCCGCCCGGCCGAGACCGGCCGTCTTCTGCGGCCTTTGGGTGTTGCCACACCCCGCCCTTATATGGACACGCCGTCTGGAGGACGGTAGTTTTCCGATCCATCGGCCCTCAAACCATTCGTAACAGACTGGGTTCCCCTACAGGATGCTCTCCCCATCGTCCCTATCCGGTGGTATGGTAGATAGTTCGTAAAGACTTCGCACCATCTCTCGGATTGGTGATGCGGAGAGATTCTAAACGAAGCACGGCAACAGGAGCAGAGCGGTCATGGCGTCTCCCAGGCAGCAAATCGGACCATCCGGCGTCTTCGGGTCGGAGAAGAATTCTACTTGTCGCGACCGGGGCGAACATTTTGAATCGAAGGCTGCTTCTCAGGCCGACGCTGGGCCGACGCGGCGGGTCCGAGTGGGCCTGATCCAGATGCGTTGCACGGCCTCGAAAGAACAGAACGTGCAAAAGGCCCTGGACCTACTGGCCGAGGCCGCCCGCCAAGGCGCCCAAATCCTTTGCCTGCCGGAGCTTTTCCACGGTCTGTATCCCTGCCAGACCGAGGACCACCTCCGGTTTGCCGAGGCCGAACCAACGCCCGGTCCCACCACCGACCGATTGGCCGAGGCGGCCCGACAATGGGGCGTCGTGATTGTCGGATCCATTTTTGAGCGGCGTGCGCCGGGGCTGTATCATAATACGGCGGTCGTTCTGGATGCGGACGGCCGGCTGGCGGGCCTGTACCGCAAAATGCACATCCCGGACGACCCCCGGTATTATGAAAAGTTCTATTTCACGCCCGGCGATCTGGGGTTCCGCAGTTTTCCCACTCGGTTCGGTCGGGTAGGGGTGTGCGTTTGTTGGGACCAATGGTTTCCGGAAGCCGCCCGGCTTACCGCCCTGACCGGAGCAGAGATACTCTTTTACCCGACGGCCATCGGCTGGCTGGTGGAAGAGAAGGCTGAGTTCGGCGCCGTGCAACACTCGGCCTGGGAAACCATGATCCGAAGCCATGCGATTGCCAACGGTCTGTTTGCGGCCGCGGTGAACCGCACTGGCTTGGAAGAGGGGATTGAGTTTTGGGGGGCTTCTTTTGTCGCCGATCCGATCGGCCAGGTGTTGGCCCGCGCCGCCCATGACCGAGAAGAAATCCTTTTGGCCGACTGCGATCTGGACCAGATCGACGTGGTCCGGACGCACTGGCCTTTCCTGCGCGACCGACGAATCGACGCCTACGCCGACCTGCAACGCCGCTTCCGAGAGGAAACGTAAAAACCGGCCGACATTTTTTTCTTTCGGCCCAAAAAGCCCCCCTAGAAATCCCTCTTGGAATAGAAGAGTCTTCCTACAGCGTAATAAACGCCACCAGGTAGCCCAGTTTGGTCTCTTGGCCGCGCAGGGTCTTTAGCCCGGTGATTTCCACCCAATAGGCCGTCCCGGGAACTATTTTGAAGTCTTTGGGGCGAAAGATGATGCAATTGGGAATGCCAAACCCGCCGGTATCCACATGGAAATAGCCGATTGGCAAGGAGGTAGACGCCTTTTCCAGGGCGGGCGGCTTGAGGCTCAATTTGGCTGGCAGGATTTGCACTTTCACCGTCTTGGCGTCCGGCTTCTGGTACTTTTTCGGGTTGAGCGAGACGCTCCAGGCGTAATGGCTCTTGAAGCTCGCCGTCGGCGTTATCCCCCGCGGCGGAAAAGCGACAAAATCGTAGTCGGGAATCTGAGATCGGCTGCTGTCCATCGACCACATCGCCGTATAACCCCAGCCGGCGCCAAACCCCGTCTTCAGCATGGCTGGGTTTAGACACCACCGACGATGTCCTACCCGGTCGATGTTGCCGGGGTCGGAATCGTCCATAAAACCGCGGACCGCCCCGATGGGCGAATCCGAGGTGGAAAGATTCGATTTGCTCGTGCCTTCAAAGCCGAACCGGTATTCGGCGTCGGGCAACCCGGGATTGGTCGGGGTATGATCCAATTTGCCTACTTTGGAGAGCAGGTAGGAGGCGGCCTCACAGTGGGCGATGTAGGTCCAGTCCAGTTTGAGGTCTTTGTACGGTACGCCGCAGAGGCAACGGAAGTTCATCAACACCCGTAGGGCGGCCTCCCGATGGGCGTGGGCCGCCGGGTCTTTGACTGCCTTGAGCACCACGGCGGGCGTCTGCGCCGGCACCTGGCCGACCGTTTCCACCGGTATTTTCTGGATGGCCGCCAGTTCCGCCGCCAACATCGCAGGCGAACGAGGCAGAATCAACTGGCCGTCCAGCCAAAACTCTTCCTGAACAAGCTGTTTGCCCTCATACTGCTGGACGAGGCCGTGGTATTGGCCTTCTTTATAGTTGGCCCGACTTTTCAGGAGGCCGTCTTCGCCGAACTCCTCCACCTGACCGTAGTATTGGCCGTCCCGATAAACGGCCCGAATCTGCAATTTGCCGTTCGGATGAAACGCTTTGTACGGCCCATGGAGTTTATCCTGTTTGTAAGCGCCGTCAGCCTTGGTTTTGCCGTCGGGATAAAACTCTTTGAATGGGCCATTTTTGACGCCATCGGGGCCAATCGCATAGACGGCCTTTTTTTTGCCGTCCGGATAGGTTTCGACCAGTTCCCGCTCTTTCGGAGTGGGAGCAGCTTGGGCATGAGCCGATTCGGCGGTTTCCGCCGCCCAGAGAGCACTCCGCCCGGCCTGGGCCTCCCCAAACGGGCCTCCGGGCAGGCAGGGCGTTTGGGCCGTCGGCCATTGGGCCAGCAGCAGCCAAACTCCCACGCCGAAAAGAACTACTAGCCTACCCTGCGTGTGCAAGGTCGAGAAAAGAATTCCTATTTGCCTCTTCATAACGCCTCTTCCGTCTGATCCGATGAGTCTTATCGCTGTTCGCTGGAAGCGACCGGGAATCGAGCAACAAAAACCAGTAATTCCTTCGGGGCTATTGGGAGGCCCCTGGGGTTGCTTTTGGAACGCCTGGTTCTGCCACGGCGTACAGGAACCGGAAGGTCGGAATATACAGTACGCCGTTGGCGGCCGTGGCCGATGCATAAATTTTATCCGGCATTCGGATTTCGGCCAGGACCTTTTTCTCTTTGCCTGCCTGGAATATCCAGAAAGTTTGGCGGGCGGTACCCAGATATACTTTGCCGTCGGCTACCAGGGGCGAAGCGGTTGCCGGGGCGCCGACCTCATGCGTCCAATACACCTGGCCGGTCTCCGCATCCAGGCAGTGCAGGGTCCCGTAGTAACCCACGGCATAGACCAGCCCATCGGCAATGGCGACCGTTGCCGTGCTGGCCCCGATCTTGTCATACGACCAAACAATGGCCGACCGGGTAACATCGCCTGTTTTTGTCCCGTCCACGCAGACCAACCAACCCTGCTTCATATTATGGAACGGTTCCTGGGTGAAGACCAGATAGACCCGATTCTTATAAAACACCGGGTTGGCCGTTACCTGGTACGAAGTGCTGTCGTGCTGGTGATCCGCCGGCACATGGTCCTGGATTTGGGCCAGCGGATGGCCGTGCAGTTTCCACACCGGGTCCAAAAGGAGCGGCTTTTCCGCTGGTTTGGTTTCCGGCGGCAAGATGCCGAAGGCATACAGCACTCCATTGCCCGCGCCGAAAAAACCCAGCAGCCTGCCATTCACTTCGCCCATAGACGGCGAACTCCACTGGCCGTGGGTAATGTCCGGTCCAATGCCGAAGTTATCCCGTGCAATGAGCCGACCGGTGTGTTTATCCACCACAATCAGGCTGGGTGCTTCGGGATGAACAACGTATTTGTGCGTCCATTCCACGCCGTTTGAAGTACATACGTACAAATGATCACCTACCACCATAGGCGAACCGTTGGCCGCATTGTGCGGCTCGGCCTTCAGTTGGCTAGGCATGTCCAAAAGCCACAGGATATCCGCGTCTTGGGCGGTGGGCTGGGCCGGCGGCTGCCCCTCCTCGGCCATAAGCCGTCCCTCATCCTGAAACGGTCCGTCATTGCCGTCGGTCATCCCTTTCAAATCCAGGCACATTAATTCCCCTCGATTGGTAACCAAGTAGGCCCGGTCGCCTTCGATCGTCGGCGCAGAGGTGACGCCGATGTTGAACCAGTCGGCCCACTTGATCCGGGTAAGTTTCGGCAGGTTCAACTGCCAGAGAAATCGGCCGTCTTTCTCGTCGAAGCACATGAGCACGCCCCGATCGCCTTGCAGCCGACCATCCCGAGGCCGGGCGTTATTCGTGCCGATGAGCACCCGACCGCCGCCGACAATCGGCACGCCGTAGGTAATGTTGCCCAGCCGGGCCGCCCATCGGACGTTTTTGGTGCTGCTAAGGTCGATCTCGCCGGTTTTGGGATCCACCTTGCCCGGATCAAATTGGCTCGGAAGCCCGGGTTCCGGCGAGGCCATGTTTCGGGTCCACGCATGGCCCCACTGCGGCTGATCAGCCGCTTCGGCCCCAGTCCAACTCCAGCCCAACCACCAACCAATTAGCCACACCGAACCCAACATCCACGTTGCCGTTCGCATCGCTTTGTCCTCCTCTCCGGAAAAGGAAACTCCCGCTATCTTACGGCATGGGCCGTCGGTTCGCTACTGCCACGTCCGCCAAAAGTGGAAATACAGTCTGTTTCAGCCGGCGTCTGGCTCAGGCTGGACAGCTTAAGTTACGTAGCGTCGGCTGTCGTAACGCCCGCTGTCTAGCGGGCAGTGTAGCGCCGTCTGTCCAGACGGCGATTGCTCAGCCTAAGTGGTTCCAAGTCGGGGATATTGATATAAGTCAAGGTGGCATAGGGAGTTGGGATGGGACAACGAGTTTGAGGCCGAGCTGTTTTTCGATCTGTCCGCGCAGCCAGCTCAGCAGCATCCGAAATCGAAGGCGATCCAGATGAAGCTCCAGCCCGCACC
>JAKPGL010000080.1 GCA_029550925.1 Planctomycetota bacterium
AGTGCATATAACGCATACGCAGTAATACTTCCTGAACAAAAAGCCGTAATAAGAAGACCAAATGCGCCTACGGAACAAACAAATGCTGCAATACTAACTGGATCACATTTATCCATCGTTGAACTCCTATAAGATAAGGCAAGAAACTGGAGTTTTGCAAATTTGGGATTTCCCCCGATCTTGTACACTACCGACCCTCAAAAATCACGGGATTTTTGAGGGACCTGTTCCGTGTACGAACACCTGAACAAGCCCATTTTGCAAAACTCCAGAAGAAACAAAAAACCGCCAGCTAAATTAGTTAACTTCAATGGCCACTTCTCGGCCTAGGGGAATGCAACGGCTCGTGTTGTAAGTTGGGAAACAATAAGGGGTTGGGAGTGGGAATTTACCGGACACTCCTAAAAGGGGGGTGTTCGGCGAGGGGTTCCCACCCGAAACTTTAGAGACTTTTTGTGATTTAAGTCCTTCTGTTACATAGGGTTACATCCAAAAAGCCGAACACCTCCAACCAGAGTCCTGCTCGAATCTCTCTATAGGTTTTTTACGGTCCAAGAGAGGCAGAAGTAACAAGAACGAAACCCCGTAGGCAAAAAATCCCATTTTCCCCACAGGGGCACTTGACAAGCCAACCAAGATCAATATTTTGATCGGTAGCTTTTATTCGTCCACCAGAGGTGTTCCCGACCGGCCAGGGCTTTTCCAAGCCCACAACCGTTCCTCCTAAAGGAAGCGACACGATGGGCCGCAAAATCTTGTGCACCACGGGCACTTCCATTGCAGGAGGAGGAAAGTCTTTTCAGGAAGCCGACCAAAAGGAGGAATACCGTTCCCATATTCGCCAGCGAATGGAAGACCTCCGCCCAAAGAGAAGTTCGCCGGAAGAGTTTTTCCGTAAACTGAGCGCAGAGACCCATAGCTTAGCCAAGTTGAAGGTTTCCGAATCGGATGAGGTGGTCCTGTTGCATTCGGAGACCCTGGATGGTCAACTCTGTGCGGAAGCGGTCAAAGAAGTCTTGGAGAACGAATTGGGACTTCGCCCCCGCTTGGTGAAGATCGAAGGATTACAGGTCAATAACGGAGAGCGGTTCCGGAAGGTTGGCATCCAAAAGTTATTCGAGGTCTTGACAGAAGAGACGAAAGGCTGGCTAGAAAATCCGGAACAAAAGGCGATTTTGAATGCCACCGGTGGGTTCAAGTCGGTGGTACCCTATGTGACGCTGTTTGGACTACTCCATCGGCTGGAGGTGGTGTATATTTTTGAATGGAGTTCGGAGTTGCTGAGGTTGCCGCCGGTACCGGTGAATTTTGATTACGAGCGATTGGCCCAGGCAGAAAATGCTCTCCGGCGATTGCAGCAAGAAGGTGTAATGTCGAAGGAACGATTTTTTGAGCTAATTCTGGGGATTTCTTACACGGATCGGAGTTGGTATGAATCGCTATTGGAAGAGGATGAGCAGAGGTATGTAACGCTGTCGGCCTTTGGGAGCCTGTTGGCCAGCAGTTTAGAACGCGAGCAAAGCCAGGTATATCTTTCGCCGGAAGCCTGGAAGAGCTACAACGAGAGCGATCGGAGGGAGCGGGAAGTTTGGAATATGGTGCTGAGCAAGCTAGCAGATCCGTTGTGGCGCAGGGGCCACCGCCACACGTTCCGCCAGAGCGATTTAGAAGTCTATAAACTGGATAAGAGGCCCAATCGGGTGGCCGGTTTTCTCCGAGGGGACCGGATATATGTGTGCCTGTTCTATGCCAGCCATCAAGAGTATGAGCGGGATTTGCCTAACCGTCGGAGAGCGGAATGGATCAACCGGCTGGCGGAGTTTACTCCATGGTATCCATCTTCGGAGGAGAAACCTCCGAGCACCGAGGAGGAACTTTTCGATCGCTGCAAAAAGCAGTTGGAGCAGGCCGAACAGAACTGCCAGCAGATGGAAATCGCTTGGCGCCAGGCGGAACAGAATCGCCAACAGATGGAAGCCGCTTGTCAGCAGGCAAAAGACGAGGTGGCTCGATTAACAGAGGAAAATCGGTTGCTAAAAGAGGGCATTCAGTGCTTCGAGGAAAAGCTCGCCAGCGTCAAAGCGCGGGCGAACCGATTGCAAACCCAAATAAAAGATCTTGCCGCCCAGCTCCAGAGCGAGGAAAAGGCAGTGAAAAAGTTGATCCAACTGCTGACCGAAATGAAGGAAGCGTGGGCCTGGGCCAATCGTCCCTGGTGGCGAAAACTCCTGGGACTGCCGCCTGTTACTACCAGCGATCCGGGTACGTAAAAGAAAATACAGAGGCAACACAACCGCTCCTCTGGTGGCCAAGAGCAACCCGATCCCAAGAGCTCTGTTACAGAAAGTTCGGCTGGAACGTAAAAAAGAATAGAACATCAAACGGTTTTCCTTACCTCTTCACGGATAACCAGCAGTAAAGAGAGCCTATGACCGAGGTATGGGTATTGAACTTTGCGCATCCGCTGACCGAAGCCCAGCAGCAGGCGATCCAGACTCTTACCGGCCAAAAGATAGAAAAGCTGTTGGAACTGAAATGCCAGTTTGCCCCCCAGCGGCCCTTTGCCGAGCAGGCAAGAGAACTTTTGGACAGCCTAGGACTTACACCGGAGCAGTGGCAGGGCGTGCCCATCTTGGTCAACCCGCCCTCTCTGGCACCGATCGCCTGTACGGTGCTAGCCGAACTGCACGGCCGGATGGGCTATTTTCCGCCTATTGTCCGGCTTCGGCCCACCCCAGACATCCCGCCGCAATTCGAGGTGGCCGAGATCATCAACCTGCAGGCCATTCGCGATGCGGCCAGAAATAGGCGGTAAGAATCTTTTGAGGCGATCTTTTGCACATCTTATACATCTTATACATCAGATTATCGATCAGGAGAAGGAAACCAGCCATGTCGGAAGCGTCTCCAGAGCCGAAGGCGTTTGTATTGTTTTCGGCAGGCCCGGCGCAACGGTTTATTGCGGCGGCCCGCACGGTGCGAGACCTGTGGACGGGGAGTTTCCTTTTATCGTGGTTAACCCGCCATGCCATGGAGCCGATCATGCAGAGGTGTGGGCCGGAGGCCTTTGTGCTACCGGATATGAGCCGGGATCCCATGCCGTTAAACGGCGCCGCTGGAAAGCCGGGAGCTGGGTCGGGCTTCCCCCTACGAGTGGCCTGTTTGCCCAACCGTTTCCTGGCCGAAGTACCGGAAACGAAGGCCGAGGAGCTGGCCCGGCAGTGCCAAGAGAGTTTTAAGGAGGCATGGCAAGAGATCGTCCGGGCAGTCCGGGAGGAACTGGAGGCACAAATTGGGCGGTCGTCATTAGCTGCCCCGTGGCAGGAAGCGGTCCAGCGATTGTGGCAGGCCCAGGTGGATTCGTTTTTCGACGATCAGGACCTGCGGGTGGTGGTGCTTCCGTGGAAGGATTTTTCGCAGCAAGACTTGGATAAGCTTTTAGGGCCGGATACCGCTTCCAGCTCGGCAAGTCCAGCGGCTCGGCTGTGGCGGGATCGGATGCAGATGACCTTTCGGCTCCTGGCCGCCCAAAAGGCGATCCGGAAGGTAACCCAGTATCAGCCGCCAGCCGATCCGTTGGGCATGTACGGGCCAAAATGCACCCTGCTGGGTACTTATGAACAAATAGGACCTGCGGAGGTGTCCGAATCGGCCCGGTTTTGGGAGGAGTTTGCGGAGCGGATCAAGGTGGGGGGCATTCGGTTTCGGCGAGGCGAGCGGCTCTGTGCACCCAGCTTGGTCAAACGGTTTGCCTGGCCAGCGTATCTGGCGCCTCGGTTCGGAAAGTGGCCTCGAGAACTGTGGTTTGAAGATACGGCGACGGCTGCTGCCAAGGAATGGCTCCAGGAACCCCCCGCACTGGATCCCCAGGATATCCGGGAGCAATACGGAGATTGGAACGGACAATGGCTGCACTGGAATCGGCCGGATCAGGACCCAGACGATCCCTGCCCGAAAAAGATCTGGTATGGGGATCAGGAAAAAGGCTGGGAGGGGCTTTGTTCTATCCTTAAGAAAAAACGGGATGCTCAAGGCCGAGCACCGACGTATTATGCGATTCTCATGCTGGACGGCGACCGGATGGGAGAGCGGCTGAACGAGTGTGTTGGCTCAGAGGCTGTTCGCCGAGTCAGCCAGACCCTGGCTAGGTTCGCTCTGGAGCATGCACAAAAAATCGTCGAGCAGTACCTGGGTACGTTAATCTACTGCGGCGGGGACGATCTGTTGGCCCTGGCGCCGACAAGCCGGGTGCTCGGCTGTGCCTTGGAGGTTCAGAGGGAGTTTCGGCAGGTTTGGCAAGGGGCCAACTTGCCCTGTTCGGAGGCAACCTTGAGCGCCGGCATTGCCATTGTCCATTATAAGGAGGACCTGCGGTTTGCGTTGGACCAGGCCCGGCAGGCCGAAAAACAGGCTAAAAACGCTGGCCGAGATATCCTTTGTATTACCCTGTGCCGACGGTCCGGCGAACATCAGACTGCCCTGTGTCCGTGGCCATTCGTCGAAACGGTGCAAGGCTGGGTGCACGCCTTCTTGCCGAAGCAGGACCCTTCCGGCAGCAAGATTCCGGGGGCTTCGGACCGATGGGCCTATCACCTGTATCAGGAGCTTCCGGTGCTGGAAGGCCTGCCGCTAGAAGCAATCCAAGCAGAACTACGACGGCAAATGGACCGGGCGGAAGAGGGGACTCGAAAACGCCTGTTTGCCGCCGGGTATAAACAGGCCGGCGACCAGTTAGTCCAACAGTTCCAGGAGTACTATCAGGCGATGCTGCCCCGCTTTTCCAAAGATCCGCAAAACAAAATTCTTCGGCATTTTCTGGTGCTTTGTCAGATGGCTTCCTTCTTGGCCCGCAGGAGAGAGGAATGAGCCTGGACAATCAGACCACAAGCGGCAAACAACGGGTTGGCCTTTGGCTGGAGTCGTTGGATGTACTGTTTTTCCGGGATGGCCGGCCGTTTTCGGCGGCAACTCGGGTGCGCAGTGGTCCGCCCATGCCGCAGACGCTGGCCGGGGCCATCTGGACTGCCCTGCTCCGCCAGGCCGGTTGCGACTTCCCCCGCCTGATGGCCACATATCGCACCAAAATCGAGCGGGCCCATTGGGAAGAAAACCTGCCCGAAGAGGAAGTCCGCCGACGCACCAAACAAGCCTGGGAGGAAGCCATCTGCGAAGCGGGCGGGCCGAAATGGATCTTCCAGGTCGAACTGCGAGGGCCTTGGTTTGCCCGGCTTCGTCAGGATCCGCCAGCGCCTTCGAGTGCCCAGATGCCGCCAGGCCACCAAACGGAATCTGCATACCCTATTGAATTTGCATACCCGGAGCTAGCCCAGCCAGGGAAAAACCAATCTCTGGAGGTTTTAGTTCCTGTGCCGGCTGTGCTCTACAAGCCGAAAGGCAAAAGGGACGGTTCCGGAGATGGAGAACTTCTGTATGCCAGTCCGTT
>JAKPGL010000081.1 GCA_029550925.1 Planctomycetota bacterium
ACAGGGCAAAAATAACCGACATTTTAATTGTCGTCATCCCTTACTACATGAACACCTAGTGGAGGTGATGGGAGTCGAAACAGTTGACGTAAACTCAGAAAACATAAGGTGTTGCGTCAAACCCGAAAGGGGCGGCGTCAAGAAATCCGTCAAGATTGGCGCAAGTAAGCCCATTCTGCCCCCTGAAAGTAGGAATGCCTCGGCTCCCCTAGGTGAACCTCCAGCAGCCCCAGTTAGCCCAGCCTCTATGGCCCCGGCGGATACCTCAGCCGATCCAGGGGGCAGCCTTCCTCCCATAGCCGATCTAGGGGGTAGCTCTGCCCTTGCCAATCCGGCAGCCTCGGCAGCTCAAGAGGCTGAACCTCAGCCCCCGGAAGGCCAAAAGGCCCAGCATCTTGCCTCGGAAATCCAAAAGAACAAACCGGCCCTCCGGGAAGGCAAAGAGGCCCAATTGCCCCCGGAAGTCCAGGCGGCAATCCAGGGGCTTTCCGAGGCCCAAAGGCAAACGTTACTAGCCTTGCTGATGAGGCGGCCCGGCCCATAGCCCACTCGAAGCCCATGACCGGCTGGCCGACGTGATCCAAGGTCAAAACGGGAATCCCACGGCTCGGGACCACCCAAATCACGAACCCCCCGGATCGGGACCGCCCAATCGGGGAGTGGGCTTGCGGGTCCTTCCTGGCCATTGCGCTTTGTAAGGGCCGGGGGAACAGTCGCCAGTGTGAGGAGACTTTCTTTCTACCTTTCTGCCTTCAACCCTCAGATTCTTTCTGCCCTCAACCCTCAGACGCCCAAGAGGCCAAGCCTGCCTCCCCATCCTAGACACCCCTCCAAGCCGCCAGAAATCCTATCTTCCAGCCTGAACAAAGTGCCAAGCCAGGAAAACCACGATCCCTCTGGAGAGAAGGCCAACTTCCGAGAACCGCAATCTCCCACTGTCCGCACACGCTAAGCCGCCAGAAAAGTCCCCGCCAAAAGGGGGTTGAAAAATTTTCCAAAATTTTTCCCTAGGTACTTGACAGCGCCGGGGGGGGGGCGCATATACTAGGGGTGTTTTCATGTCCAGAATGGCTTTTTCTATAGGAGGGTGCTTCTCAACAGTGGATTCGTTTCCGTGTTAGAGCAGACTACGGCTTTGTATTGGACAAGCCGAATCGCGGAGTGTGACAATCGTTTTGGGAGTATTTCTAAGAAGCTCTAACAAAACGGCCTTCCTACTCACTTCCTTCAGCGGGGAGAATAGGTCGAATCTTTTGAGGCTTCGTTCTTGTTAGAGCCTCTAAGTATCTCAAGCGGTGGTTTGGTAGTCGTACAAGTTGTTTCTCGTAAGGGCGATGGAGGCCGGGTCCACGACGGCAGGGGTGGACCGAGGCCGGGAAGGCGTTTGGGGAGGCCGACAAGGCACGTGAGGCTAAGAGCCTATCCGAAAACCCCGGCAAGCCGGAGCGTGAAATAGGCGCAGGCCAGGTGGAGTCCGGCGATGTGGTTGGCGGCTTTCTTTTCCCAACGAACCAAGATGCCGCGAAACCGATTGAGCCAACTGTGAGTCCGTT
>JAKPGL010000085.1 GCA_029550925.1 Planctomycetota bacterium
TGGAACGGGCGGCCCAGCAGGAAGCCGAGCGGGCGGCTGAGGCGGCTCCGGAGGCGGAATCGGCGGCCCAATAGGTGCGGGAGGATCGGCTGGGCCGGGGCGGTGCTGGCTGGGGGCTTCTGGTAACGGCCTGCCCCGGCCTAGCCTGCCTGAGCGGCTTAGATTCTAAAGACAACAGGAACTTGCTATGACACCCTTGGAAACAGTGTTGGCCCAACTAGAGCGATTAGGTTGCCAACCCCGGAAGTCGGGCAGCGGTTGGCTGGCGCTTTGCCCGTACCACGAACTTGACGGCGGCAAGCATCGGCCAAGCCTTGCGGTGGCCCAAACCCAAGATGGAAAGGCGTTGCTTCGGTGCTTTGCTAATTGCCCCACCGAGCTTGTTTTGGAACGACTCGACCTTCGGTGGCAAGACCTCTGGCCCGACTCGGTGAGGCCAAAGGTTTTGGGCAACGGACAATCCACCACCAAACCAGCCGATGGCAATGGGCAAGCGGGCAAAAGCTACCCTACCGTTGAGGCGGCCCTTACTGACCTCCAGCGTAGTCTTGGACGCCCCACCGGCCTATGGCCCTACCACAATACAGCCGGGGAGCTTGTGGGCCTGGTGTGTAGGTTCGGCTTACCAGGCGGTGAAAAGTCCTACCGGCCCCTTACGCCCTGCCAAGATGGGTGGCGGATTGCGGCAATGAAAGAACCTCGGCCTTTGTATCGTTTGTCGGACCTACTGGCAGCCGACCCACGAACACCCGTAGTCGTTTGCGAAGGCGAAAAGGCAGCCGAAGCGGCTTTATTGTGTGGCCTTTTAGCCACCACCAGCAGCGGCGGTGCACAGGCAGCGGCCAAGACCGACTGGACGCCTCTGGCCGGTCGAAACGTGATCATTCTGCCAGACAATGATGAGGCCGGCTTGCAGTATGCCCAAGGCGTTGCCCGGCTTGCCCTGGAGGCCGGAGCGGCAAGCGTCAAAATTGTTCGCCTGTCTGATTATTGCCCTCTTTTGCCTGAACATGGCGATATAGCCGACGTATTGGCCGACCCGGCCTGGTGTGGCGCTTGCTTGGGAGAAAGCGCCACCCCCGAAGACCTCGGTCGGTTGATTCTGCAATGGGCAAGCAAAACCCCCGAAGTGCCTCGGCCCGGCCCCGTGATTCTTAATCTTGCCGACGTTCAACCGGAGGCGATTCAATGGCTTTGGCCTGACCGATTCCCTTTGGGAAAGGTAAGCCTGCTGGTGGGCATGCCGGGCGGCGGCAAAAGCCTCTTGACAATAGATATAGCCGCCCGGTTGTCCCGTGGTCTTCAGTGGCCGGACGGTGCCGGTTGCCCCGAGGGAGATTCCCTGTTCATTGTGGCTGAGGACGGCTTGGCGGATACGGTACGCCCCAGGGCAGAAGCGGCTGAAGCTAGGCTCGAGAGAATTCACGTACTGGAGGCGATCCAGCGTGTAAACGACGGAGAAATATATAAAATGCCAGTATGCCTTACGTGTATCGAAGAAATCGCCCAAGCTATGAAACAGGTTCGGCCTCGGCTAGTTGTGCTAGACCCCATCGGGCATTTTCTCCCAGTTGACGTTGACGTCAATGCGGAAAACCACGTTCGGCAAGTGCTGGGGCGTTTGGCCGAACTGGCAGCCGAGTTTGAAACAGCGATAGTGCTGGTGGCCCATCGGCGGAAAGCCCGGGCAGACTTTGCTGATGACGTGGTGTTAGGCTCTAGGGGCTTTGTGGGTCTAGCCCGGGCAGTTTGGCATGTTTGCCGAGACGGGGAAGACGAAACCCGGCGGCTTCTAGTTCCAGGCAAAAACAACCTAGCCGGTCCGGTTTCTGGGCTTGGTTTCAGGATCGTTTCAGAGAACGGCTACCCCCGTTTGGAGTGGGATTCCAGCCCGGTCCTCTTGACGGCCTCCCAGGCAATCGCCCGAGAACTCGAGACCACCAAAGAAACCCAAGTGGCGGCGGCAGAAAAGGCATTGATTTTGGCGCTCTCCGGCGGGCCAAAGGCAAATCGGGAGGTGCTTCAGGAACTCACTAGGCAGGGATTTTCTGAGAAGACGATCCAACGGGCAAAAACGGCGGCAGGTGTTCGATCAGTGAAAACTAGGTTTGGTGGCGTTTGGGAGTGGAAACTTCCCGATGAGCTTTGCGAACCGCCTACCAATGAGGTGTAAGATTGGGGGGGAAGGTAGTCCCCTATTAGTCGAAAGATGGCCAAAATCCAATATACGGCAATGTTGGCCATCTTCGGGGGAGGGTTGGCCATCTTTCGACGATTGAGGGATAGACACGCCCCCAAAAGGTTGTAGTTTGAGAGGCAAGACTAAAAAAGGGGGTTTGGAAAGTTTAACTTCCAAAACAGAGGTGGCCCTATGGCGATTGGTGGGTTTCACAGAGAAGCGTTTGCTTTGCTTTCTGAGGCCTTCAGCCCGACTGAGGCAGAGGCCTACACCAATAGCCCGACGGAGGCCGAAACTCCGACGGAGGCCGACACAAGACCGGCGGCTAGCCCGGCTCAGGCAGCGGCCCAGCCCTCCAGGTTCGACCTGGACCGATTCCCCCCGGAGGTTAGGCCAACCCTCCAGGAGTTTGAGGCGGGTATGAAGCAAGACCTCTTGACCATTAGCCCGGTGAAGCCCCTCTGCCCTTGCGGTTCGACCCGATACGTCGATACACCAATTCACAATGGCCGATCCCTCCGGCGGAACTGCCTGCAATGCGGTAGGTTTCTCGGCTTCCCGGTTTGGTATGAGCAACGTCAAGAGGACTGTCGGCCCGATCCGCCCCAGGACGGAATCCAAACCCTCCTGGATCGGGCGGCGGCCCTCGGCTGGCCTGAGTTAGAACTCAGCCCCTGGGATGTAGTCGGCCCCAGTGAAGCTCGATGGAGAGCTTTTGCCCGGTACCTTGCCCGGCCTCAGCCGACTCCCTCAGCAGAAACAACCCGGCTCCGAAGTTTTTGGCTTGCATTGCTCAAACTTGACAGCCTGGAGGCCCCAAGCTCCAGCCCAAAAAAGGCCCTCATCTTTGATCAAAACCCGGCCTCCAGCGAAGGAAGAGGCCCATTTTGAGGCTGAAGGACCGATACAGTAACAGAGAGAAACACCTTGCGCCCTTGAGCATAG